>JAFRZC010000057.1 GCA_017442765.1 Prevotella sp. | reverse complement strand
TGTCATAACGTCTGCCAAGATACGAAGAAAATCCGTAAACTCGTGCCGCCATCGGTAAAAATGGTATGAGATTCCGTGATTCGGGTAGTCGTTTCGGCGGAAGAAGGTGAATCCAAAGCTCCGGCTACGTCTATAGCTTCCTCGAAAGCGAGTTGGAGGAAGCCGAAGGGCTTTAATATATAGGTACAGACGGAACAGAGATTCGGGAGGCCGATGCTGGCGATTCAGCGGCGGCCTCCCGAAGTTTGTTATATTGGATAATGCGGCTATTTCCTTCCAACTAACTGCATAATCACTCTCAACCGATTGACGAACTTGCGCTTTTCGGCCTCGCTTGACGTGATGTCGGTCGTTAGGTATCGCTGGCGGACAGACATTGAAGCATTCAGACGCTTATCTACCTCCTTCGTGATGCACGAGGCGACAAGAATCGTGACGGCATCGGGATATTCGGCCAGCGTGTTCTCAAACGACTTAAACATGGCTCCCAAACGCTCCAATGCTCCTGCAGGGTCGAGGCCCGACTTGATTTCGATGATGCCGACGATGGCACCCGCGTCATTGTACATAGTCACGTCGGGTTCTGATGAGAACAGAATGGAATAGCCGTTGATAAGATGCAGTTTCTTTACGTCATCGATGTCGCCATTGGCATCCCAATGAGCAATCTCTGTCAGCAAGTCCTTCTTATTCTCTACCGAAGATATTTCATCGTGGGCGAATAACTCGTTGAAAATTATCTTGCGTATGACGCGTTCACCCTCGGCACCGATTTGGTTGCGCCATGAACCATCGATTTTCACGCCAGCAGTTGCATACATCATTCCCTCAATCTTCTTTTCGTTGATGTCCGAGGCCAAAGTAACGAGCAAAGACATGGTTTCATTGATGGTCTTCACCAGTTTGTCAATATGGTTCTGAACTACCCGTCCAGCCTCGACTTTGCCCTCTTCGATTTTGTTCACGCTTGAAACTCCCGTGAGTGTCGTCAAGCCTTTCTGCGGCATCAACGTCACTGAGCGGTAATACTTCAGAAATGATGGATTCAGCTGCAAGACTTTCGGATGAAGGAAAACCATCATCGGCGCAATCTTGTTGGCCTGCAATATCTCCCAAGCCTCCTCGCTGATGCTCCACTTGCCGCGGTCATCCCAGTTGAGTTTCTCTCCCTCAATGCGGGCAAACTTACTAATTTTCATAAACAGCTCGAAATAACCTTCCGAGCGAAGTCTGTTGTAGGTGAATGTCGAGCGTAGGAAATAGCTCTCTTTCACAACTGATTCGGGTACTTTTGCCATGGTTTATTTCTCCTCTTCAAAGAATTGTTTCATCACTTCCGTTGCAATCGCCTCGGCCAGTTTCGGTGGCACTGCATTGCCTACCTGTCCGAACTGCGTCATCGTGGTCTTGCGCTTCGAACTATAAGAATCGAGTCTGACGCCTTTGAACTCCCAGTCCACGGGGAACGTTTGCAAGCACGCCAATTCTCTCACCGTCAGCATACGGTCTTCATACGGATGGATGAAGTCGCGGTAGCCGCTGCGAGTGACCGTCGGCGACGGTTTCGTTGGGTCAAGCCTGCGATAGGTCGAGCCAAATGTCTGCTCCACTTCTGAAAGCTTCCCGCCAATTGGCACTCTCTTGATTTTCTCCAACGTTGACGGCGAATGTGCCGTCACTTGATGATTCGGTACATGTTGTTTAATAGCCATATTTCTCTCTCCTCTCTTTAATTGTTCCTGCTACGCGCTGTGCCGTCTCCGAAGGCTCATCCGGCTCAGGCAAATCGCCAATGGCATCCCACACCGTCTTCTTAGGCTCGAACACATGGGGAGCCGGATAAAGGAAATGCTTACCCATACGGTTGCCAACAATTATCAGGCGCTCGCGGTTCTGCGGCACGCCATAGTCCACGGCATTCAGCACCTGCGGTGTACTAATCGTATAGTGATATTCCTTTCCCTCGTACTCTATCGGCTTGCCAAGCTCGTCCATCAGCAGCTGCAATGCCCGCCCGTGATCCCAGTTCGTAAGACCTTTCACATTCTCCAAGACAAAGCCTTTCGGAAGCGTCTCTCTCACGATACGGACATACTCAAAAAGCAGCCGCCCGCGCTCGTCGTCCAAGCCCTTGCGCAAACCTGCGAGGCTGAAGCTCTGACATGGAGGTCCACCGATAACCAATGCCGCCTCGCCGACCTTCAACCCGGCAGCGTCGAGCACTTCTTGTCCCGTCACGTCCACAATACTCTTGTTGACAATGGCCATGTCAGGCTTGTTTGTCCTCAGCGTTTCGCAGCACGACGGGTCAACCTCCACGGCCACAGCCACCTGAAAGCCAGCGCTTTCAAAACCGATGTCCAATCCGCCCGCCCCGGAGAACAAGCTGATAACCTTTTTAGTATTTTGATTATTATTTGCTGTCATAATTATTTTCTTCGTTTGCAAAATTACACAAAATTCTTCAAATTTGCTGTTTCAAACTGCTAAAAACACATAAATGGTGATGGAATTTGTTGCTTTCTCGATTTCAGAAGGTAGAAAGTAGGCAATTTGGCCTATCTACGGCCGCTCGGCGGACGGGCTCAGAGCCCGTACTTGCCGATGTCGCCGCTGTTGCGGGCCAGGATGCGGAGGTGCTGCGGCGAGACGCCCCACCAGCGGCGGACGGTGCGGCTGAAGGTGGGCATGGAGGTGTAGCCGCAGCGCTGCATCACCT
>JAFRZC010000056.1 GCA_017442765.1 Prevotella sp. | reverse complement strand
CCTCATGGAGATGAAAAAGCCTTGGCTGAAATCATTATGAAAATTCATGACGATCAGGTGTTTTATCAGCAAGTTGCAGAGAAATGCTACGAACGTGCACGACAATTTGATATCTCCAAGACGGTAGAGGGATATAATGAGGTTTATGCTAACGTTAAAAGAAGATGAAGAAAATCATTCGTGCCTGTACGGTGTCTCTTTCTATTGACTTTGTTGCGGGGATGTTGCCTGACCTCAAGAAGAAATATGAGATGGTGTTGCTGTCGTCGCCTGGAAAGGAGATGGACGAGGCAACTGCCCAATATGGGGTGCGGGGCATCTGTGTACCGATGGAAAGGCATATCTCGTTGCGGCATGATGTGGTTTCTTTGTGGAGATTGATAAAGACGTTCCGGCACGAACGGCCTGATATGGTACATTCGATGACACCAAAGGCGGGACTGCTCTGTATGATAGCGGCGTGGCTGACACGGGTGCCGGTGCGGGTACATACGTTCACGGGATTGGTCTTTCCGACATCAAAAGGATTGAAACGCCGTATCTTGATGCTGACAGATTCCATCACGTGTTTCTGTGCGACACACGTGATCCCTGAAGGAGAAGGGGTGAAGAATGACCTGTTGAACAATGGCATCACAAAAAAGCCATTGAAAGTCTTGGGCCATGGTAATGTGAGAGGGGTGGACATGACGCATTTCATGCGTAGTGAAAAATTAAAAGTGAAGGGTGAAAAATTGCGTTCCAATGAGAAGTTTACTTTTTTGTTTGTGGGGCGCATTGTGGGAGACAAGGGAATAAATGAATTATGCCAGGCTTTTTCACTTCTCCATCAGCAATATCCGCAAACGCGGCTATGGTTAGTGGGACCTTATGAGGATAACCTTGATCCTGTGAGCACAGAGACAAAGGCGGTGATAGATGATGAAAAGAGTGCTATACATGCCGTAGGGACTAAGATGGGTGATGAGTTGTTGGCCTACTATGCCGCTTCTGATTGTTTCGTTTTTCCAAGTTATCGTGAGGGGTTTCCAAACACGGTGTTGGAGGCGGGAGCGATGGGGCTGCCTTGTATCGTGACAGATATCAATGGCTCGCGTGAGATTATTGTGGATGGAAAGAACGGGCGTATCATCCCATCGAAAGATGAACGGGCGCTGTATGATGCCATGAAGGAAATGATAGAGAATAGTATCTTGCGGGAGCAAATGGCAGCGAATGCACGGCCAATGATAGCAGACCGGTTTGAACAGGGGTATGTCAGGCAATGCCTCTATGATTTTTACGACGAGATTCTGTCACACTGATAGTGTATAAGGTCACAGATAACACTGATGCCACGGATTATAAAATAATATCTGTGAGTTATGTGAAATCTGTGTGAGAATAGAAAAGGTTACACGGATACCACTGATGTCACGGATTTACATATACTATCTGTGTGTTCTGTGAAATCTGTGTGAGATAAAATAATAACAAATGTACAAACATTTTTTTAAACGGTTTTTCGATTTCTGGATATCATTAGTGGCGTTAATCAGTATCAGTCCCCTCTTATTGGTGGTGACGATCTGGTTACATTTTGCCAATAAAGGTGCTGGAGCCTTTTTCTTACAGGAACGACCGGGGAAGGATGCAAAGATTTTCAAGATTATCAAGTTCAAAACCATGACGGATGAACGGGATGCTGATGGAAATTTGTTACCTGACGAGCAACGGTTGACAAAAGTCGGAAAGTTTGTACGTTCGACCTCGATAGATGAGTTACCTCAATTGATAAATGTTCTAAAGGGTGATATGGCACTGATTGGACCAAGACCGTTATTAGTGCAGTACTTACCTCTATACTCTAAAGAGCAGGCACGTCGCCATGAAGTGCGACCGGGTATCAGTGGCTGGGCACAGTGTCATGGCCGTAATGCAATTTCGTGGACAGAGAAGTTTAATCTTGATGTCTGGTATGTGGATCACGTCTCGTTTTTGACCGATTTAAAGATTATCTGGCTTACAATTAAGAAAGTGTTGGTACGCGCCGATATCTCTGAAGAGGGTCATGCAACGAAGGAAATTTTTAACGGTTCTAATTAAAATGCTTATTTCATAATTAATCTAATCGAATATGTATTTATACGGTGCAAGCGGACACGGAAAGGTGGTCAAGGAAGTTATTGAAAGTCAAGGCAGAAAAGTTGATGGCTTTATCGATGATAATGTAAACGTGAATGAATTGGCGGGCATTTCGGTCAAACATTCAATAGACAATATTGATGAGATTATTGTCAGCATCGGTGCCAACAAAACTCGAAAGAGAATTGCAGAAGAAGTGAGTTGTAAGATTGCTACTGCCACAGTACACGATAAGGCCGTTGTATCTGATACCGCCAAGGTGGAAGAGGGTACAGTCGTAATGGCTGGTGCCATCGTTAATGCAGATACTTATATAGGTAAGCATTGTATAGTAAATACTGGCGCATCAATTGACCATGACTGTGTATTGGGAGATTATGTGCATGTGTCGCCACATGCCACACTTTGCGGAAATGTGACAGTTGGTGACGGATCGTGGATTGGTGCTGGTACAACTATTATTCAAGGCATCACAATTGGGAAGTGGTGCGTTATCGGCGCAGGAAGTGTTGTGACTCATAATGTTCCAGATGGCTATTTGGCAGTAGGGAATCGTTGTAAACTCATAAAAAGGATTAATCAAGATTTAATATAAAATAATGGCAAAAGATAGAATTTATTTGTGTTTGGCTCACATGAGTGAGGCCGGCATTGAGCAGAAATATATAAAAGAGGCATTCGACACCAATTGGGTTGTGCCCCTGGGACCAAACGTCAACGCTTTCGAGAAGGATCTGGAAAGATTTGTAGCCTACCCCCGACCCCTCCCTTCCCTTCAGGGAGGGGAGGAAGGTAGGCGAGTGGTGGCTTTGTCTTCTGGGACGGCGGCGGTGCATCTGGCATTGATAGCGTGTGGCGTGGGTCCTGGGGACGAGGTATGTGTACAAAGTTTTACATTCTGCGCTTCTTCTCACCCAATTACTTACCTTGGTGCAACACCCGTATTCATTGATTCTGAAAGGGAGTCTTGGAACATGGATCCAGAGCTGTTGGAGGTGGCTATTAAGGACAGGATAGCCAAGACCGGCAGAAAACCAAAGGCTATCGTGCCGGTGGCACTGTATGGTATGCCTTATCAGATTGAACGCATCATGGAAATTGCCAACCGTTATGATATTCCTGTGATTGAGGATGCTGCCGAGGGATTTGGATCTTGCTATAACGGGCAGGTGCTGGGAACGTTCGGTGAATATGGTGTATTGTCGTTTAATGGCAACAAGATGATTACCACTTCTGGTGGTGGCGCGTTGATTTGTCCGGACAAGGAGGCTGGGCTGAAAGTAATGTGGTTAGCAACACAAGCTCGTGAAAGTTATCCGTACTACCATCATGAGTCCATCGGTTATAATTACCGCATGAGCAATATCTGCGCCGGGATTGGTCGTGGTCAGATGACGGTAGTAGATAATCATATTGCCCACCATAAAAAACTAAAAGGTCTGTACCAAGAACTCCTAAAAGGAATTCAAGGAATTGAGGTTCATGACAATCCTGATGAGCGTTATGACAGCAACTTCTGGTTGATAACACTGACTATAGATCCTTCGTTGAAGGTGAAAGGACAGGAGAATGCCTATAAGACCATTGTGACAGGAGCGGTAGGCGGGGCTGCGGGTGTGGTGCATGTAAGTGAAAATGCACGTACCGACTGTGAACCCAATGATAATGTGGAAGCGCTAAGAATGATGCTTGACGCCGCTAATGTGGAGGCGCGCCCACTATGGAAACCGATGCACTGCCAGCCTGTTTATAGACAGCTTGAAGTTGAGAGCGGAGAGTTGATTGTAGAGAGATTGCCTAACGGTATTATCCGTCAGACATCGGGGAATAGCGTGGCTTACGTGAATGGAGTTTCTGAGTCTCTATTTAAGGTGGGATTGTGTGTGCCGAGCGGCCCTTGTGTAACGGAAGAGGATGTGAGGTATATTGTGCATGCAATTCGTATGGCCATTGTTTAAACAGTTGAATGAAGAATAAAGGTTACGAACTGTTTTTTGAATTGCTGCTGGTGACAACGGGAGCAAGAGACTCTTTGTCGAGGACCTATACTGAAAGGGATTGGGAAAAGGCTCTAAAGATTGCCTTTGACCAAACGGTGCACGGGGTTATGCTCAGTGGTTTGGAAAGGTTAAGGGCTAATGACACTGTGACTGTGGTTGAGATTCCAAGGAAAGTGTGGCTGCAATGGATTGCAATCGTGCAGATGGTGGAGGAGAACTCGCGGAAGATGACAGAGGCAGGGAAACAGGTCGTGAAATATTTTAGGGATAATGGCTTCGCTTGTGAAATACTGAAAGGCACAGCTGTCGGACGCTACTATCCAGCACAATTGCGACGCACGTCGGGAGACGTTGATATTTGGGTTGACGGCGGACGAAAGCGGATATATGACTTTGCCCGAAAATTTGACAAGGACGGGAATCTATATGGAGTGAACTATCACCATGTTCATTTCCATTTGATCGAGGGTGTACATATAGAAGTTCATATTTGGCCTTCGTATCTTAGCAGTCCACTGCGGAACTACCGATTGCATCGGTTCTGCAAATTGCATCATCCGATGATGGAGAGTGACATGCCCTCGCTGGCATTTGACCGCGTGTTTATCCTGCTACATGGCTACCAGCATTTCTGTGGGCATGGGGTGGGACTGCGACAGGTGATGGATTATTTTTATGTCCTGCGACAAGGATTTACGGAGGATGAAAGACGAGATTCGGTGAAATGGATCAAAACCTTGGGTATGGAGCGATATGCCCGTGGACTGATGTGGGTGTTATGCAAGGTTTTTGGATTAGAGGATAAATATCTGCTGATGAAACCTAATGAGAAGGAAGGACGGTTTATATTGAGAGAGATTATGCTGACCGGAAACATGGGGCATAGTGACAAACGCTCATGGGGTTCGACAAAAACGGCTCTCTCCCGCTTCTTCTTTAATTTGAGACGTGACATCTATCTGGCCAGGCATTACCCCCATGAGGCTTTGTGGCAACCTTTCTTCTCGTTGTGGCTATATGCATGGAGATTAGCGGGTGGCCTCTTGAAAAATTGAGAGTGATGATAATTATTTAGAACAAAACATAGAGTATTATGATTGATAAAATTCTAAATTGGTATTTTTCGAAGAATGCACTTCCTTATTGGTGTATCCTGATATTGGATTGCCTGATTTGCTTTCTTTCGGGATTGTTGGTGTTCTGGCTGTTCTTCAGAGGCAGTCAGACATTGGCCAATATTGTTCCTGTCAGCAGGACGTTGGGGCTTTATATCGTCGTAAACGTCGTAATGTTCCGCTTGTTCAGGACGTATTCGGGCATCATCCGCTACTCGTCGTTTGTCGATTTGCAGCGTGTGGGGTATGCGATGGCTGCGGCATGTGGCGTGGTCGTGTTGCTGCATTATCCGATATTGAGCTATCCTCAAGTGTTCAAACCGTTGTTTGTGCCACTGGGTACGCGGCATATCTTGTCGATATATATCGTTTCGACGGTTGCGATGTGGGGAATCCGTGTGTTGGTGAAGTCGCTTTACGATGTGGCGTTCAGCTCTGACAAGGGTATGCGTGCAATGATATATGGTGTGAAAGACGGTGGTATCGGTTTGGCGAAGAGCCTTAGGAATGAGAAGCCATCGCGTTTCCAATTAAAAGGATTTATTGCAAATGAGGTCGGATATGCAGGGCGAATCCTCATGGGAACGCGTGTCTATGAGGGCGATGAGTCTATTGTCTCTGTACTGAAAGACTTGCATATTCAGGCGGTTCTCGTTTCTCCGATGCAGAATGAGGCATTTCGTAGTGATGAAGTGTTGCAAGACTGGTTGATTTCCGCTGGGGTGCGTATCTATATGATGCAGTCGCCAGAGAAGTGGATACCAGGTCAGACGTTCGGAAGCCATGCCTTGAAGGAGGTTAATGTGGAGGACTTGTTGCCCCGCAACGAGATACAGGTGGATATGAAAGCTATTGGTGAGCTGTTGACGGGCAAGAAGATTCTGATTACCGGTTCTGCGGGGTCGATAGGCTCGGAGATGGTTCGGCAGATTGCGAAGTATGAGCCGGCAGAGTTGATTCTTGTTGATCAGGCAGAAACGCCGCAGCATGACTTGCGCTTGGAACTGGCCCACGACTATCCGCAGATTAAGTCGCACACGCTGATGGCCTCGATAGCTAACGCAGAGCGCATGGAGCGTATCTTCAAAACCTACCGACCTGACTATGTGTTCCATGCGGCGGCGTATAAGCATGTGCCGATGATGGAGGATAATCCGAGCGAGAGTATTCAGAACAATGTCTATGGCACGAAGGTGGTGGCTGACCTGAGCGTGAAGTATGGGGTAAAGAAGTTCGTGATGATCTCAACTGACAAGGCGGTGAACCCGACAAACGTGATGGGGTGCTCGAAGCGCATCTGTGAGATTTATGTGCAGGCGTTGAACAACAGCCTGCCGGAGAAGTCGTGCCAGTTTGTGACAACCCGTTTCGGCAATGTGTTAGGCTCGAATGGCTCTGTGATACCGTTGTTTGAGCAGCAAATCAAAGAGGGCGGGCCGGTGACGGTGACCGACCCGAATATCATCCGCTACTTTATGTTGATTCCCGAGGCCTGTAAGCTTGTGTTGGAGGCCGGGACGCATGGCAATGGTGGAGAGATATTTGTCTTCGACATGGGCAAGCCTGTGAAAATTGCCGATCTGGCCAAGCGCATGATAAAACTATCGGGTGCGAAGGATGTGGAAATCAAGTACACGGGCCTTCGTGCCGGAGAGAAATTGTATGAGGAGATGCTCTCAAATGAGGAGGACACACTGCCAAGCTTCCACGAGAAAATCCGCATTGCCAAGGTGCGTGAATATGAATATGGCGAGGTGAGTCAGCAGATATACGAACTGATAGCCACAGCTCAGACATTTGACGACATGGCTATCGTGGCGAAGATGAAGGAAATTGTGCCGGAATTTATCTCGAAAAATTCCGTTTACACACAGTTGGATAAAGAGGGTTGATAAGTGAGATGCGCCTCTTCCTGAAATAGCGGGCTTCAGTTTTTTGCGTCAACACATACGCTTGAGGTAAAATTCCCTAGGGAATTTTTGTTGAAAGGTGGTCTTTCGCAGAAAATTCCCTAGGGAATTTTCATGTAAAGCCTGTTCTTGGCTGTAAGCAACTCAGCGTCGTCTCATGAAATTAAAGCCTACATAGATGTTTATGCTACCGAAGATGTTGTTGGTGGAAAACTCTTTCTTATTGTAGTTGTAGGCATGCATGATGGCACTTGTTCCCGCATACCATCGCGTGTTGTTCCATACAATGCCGAAGCGGCCCACACCATCGAGGTTGAAGTTTTTTATGGTGAAGTTGCGCAGGGTGAAATGGTCGTAGCGCGAATCGCCCTTGGTGCGCTTATAGGCCAGTGCAAGGGATAGCGAGGAGGCGAACAGCCAGTTGCGTGCGAACACCCAGTTGTAGGCATAGCCGCCCGATACGGACACGTCGGTGTATTGTATCTTTTCGAACATCAAAGATTTGTTGATACGCTCTTCGGCAACATCGGTTCCTAACCGTTGCTCAACTACTTGGCCGAGCTTGTTCCAGTCAACGCTAAGTGAATGACGAGTGTAGCCGATGCCGACAAGCGGTGAGCCGCAGCTGATGCGCTGCACGGTACTCTGGCTAAAAGCGGCGGGATAGGAAAACCGGCGGTGATTGAAAATATAATAGACATTGAAGCCTTTGATGCTGGCATTGAGACCATCGTAGTGGGCATTCTTGATGGCGGAGGTGTTGATGTCTTTTCCGAGATCCATCTCCCGGATGAGATAGTCGTTGCCGCTCTTTCTGTAGAAAAGGTCTATGCCGATTTTTGAGCTGTAGAGGCTGAGGTCGTACTCTTCTTTTGTCTTGCTGTCGCCCAGATGGCTCACGTCGATGGTATAGCCAAGGAAGAGCCATCGCCATCCGAAGTAAGGGCCAATCTTGACAGACGGGCGCGGAGCAAAAGTGATGCTGTGTCCTTCGTTGTCGTTCAGACGATAGACTTCGTAAGTGTTGGTGTTCTGCAGCATCACCGTGTAGTTGAAATGCTGCGGTTCTATGTAGAGGGTATCGATATGGTTGAGCGACTTCACCACTTTATAGGCGGCATCGACATTTTTCTGAAGCGTGGATGTCTCGTTGCCAATGGTGTCGCAAGCTCCTGAATGGCACAGTTCCGTCGAGGGATGTGCAAAGGCACAGGCTGTCAGCCATAGCAACCAAAAGATGAGCCCGACACACCTATTCATTTTCTTTCACGCTTAGAGTTTCCCTAATATGCGGTCCATCACCCAGTTGACAGGAGTGGCGCTGATGCTCGTGCACTGGCAGGTGGCAGTGCCTTGCAGGTCTTCAATGACATTCCTGATGATGGGCAGCTGCACGTATGGAGGATTGGCTACCATGATTTCCTCGGTGCCATTGCCGTCGGTGAGCCGGATAGGGGAGTAGTTGAATACGGAAAATGAGAGGATGCCCTGTTCGCCAACAATGTCGATGCAATCTTCCTTGGCACTCTTGTGTCCGACGAAGCACCATGAGGCACTTCCCGGTAATCCGTCCTCAAACATGAATGCCGCACTGATGGTGTCCTCGGCCTTGTAGAGTCCGGCACGGTTGGCGGTGTAGCCATGGGCATGGGTGATGATGCCGAAAAGGTCTTGCAGCAGGTCGAGCTGATGGGGGGCGAGGTCGTAGAAGTAGCCGCCGCCGGCAATGTCGGGTTGCAACCGCCAAGGAAGGTTCCCGGCACTGTTGTAGTCGAGCTCGCGTGGCGGTACGGAGAAGCGCAGTTGCACATTGGCTATCTTGCCGATAGCTCCTTGGCGGATGATCTGCTTCACTCGCTGAAAGTAAGGAAGATAACGGCGGTAGTAGGCTACGAAACAGGGCACTCCCGTATCCTCGCTCACACGGTTAATACGCACACAATCTTCGTAGCATGAGGCCAGTGGCTTCTCCACATAGACCGGCTTGCCTGCCTTCATGGCCATGATGGCAAATGTGACATGGCTCGACGGCGGTGTGGCGATGTAAACCGCATTCACATCCGGGTCGTCGATGATTTGCTGTGGGTCGGTGTACCATTTTTTTATATGATGACGGCTGGCATACGATTGTGCTTTTTCCTTGCTGCGGCTCATGACGGCCTCGACATGCGACCCGTCAACCTCGTTGAACGCCGGCCCCGATTTTTTCTCGGTCACCTCTCCGCATCCGATAAATCCCCAACTAATCTCTTTCATGACTCTTCCGATTTACCCAGTTGTCGATAAGCTTTCGTGCTATACTCATTTTCTGCGGAATCTCAGGCAGCTTGGTGTAATGAAACCATCCGCCCGTTGCGAGCTCGCTTTCCTGTAATTGCAGTTCTCCACCTTTATACTTGGCCATGAAGCCCACCATAAGACCACATGGGTAAGGCCAGGGCTGTGAGCCAAAATAGGTGAGGTCTTGTATCTCAAGGTTCGTCTCCTCTTTTACTTCCCGGCAGATTGCCGCTTCGAGCGATTCGCCGGTTTCAACAAATCCCGCAACCAACCCGTAGTGGTTTCCCCTAAAATCGCGGGAACGCACGAGCAACACCTCATCGTCGCGACTGATGAGCACGATGACGGCTGTGGAGAGTGTCGGCCAAAAGAGTTGCCCGCATGATGGGCATTCCTTATAAGGTCCTTTGTTGAGTTCTAAGGGAGACGCGCAATGTCCGCAGTAGCGTGTGCGCTGATTCCAATAGACCAGCTCATGGCATTTCCCTGCCATGACATAGGTGTCTTCGGGCAGGACAAAATAGCTTTGGCGCAGGTCGTAGAAGAGAGATGGGAGGGAAGAGGGGATTGGGGCGGGGAGCTTGGAGACAGTGTAGGTCATCACATTGCTGCCGTCGGGAAGACGAGTTACCAGTAAAGGCTCATTGTCTTTAGTAACGGGCAACGGCGGCTGTACTGCTTGGGGAATGGCATAAGAACCGTCGGGCAGCATCTGAAGCAATAGCTTGGAGTTGTTGAAGACAAACCAACGGGTCATGGCTTACTGCTGACTTTGTGGCGTAGGTTGTTCGGGAGTAGCGAGCTTTGTCATGTTGAGCTGGCTGATCTTCCTGTCGGGAGAAACCACACCCGAAATGCTGTATTTCCCCTCAGCCTTTGAGTTGTCCTTGTGTTCTTCAACCTTTGTCGCAGAGAAGCCCACCATATATTCATATTTCCCGTCTGCAGTCTCATGCTTTTGTATCTTGTAGTCGCCGAGAATATGCCAGTTCAGGTTCGACACATTCTCTTTGTACTGCTTCTCCATGAAGGCCTGCACGTCAGCTTTGGTGGCATTTGGCTGCCCGATAAGCGAGGTCATTGTCGGAGTGACATATAGCGATAGGGCCTCGCCGTTTTTTGAGTTGACGCTTTGGAAGAACTTTCTGAAGAGTCCGGCTATCATTGTCTGCTCTTCTGGTGTGACGAGAAGAGCGTTGAGCTTCTTGATACGCTCATTGGCTTCATCGGCATGGAGACCTTTCTCGTGGTCGGCAAGATATTCTCTCATGCCGTCGATAGTATTGTTTTTCTGTGCCAGTGCCCAGTCAATAGAGTCAATTTTCCGCAATGCCTCTTCTTTATGTTTCGAGTCGGGATGCGTGTCGGCATACCTGCGGAAGTTGGCTTTTGAGTTACTCACCAGTGCGTTGACCCAATCCTGATCGATGCTCTTCAGTTCGGTTATTCGCTTTTCTATGTCGTCTCGATGGCTTTTAGGGGCATCGACGTAAGTTTTCAGATAGCTCTCGAGTACAGCCATCTCGCGGCTTTTCATTGCATATTCGTATGCTGTACTCTCTTTCTCTGTCTTCGCATTGCTATAGAAGTAGAGGCAACAGCCGCAGATGATGAGCGCGAGGACGAACGAGACGATGAGTGCACTATAGTCACGTTTGCCTTTTTTCTTTTCTTCACCTTCGTCTGTTTCTACACGATAGGTTTCCTCCCTGTCTTCGGGCATATCGGACTTAGACACGGTTGTGCTGACAGGCGAGGTCAGCAGAGTCACTTTATCTTCCTGTAAATCTTCGGCGTCTTGTTTCCATGTGTCGTGACAGTTCGGGCATACACTTGAGTCGTTCAGATAAACCTCGCCGCAATATTTGCAGCGGATAATGTGTCCTGCTATCTCAACTCCGCACGATGGGCAGGTGGGGGCTTTGTCGCTGACTTGGTGTCCACACTCGGGACATTTTATGATGGCCATATTCTTACTTATTTATTGACTGTTTCAGTTTGTTCTTTATTTGATTAGCTCTCTATTTTTCCACCGGATATACTTCTACACGGCTATGTCCGTGAGGAGTCGCATCTTTGCGGAATCGGATCTCGCGCATAGAGTGTCGCCCCATAAACCGGTTCTTGTCCACGTATCCCTGCACACCGTTGATGCGTCCCTTGGCCGTATATTGCCACATGATGTAGTCGCGTTCGTCGCGCAGCCTTGGCTCGTTCGTCGAATATTGGGCAATCCATAGTTTGTAGTCGTTTACTTTTCCCAACAGATAGTTGTTGTAGAAGTTGGTGTAAGTATAGACGAGTGGCTTTTGTTTGTAGATGCGTGTGACAATCTCGAGGAATTTTTGTACGGAGTCAACGAACGCCGTGGTGCTCATGCCCGACGGTTTTGTCTCAATGTCAATCATTGGCAGCAGGTCTTGGTCTTCCGGGCGGCATTGAGCGCGGAAGTTGCGGGCTTGGGTCTCAAGATTTGTCTGTGCGCGGAAGAAATGATAGACTCCCACTTTCAGCCCATAGCGTTTCGCCAACCGGATGTTACGCTCAAAGGCGGGGTCGATAAAATCGCCGCCCTCGGTAGCTTTCATATAGACAAAAGCCATTTTTGAGTTCTCGCCAATGGCTTCCCAGAAAATTTCTTTTTGATGGTGACTGATGTCTATACCGTGCATGTGGCGGCAAGTGTCCTCGCACTCAATGTAGTATTGTGCGGAGGTAGTCAATGTGTGTGCTAAGATATATAATAATGAAATAATAGTCTTCTTCATACTGCAAAGGTAAGAAAAAAAAGCTTACTTTTTGCGGTTTATGTTTTGCAGTTTACATAATTTATAATTAATATCAAATAATTAACCGAAGACCTATTCTTCTATTTCGGCAAGGCTCTTTGTGAAGTTGTGAAGGAAGTTGCTTGTTGTCTCTATGGGCGAGTAGGTAATGTATCGGAAACTGCGGCGCAGGTTTCGTGCCTGTGCCCTGTTGTTGCTTCGTAGGAATCCGTTTCTTCTTTGTCGGAAGTGCCACTCGTCGGCCGAGTCGGTGACGGCATGTCGCAGTGAGCGGAGGGTCAGCGGATAAGCTTCACTGACTATCTTCTGGATGAAGGGGAGTTCGTCGGCCTCAAATTTGAACACGGCGATCAGTATGCTACCTTCCAGTTCGGCCATGCGTCTGATATGCAGGCGGTCCAGCCAGTCCTCTATTTTTACGTAATCCACGCGGTCGCCTTTTGTCCGAAGGAAATGTCCCAGTTCAAGAATTCCGCTGAGCGAAATACCCTCGTTCAGAATGCTGACGACGTTGCCGACGATGATGTCGAGCAGTTCGAGCGTTTCTGTCGAGCTGTCGATGGCATGGCGCTCTGAGCGACGAATTTTATTCAGCCTCCGGTTTAGGAAGGGATTGGTTAGTCGGGGTGTTTTGGCGGGGAGAAATGAGGATTGTGGGGTGAGAGGGGAGAGGGAGGAAAGTAGCCATTCGGGAAAAAACTTCACTGTGTCGAACTGATGGTTACGTAGTCCCTTCAGGGCTATGGTTTCAACACGTTGCGCCTTCAGCAAGGCTAACAGTCGTTTCCATTTAAAGTCTGACATTGGCTCTATCTGCTCATACTCGCCTAATGCCCCCGACCTGAGCAGTCTGAAGAAGTTGCGCTTGACAATGTCCATCGTGTGCTAAAGTTGAGTGCGTCGGTAGTAATCGACATTCTCTTTCGTAAGCAATTCTATGGGCATGTAGTTTACAGGCTCGACCTTCATTTTCAGCACTACGGCTCTGAAAAGCGCGTCCACGCTGTTGTAGCCTTGCATGAAGGAATGCTGTGCAATGAGGAACGAGATGCTGCCCTGGCGGAGGCAAGCCGCGTTCTTCGGCACCATGTCGTAGCCCATGATTTGCACCTCGCGTTTGTTGCGCCGCAGTAGATAGTCGCCCACGATATGCGCCTTTGAGTTGAAAGCAATGCCGTTGTGGATGGTTCGGTGCCGGTTGAAGAAGTCGTCGAGCAGTTTGTCGGTCTCGCGCTTCGAGGCATCGTAGGGGACACACAGTTCCACAATCGTCACATCTGGGAAATGCTCTCCCATGTAATGCCGGAATCCCACTTCGCGGTTTGCCTGCTGCCGACTTGTTACCTGTCCATCCTTTGTCTGCTTGAACAGCATCACTTCCGATTCACCCGTAGCCAGCAGCATCAGCATTCGGGCGGCGAAGTGTCCGCTTTGCACGGGGTCTTGCCCATAGAACGACAGAGGACGCAAATCGGGCATGTATGAGTCGAGCACCACAAATGGTATCTCCGCCTCGTGGAGCTGCTCGGCGAATGCCGCCGTGCAGGTTATTGTGGCCGGTGCCACCACCACGCCGTCGGGTTCCATCTCCATGCACTCATGAGCCTTCTCTGTAAATGATGCGTCGTCGAAGCGGGTGTAGTAGAGGCGTTTCACGTTGACACTAAAATCGTGACGGGCTTCTACGGCGTGTTTCGACCCTTCTTCAATCTCGTCCCAGTATGTCTCCTCATTATGTTTCGGCAGTAGCATACAGAACGTGTAGATGCGGTTCTGCGCCAACGCGCTCGCGTAGGCGTTCGGCTTGTAGTCTGTTTCTTGCAGTGCCTGTTCTACCGATTGCCGGGCCTTGGCCGATACGCCAGGACGATTATGCAACACCCGATCCACGGTGCCAACTGAGACCCCTGCCTGCTGGGCAATATCCTTAATACGAATTCGTTGTTTCATACCGCAAAAATACAAAAAAAAATCGCAGTTTCCAAATTTTTTCCATGTGAAAAGTTGTCGTTTGGTTGAAAATGTTTATATTTGCAACATGAAAGCAATAATATTAGGTATTTCTTCCCTGAGAGGAATCATGGCAGGCTTGCTCGTCTGCTTGCTGTTTATCTCATGTGCCACTAAGCAGAGTGCCGTGAACCGGCTGGAGCGTTTCTCTATGGAACTGCGCGATGATAGTCCGACATATACCCTGACAGAATGGAAGCAGGCTGCCACTCAATTCGTGGAACTGCGCAAGCAGATAGCTAAGCACCATTACACTCCAGAGGAGCGCAAACGCATCGGACAGCTGGAGGGCCGTTGTCTGCGCTACATGGTAGAGGGAGCAAAGGATGGTGTGCTGAACGGCATCCTTGGCCTTGGCAATGAGGTGAATGGCATACTTGAAGAACTGTTGAAACTTAAAGAAGAGGGAATCGAACTGAAAGATTTGGGACTCTGAGCATTACCGGAGAACTTGGCTTCCTTTGTTCTATATCCGGAAAGCCGTCAAATATTGGTCAATATATTTCTTTGATAATCACACGCAAGACTATAAGTCAGGAAAAATCACGAGAATTTCATGCGAAAGATGGTCATTCGGAAGAAATTCTTGTGATTTTTTAGCCGAGGACGGGTCTTTACTCTATATGTAACGAGATCAACTTGTGGGACCCAATAGCACGGTGGACGGGGAACTTGTCAGTTCTCCTTCCGAGAGGACTGGAAGGTGAGTTCTTCAGCATCGGCCTTTTTCCCGATGCTGATGGTGGTGTCAGGATCAAGATTTCCTTCGAGCAGCATCTCGCAAAGCGGGTCTTCCACAAGGGTTTGCAGGGCGCGTTTGAGTGGGCGTGCGCCAAATTGCACGTCGTAGCCTTTCTGGGCGAGGAGTGTTTTCGCCTCATCGCTGACCTCAATGCTGTGACCAAGGTCTTGGAACCGCTTGAACAATGCCTGAAGCTCGATATCCACAATCTGCCTGATGGCTTCGAGATTGAGTTGGTCGAAGGTGATAATCTCGTCAAGACGGTTGAGAAACTCTGGGGCGAACTGTCGCGAGAGACTTTTCTCTATGATGCTGCGGGCATACTGGCGGTCGTGGTCGTCCATGTTGTGTCCAAGTGTGCCGGCTGTGAAGCCTACGCCATGGCTGAACTCTTTGAGCTGGCGTGTGCCTGCGTTGGAGGTCATGATGATGACGGTGTTGCGGAAATCGACGAGTCGGCCGTTGCCGTCGGTGAGGCGTCCTTCGTCGAGCACTTGCAGCAGCATATTGAAAACATTGGGATGAGCCTTCTCTATCTCGTCGAGCAGCACGATGGAGTAAGGCTTGCGCCGCACACGTTCAGTGAGTTGTCCGCCCTCTTCGTATCCTACATATCCCGGAGGTGCACCGATGAGACGCGAGGTGTTGAAGGCCTCGGTGTATTCACTCATGTCGATGCGGATAAGCGAGTCGGCGGAGCCGAACATAAACTCTGCGAGTTTTTTGGCGAGATAAGTCTTGCCTACGCCTGTCGGTCCGAGGAACATGAACACGCCGATGGGGTGGTTGGGCTCGCGCAGGCCTACACGGTTGCGCTGTATGGCTTTCACCATTTTCTCAATGGCGGGGTCTTGTGCAATGACGGCTTTTTTGAGCTCAGCCGCCATGCCTTTGAGGCGTATGCCTTCGGCCTCAGCCATGCGTTGCACGGGAACACCAGTCATCATCGACACCACGTCGGCAACCTCTTCCTCCGTGACAGTCTGGCGCTGTTGGCTGTCGCCATCGGTCCATTGTTGTTGCAGTTTCTTGAGCTCGCCCTCGAGAGAGGCCTGCCGGTCGCGGCAGCTGGCGGCAAGCTCGTAGTCTTGTGCCTTGACGGCCTGGTTTTTCTTGGCTTTGATGTCCTCAATCTCTTTCTCTTTGTCAATGATTACAGGAGGAATCTCTGCATGCTGGAGATGTACGCGGGAACCCACTTCGTCAAGCGCGTCGATGGCCTTGTCGGGGAAAAAGCGGTCGCTGACATAGCGGTCTGTCAGCCTGACACATGCGTTAAGCGCTTCTTCTGTGTAGCTAACATGGTGGTGCCGCTCGTATCGATCTTTGATGTTATGGAGTATGACGAGGGTTTGCTCGGCGGTGGTGGGCTCGACGATAATTTTCTGGAAGCGCCGTTCGAGGGCACCGTCTTTCTCTATGGAGTTGCGATACTCGTCGAGCGTGGTAGCACCAATGCACTGTATCGTTCCACGTGCAAGCGCGGGCTTCATAATGTTGGCGGCATCCATGCTCCCTGCCGCGTCGCCGGCTCCAATCATGGTGTGTATCTCATCGATAAAAACGATGATGTCGGGATTCTCCTCAAGCTCCTTGAGCAGAGCCTTGATGCGCTCCTCGAATTGTCCGCGATATTTGGTACCGGCGACGATACTTGTCATGTCGAGGCTGACGAGCCGCTTGTTGAAGAGAACGGGGGAGGTATGGCGCTTGGTGATCATCTGCGCGAGTCCTTCGACAATGGCACTCTTTCCCACACCCGGCTCTCCTATGAGGATGGGGTTGTTCTTCTTTCTGCGGCAGAGCACCTCAACAACACGCTGCATTTCTCTCTCGCGACCGACTACCGGATCGAGCTTGCCGTCGCGAGCCGCTTGTGTGAGGTCGGCGGAGAAATTGTCAAGGACAGGAGTCTTTGACTTTGTCTGTGGTTTTCGCGACGTGGCAGTCTGAGTACCGCTGTCTTTTGCCTGAGGTGTGTCAAACTCTTCTTCGTCCTCGTCGGGCAGTCCAATGCCGTCTACGGTGGTGTTGGTATGACGGACTAGCAGTTTTTCCGTGTTCTCGTAGGTCATGCCTTTTTCCTCAAGTATTTCTTTTGCTTTGTTCATTGTCTGGTCGTGGAGCATGGCAAGCAACAGGTGCTCAGCCTCTACGAGCTGGGTATGTTGCATACGAGCTTCAAGAACGGCGAGCTTCAGTATATTACTGGCTTGCTCGTTTAATTGGATAGATGCCCCGTCTCTTGATATGGCAGGTGACGGACTGAGCCGCCCCTCCAGCTCCTCCTTGACACTTTTGGGGCTGATATCCATCTCGGCGAAGAGCTGATGAATGGGGTTTTCTTTCTTGCGCATCATCCCGAGCAGCAGGTGCTCGGGGCCTATTGACGGACAATAGAGGCGCGCGGCCTCTTCTCTGCTGAAAGCTAATATCTCAGATATATTCTGTGAAAACTGATTAGTCATGTTGAAAACCTAAAATGTTGAATCGTTGAACAATCTTTTTATGGTCTAACAAATAGTGTGCCAAAAAAGACATGTCACTTTTTCATCTTTTCCTCGCATCCGGCTATCATGGTCTTAATCTGCTCAAGACGGGCGGTCTTGTTTTCGTTGGGAAAGGTCTGGTAATAGTCCCTGGCATAGCACAGATACTCTTGTCCGTTGAGCCAGTCTTCTTTCGACAGATAGCAGTATGCCATGCGGAATAGGGCATCAGCCTTTTCGTTGTCGTAACAGACGAGCAGCATCGACTCATACAGTGGAAGAGCCTTGTCGTATTCTCCGAGAAAAAAATGGCTCTCTGCGTTGGCAAAATAATAGACCGACCGCTCGTGTGGGGCAAAGACCTCAAGCTGAGGCATGAGTTCGTCGAGATACTTGCAGGCATTTTTGTAGTCCCACTCGTAATAGTAGCACACACCGAGGTAGGCGCGGAAACGGGGGTTGAGCTGATATTGCCGGTCAAGTTTTTCCAAGATGATGAGTGCCTCGTGGTACTTTCCGCTTTGGAAATACTCGAGTGCCATGCCCAGCTTCTGGCTGTCGTTCGCTTGCGAAAAAGAGGGACATGCGGCGAGCAGCAACACAAAGAATGTGACAACTCGTCTTCTCATTCGGTATAGAAGTTAATGAGGTCTGTGATTGCTTTTCGACATACGATGCAGAATTCCGGATTCTCGTTGGTACGCATCCGGCAGTCGGGCAACGCACGATAGACTCCTTTCATGCTGTAGCCGGCTCCTTCGTAGAGTCCCACTTTCCCCGTTCCATCGCCGAGAGGCGTGGGAACCTTTGTCTTTGGCGAGATGAGGTTCTCCCATTTCCCGTGAAAATCGGCAAGTGTGGTCAGGTTTCGCTCCCAAGGCTCAATATCGTGGGGATACATGGGGATGGCCTCGGTCTCGTAGGCGTATTCATCGCCAAGTCCGGCAAAACTATGGCCGAACTCGTGGACGACGACGGGCCGATAGAGCGGGTGCTTGGTCATCGACAGGTTATAGGAGTTCAGAATGCCGCCACCGCCGTAGTGATCAGTATTGACGAGCACGATGATGTGTTCGTATGGTGTGCCCGCCAGCCAGTCGTGCAATTTCTTCAGATGAAGTGTGGTCAGATAGCGCTCGCTGTAGAAAGTGTCGAAGTGACTGCTCAGCGCAGTATTTCTCCATATACCGTTCGAGGGCTCACTGGTGCCGCTTTCTATCGACGGCGACTTCACGGCAATGATATTGAACCGTTTTTTGAGACTTTTAAAAGGCTCATGGGCAAAAAGTGCCTTATTGGCGATGCGTGCGTCATTGAGGAAGTCGTCCATCTGTTCCTCGGTATATCCTTCAGCGATATAGGCAATATGAATGCATTTGTCGGGATTCTCGGCCTGTCTGAGTGTGACGTAGGGCGTGACGTTCTTGAAGCCGAGCTGTCGGATGAGAATGTCGCCGGGTGTCACCGTATGTGTCATCTCCGTCATGGTCTGCCGCCGGTTGTTGAAAAGGCGCACGGTTATATCTACGGTGTCCTTCGGCATCGGGACAAGAAAAACGTTCTCAAAAGCT
>JAFRZC010000055.1 GCA_017442765.1 Prevotella sp. | reverse complement strand
TGTCGGCTGTCGGCGTCGATGGTTATCTTGACGAAGTTCTTTTCGTCTTGATAAGCGGCATAGACTCCGTATTTGCCACGGTCGGGCGTGCGGTTGTCGAAGCAGACGGAAAACTCGTAGTTGCCGGCTGCCGACCCTTTCGTCCATGTTCCTGCGGGAAGCGACAGCCCGCGCCGGTCGGCCGTGAGTCCTTGCCAGCCGCTGAAGTGGTCGGCAAACTCGTCCCACCCCTCGTTGAACGACAGATAGTCAATATGGTAGTGCTGTGCTGTCTGCCGAATGAGCTGCCACAGATTTGCGGGTGCAGGTTGGTTGTCTATTACTTTCACATGGTCTTTCCAGACGTTTAGCAGCGTGTGGTTTTTCTCTATGCGCCATACCTCGGTCGGAGCATGTTCAGAACTTCGCGCGGTGGCCTCGAGCAGATAGCAGTCGGCCTCGGGAATGCTGTCGATGCTTGTCCCCTCATACTGAGGGCGTGCGGGGGCTTGCCGTGCCGGGGTGTTGTGTCCGCTGATGCCGTCAACCGTCAGCTGGTCGTTGACGAAGTGAATGCGGTCAATGTATTGGTCGCGTCGGAACCCTTCGTTCGCCATATACGACAGCCACCACTGCCAGCCGTTCGGTCCGCGTACAATGTTAGGCTGCCCGGGAGTGAGGAGCAGCGGGCCGTCGGTGAAGGGACACGGTTGTCCCGATGTGTCGTAGAGTGCCAAGGCCACCAGCCGGCCTTTCTCCTTGCCGATGGTGAACTCGTTGACACCGGCATGTACCCAGTCGGCTGGAATGGTCGTCAGTCGGTAGTCGCTGCGAGGATTCGTCTCGATAGCATGTCCGTTCAGGCTGATGTTGACGCCGCCGCGCTGTGCGAATTTCAGGCGGAGGTCGGTGGGGTACCGCTCGCCGTCGATGGTAAACCGGATGGTGTCGGCATTGAGGTCGATGGTGTTGTAGCCCTTGCCGCCGTAGCGCATCAGGTCGGTGAAAGTGTTCTCGAGCCGTTCGGTCTGCGGGCTCACCACCGGCCACGAATATTTTCCGCCCGGGTTGAAGCCCATCGGACTATCGGCCTCGCAGACGCCCAGCCGGTAGTTGCCATACTCCGCTGCGGTGTGGTTGGCGTTGTACATCATGTAGTAGCGTCCGTGATACTTTATGACAAAAGGTCCTTCGGCGACGCGGTTGTCCATCGTCTCCCACGTGCCGGGTTGCGAGGAAAATAGCTGCCGCGCCTCTCCTGCGAACGAGAAGTCGGGGTTCATGGGGCGTGCCCAGATGGTGTTGCCGTCGGTGAACTTTACCATGTAGAGGTAGAGTCGGCCGTCTTCGTCGCAGAACACTTGCGGGTCGATGCGGTTTTCCATCCACTGGTCGTCGCGTACCTCGGTGTAGGGTCCTTCGATGTGTGGCGATGTGGCATGAACGATGTGAACGATATGCCGGTCTTTGCCCCAGTAGTTCGCCGAGAACAGCAGATGAAACAGTCCGCCGCTGTAGATGATGTCGTCGGAGTGCACCTGGTTGTTGCCTGCGCCCGTGCCTTTGTTGTAGTCGGTCAGGAAGTCATAGACGTGCTTGCGCTGGTCCCAGTGGGTAAGGTCGTTGCTGATGAAGAAGTCGCCCATTGTAGCCACTCCGCCCATATAATACTTTCCGCCGTATCGGATGACGCCGGCATCGGCAACGCCTCGCAGCACCGGGTTCTGGTAGGTCTGGGCTGTTGTCTTTCCGGTGGTTGCGAACGCTACATTCAGTAACAGTAAAAATTTTATCGCTTTCATCATATCTCATTATCTTGAGGAGCTGTCTTAAAACTCCACGTATGGTCTCAATCGCTCGATGTCCTGTGGGGTGAAGTCGGGGAGGAGACTGAGGTCGCTGAGGCTTTTGAGCGGGCCTTTGAGGCGGCGGTAGTCGCTGATGGCGCGTGCCTGGTAGAAATTGATGTAGGGATGGCGCTTCAGCTCGTTCAGCGTGAGTTTGTTCAGGTTGAGGCGCTTCACCTGCGATGCGTCGAGTGTAAAGTAAGGCAAGGCTTCTTCTGGGAAATTCTCAATCTCGAGTAATTGTCTCGTACTGATAAATCCGCCGAGCCTTTGGTGGTAGCGGTCGATTTCGCGGGCATAGTAGCGTCCGATGCCAGGCACCTTGCGCAGCTGTGCGGTGTCGGCGGTGTTGAGGCTGAGGTGCTCGGCGGGCTTGAGCTTGACGGGGTACGTCACCGTGTCGCGAGAGGCTGTCTGTTCTACGGCGATGACCTCCGCGGCAGGGCGGAAGTCGCCCTCGATGCGGATGTAGGGCTCCAACCGGCGGTAGTCTTCGACGGTCAGCCCGTAGAGCCGGGCAAAGTCTTGCGGCTGGCGATAGACACCGCCGCGTGCGCGGTATTTGTAGATGTTCTTGACTTGCCAGGGCCTCAGCCCGAGACGGAGCAGTTGGGTGCTGTCAGCCGTGTTCGGATCGAAGGGGAACAGTTCATGTCGCACGCCACCTTCACCATAGTAATACTGGTGTGGGGGATAGGCCGCGCGACTGTGTCGTCGGGCAAGATAACGGCCAGTGACAGGCGACACGGCACGCGAGATGCTGTCGTCGGCTGCCTGCACGCCGGTGGTCTTGCCACCCTCTCCGCTCAAAAGGAAGATGGCGGCGGTCACGATGGCGGCCAGCGCGAGCAGTACGACGATGACACGACGGTCGGACTTTGGGAGATAGAAAAACTCCTTGGGGTTCATATCACGCCCAGTTGGTTGAGGAAGATGACCGCGATGGCAATGGGGCAGATGAAGCGCACGCTAAAGAGATAGACTCCGAACAGCCTGCTGCGCAGGGTTCCCCAATTGGTGAACTCGTCGCGGACAATCTGCCTTGGCACGTACCATCCGAGCAGCAGGCAGGTGAGGAGACCGCCGATGGGAAGGAGCAGCTGGCCGGAGATGAAGTCGAACCAGTCGAAGAGCGTCTTTCCTGCAATGTGAAGCCACTCTGTCTTGCCCTTGGAGAGTGAGCAGAATGCACCGAATGCGATACAGATGATGGTCACAATCGTTGCGCCGCGACGGCGCGAGGTTTTGAACTCTTCGGCGATGAAGGCGGTGTTCACTTCGTGAAGCGAGATGAGCGAGGTGATGGCGGCCAGAGTGAGCAGCGCGTAGAAGAGCAGCGCGACGACATAGCCCACTATTGGAACCGACGAGAAGGCCTGCTGGAACATGTTGGGCAGGGTGATGAAGATGAGCGACGGTCCGCTGTCGGGCTGCACGCCTACGGAGAATGCCGCCGGGAAGATCATCAGTCCGGCCATCACGGCGATGAACGTATCGACAAGTGAGATCTGCACGGCTGAGCGCAGCAGGTTGGTCTGCCGCGAGAAGTAGCTGGCGTAGGTGCAGATACAGCCCATGCCGACGGAGAGCGAGTAGAACGACTGTCCGAGTGCGCCAAGGAATACGCCGGAATTCACCTTTGAGAAGTCGGGCTTGAAGAGGAAGCTGATGCCCTTGCCCGCTCCTGGCAGCAGACAGGAGGCCACCACAATGACAATCAGCAGCACGAAGAGCGTGGGCATCATCATCTTCGAGGCGCGCTCGATACCGCCGCGCACGCCGTGGATAATGATGAAATGGGAGATGAGCAGGATGGCCGCCGTCCAGAACAGCGGACGCAGCGGGTCTTGCGAGAATTCCTCAAAATAGGAGGCGATATAGGCCGGGTCGCCTCTCAGCTCACCCACGAGCGAGGCGTAGATGTATTGCAGACACCAGCCCGACACGACGGCGTAGTAGCTCGAGATGAGAAATCCCGTGAGCACGCCCAGATAGCCAATCTTGGAGAGGAGAATGGAGAGCGGGGTGCGCCGCGACGAGGCAATCTTCTCGTAGGCCCGCACCGTGTTGGCTGCACCATGGCGGCCGATGATGAACTCGCTCACCATGCAGGGTATGCCGAGCAGCAGCACGCAGCCCACATAGATGAGGATAAATGCCGCGCCGCCGTTCTGCCCCGTCATATAAGGAAACCGCCACACGTTGCCCAGTCCTACCGCCGAGCCGGCCGTGGCCAGGATAATACCTATCTTGCTTCCGAAATTAGCTCTCTCTTCTGACATAAAGAATATTGAAAAGTTTTTGCAAAATTATAAATTTTTCATCATACAAAAGAGAAAACCGTAAGTTATTTTGTGTTTTTCTTGTCAGATTGCCAAATAGGGTGTATCTTTGTACCGATATTTAAAAAGTGTTTAAGTAATTTCTGTAAAATAATGACGACGAAAGAACTCTACACGCTCTACTTGCGGCATCCGCAAATCACCACCGACAGTCGCGACTGTCCGGCAGGAAGTATCTTCTTCGCTTTGAAAGGTGAGTCGTTCGACGGGAACAAGTTTGCCGAGGCGGCACTCGAGAAAGGCTGCGCCTACGCCGTGGTCGATGACCGCAGCATGGCGAAGGACAACCGCTATCTGCTGGTCGATGACGTGCTGCAGACGTTCAAGGACCTTGCCCGTGAGCACCGCCGCCAGTTCCACATTCCCGTTGTGGCCATCACCGGCACCAACGGAAAGACCACCACGAAGGAGCTGGTCAGCGCAGTACTGGCCGAAAAGTTCCGTGTGCTCTCCACGCAGGGTAACTTCAATAACGACGTTGGTGTGCCGAAGACGCTCTTCCGTCTCTCGGCCGAGCACGAGATTGCCGTCATCGAGATGGGAGCCAGCCATCCGGGCGACATCAAGACACTCGCCGAGACCGCCGAGCCTACTTGCGGACTCATCACCAACGTGGGGCGCGCCCACCTGCAGGGCTTCGGCTCGTTCGAGGGCGTGGTGCGCACAAAGGGCGAGCTCTACGACTATCTCGCCACGCGACAAGACGGTCTCGTCTTTCTCAATGCTGACAACAGCTACCTGCTCTCCATCCTGCCCGAGAACGTCTGGGTGACACCCTACAGCACCAGTCCCGAAAATGCCGGTGACTGCATTTGCGGCGAAGTCACTGCCTGTGCGCCCTTCCTCGAGTTCCGCTGGCACAAGCCGCTCAGCTCCCCCCCCCCAGGGGGGGATGACAAGGGGGGCTCTGCCGTGCATCATGTGAAAACCCGTCTCATCGGTTCCTATAATATCGACAATGCCCTTGCTGCCATCGCCGTGGGCATCAACTTCGGTGTGACACCCGAGCAGATCTGCCATGCGCTCGAGCACTACGAGCCCGCCAACAACCGCTCACAGTTTGTCGATACCGGTCGCAACCACCTTGTCGTTGATGCCTACAACGCCAATCCCACGTCGATGACCGCTGCCCTCGACAATTTCGAACGCATGGAGGCAGACCGGAAAATGGTCATACTCGGGCAGATGAACGAACTGGGCGACGTGAGCGACGAGGAGCACCGCCGGCTTGTGAACCGTTTGCGCAAGATGAATCTCGATGCCGTGTGGCTCGTGGGCGAGAATTTCGCTGACATTAAATGTCACTATCGAAAGTTCGCCGATGTCAATGAAGTGAAAGCCGCTCTGCGCGAAGAGCCCCTTAGCGGTCGCACCATCCTCATCAAGGGCAGCAACTCCACCCGCCTCTTCCAGCTGCCCGAGCTGCTATAAGCCCCCTCCGGCCTGCCCCCGTACCTGCGTGTTTGTCCGTTGCTCAAATTGTAAATAGTAAATTGAGAAATTGTAAATGAAGAAGATTGTATTTATCACATTGCTATGCATGGCGGCAACTGTCGTGAAAGCACAAAGTAAGAAATCGGAAATTATCAGCCGCACGGCAGGCACCATCACCTTCGTCGTCGATGAGAATCTGCCAGTGCCGGAGAGATATTTGTACATTACCAGCGGAGACCATCGTGCCCAAGGCATCTTGAACAACAGCCATTCTCCTGTTCAGCGTGACACGAGCAGAGTTGTGGCCAACAGCTTCGCCGCCGACACGCTCTGCGCATACGGTTTGTGGGAAAGTGCCGTCAACGCCTATGCCGACCACCGCCCCTTGGTGCTCACGCCCGACGTGGTGTGGGTGGTCATCGGTCAGGGCTTTGCCCGCTACGTGAACGAACATGCCGAGGAGATGCGCAGCCAGCTGGTCGGTTACGAGGGAAAGATGGACTTGGCGGTACAATCGGCGCACGATCTGCTGTCGCCGTGTGCCGACTGGCCGCAGCTGACCGCCGACTTCACTGCGCTCATCGGCAAATATACGAAGAACGGCGTTGCCGACGTGATGACGGCCGATTTCTCCACGAGTGGCGTGAACGAGCAGATTGCGTCGAGGGTCACGCTGATGGAGAGCGTGAAGTCGTATTTCAACTATATTGCCATCTATGTGTCGTGCGGCATACCCAGCATTACCCTGAAGGGAACACCCGACGACTGGAGGAAGGTGTTGGAGAAAACGCGACAGCTGAAGAAATACGGGCTCGGCAAATGGGTGAGCGAGCTGGAACCGATACTTGCCGAGTTTGTCTGTGCTGCCGAGGGCCGTCCGCGACAGGCTTTCTGGCAGGACATCGTCAAGAAAAATCGTATTGACAAGCTGAAAGGTGGGGGCTGCAGCCCCGACAAACCGACGGAGATGGACGGCTGGCTGCTGAAGTTCTTTCCTGATGAGAACGGAAAGACCCGCGACAAGTTGCCGCATACCTCATCGCTGGTTCCGGAAATGGTACATGTAGGAATGAAGTATTGGCAGGTGACCCCCGCCGACGGAGCCGTTGTCAAAGAGACCCCGCTGCTGCTGTGGGCCGGCATCGTTGGGGCGGAGGTTGATTCTGTCTGCGGTGCCCTTGCGCCGAAGGTCGGATGGTTTGTCAGCGTGCCCAAAGGCGACGACGAGATTCTCGAGGAGATGAAAAAGAAGGATGAAGACTGGGGCATCGACCTCAGCGTGCAGGAAGTTCCCGAAGTCCTCTCCCGACTGAAGCACATCAAGCGTCTCTCGCTCTCTTTCAAAGGCAAAGTGGTGTTGCCCGAGTGGATGGACAACATGCTCATCGACCGTTTTGACATCAGTGGCAAGATGACGGAGGCGGAAAAGACCGCCATTCTCCGGCGCTTTCCAAAGGCCAACGTGTATATTCGGTGATGCCTCGACAAATGTCCAGCGGAAAATCTTAATAAATATTAAAACTTTTTGGATTATTTAATAGTTTGAAAAATAAACCATATCTTTGTATTCATATATATTGATTATGTGTCGAGGCGTTGACAAAAAAAGACTGAAACTATCTATAAATTAGTGTATATGAAGAAAATGCTATTCCTGACGCTGTCGATAGTGTTCCCGATGCTATTGATGGCTGCCGACGTGACACCTGCGCAGGCTTTGCAACAGGCTCAGAACTTTGTTAAGAGCCGCACATCGTTCACGGGCGGTCCGAGACGGGCACCCGGCAC
>JAFRZC010000054.1 GCA_017442765.1 Prevotella sp. | reverse complement strand
TACTGGAATCTTTTCAACGCGACGCTGGTGACGACCGCCCTCGAAAGGTGTGGCAAAAAACTCGTCCATAATCAGGCGGGCAGTGTCGGTGTCGATGAATCGTCCGGGCATGACGAGCACGTTGGCATCGTTGTGCTGGCGAATGAGGTGGGCTATCTCGGGAATCCATACGAGTCCGGCGCGTATCTGCTGATGCTTGTTGAGCGTCATGGCGATGCCCTCGCCCGAACCGCAGATGGCAATGCCCTGACAGACCTCGCCCTGCTCGATGCCCCGGGCCAGGGCATGGCCGAAGTCGGGATAGTCACACGATTCCTCGGTGTAGGTGCCATAGTCTTTGTAGGCCATGCCGTGCTCGTCGAGGTATTGCTTTACGAATTGCTTGAGTTCGTAGCCAGCGTGGTCGCTGGCCAGACCGATTAAAATGTCATTCTTCATTTCAAAAAATCCTTTACTTGTCTGTAGACATTCTCAGGCGTAAAACCGAGTTTCTCGTCGAGCACCTTATAGGGAGCCGAGTAGCCGAAACTCTGAAGGCCATAGACCTTACCGCGAGGGCCTACCAGCCCCTCGAGCGTGACGGGCAACCCGGCGGTGAGGCCGAAGACGGGTACGCCCTCGGGCAGCACCTCCTGCTGATATTCGCGGGGCTGGCGACGGAAGAGGCCTTCGCTCGGCACGCTGACGATGCGCACGCGGATGCCGTCGGCACGGAGCAGCTCGGCTCCGGCGACAAGGGTGGAGACCTCGGAGCCTGAGGCGAGCAGGATGACATCGTAGTTGGCATCGGAGCCTGCCACGACGTAGGCACCGCGACGGGCGTTCTCGTAGTCGTTGCCTGCGGGCAGGTTGGCGATGTTCTGCCGCGAGAGGATGAGCGCGGTGGGCGTGCTCATGTTCTCCATGGCCATCTGCCAGCAGACGGTGGTCTCCTCGGCATCGGCGGGGCGGAACACGCGCACGGCATCTTCGCCTTCGTGGTTGCGTAGCTTCTCCATCAGACGGATTTGTGCCTCCTGCTCAACGGGCTCGTGGGTGGGGCCGTCCTCACCCACGCGGAAGGCATCGTGTGTCCAGATGAACTTGATGGGCACGCGCATCAGTGCTGCCATGCGCACGGCGGGCTTCATGTAGTCGGAGAAGACGAAGAACGTGCCGCAGGCGGGGATGACGCCGCCATGCAGGTACATGCCGATGCAGACGCACGCCATGGTGAGCTCGCTGACACCGGCTTGCAGGAAGGCTCCCGTGAAGTCGCCCGGCGCCCAGGCATGGGTCTGCTTGAGGAAGCCGTCGGTCTTGTCGCTGTTGCAGAGGTCGGCGGAGGAGACGACCATGTTGCCGACCTGCCGGGCCAACACGCCCAGACAGGCTGCCGAGGCCGCACGGGTGGCAACATCGGGCTTCTGCGTGAGCACGCTCCAGTCTATCTTTGGCGCGTTGCCGCTGAACCACTCTCTCATTTGGGCGGCCTTGTCGGGATGTGCCTCTGCCCATGCCTGCTCCTCTGCTCTCCGCTGTGCGACGATGTTGTTCAACTCGCCTCGCCGCCGATCGTAGAGGGCTTTGGTCTCGGCGAAGATGACAAAGGGATTTTCAGGGTTGCCGCCGAGATTGTGGATGGTATTCGTGTAGGCCTCGCCACCGAGCGGTGCGCCGTGGGTCTTTATGCTGTGCTCGTAGCTGGAGCCGTCGGCCTGCAACGCACCTTTCCCCATGACTGTGTGCCCGATGATGAGCGTTGGATGGCCGTTGGGCTCCTGCGCCTCTTTGAGCGCCTGACGAATCTCGTCGGGGTTGTTGCCGTCGATGGTCAGTACGTTCCAGCCCCACGCGCGGTATTTCATTGCGGTGTCCTCGTTCATGACATCCTTGCACTCGGTGGAGAGCTGAATCTCGTTGGAGTCGTAGAACATGATGAGGTTGTCAAGACCGAGTAATCCGGCCAGACGGCCTGCGCCCTGCGAAATCTCTTCCTGAATGCCGCCGTCGGAGATGTAGGCATAGATCTTGTGGTGTATGCGCTCGCTGCCTAACCGTGCCTCAAGGAATTTCTCGGCCATGGCGGCACCCACGGCAAACGTGTGGCCTTGCCCGAGCGGTCCGCTGGTGTTCTCGATGCCTCTTTTGATGTCGCGCTCAGGATGGCCGGGGGTGGGGGAACCCCACTGGCGGAAGGACTGGAGTTCGTCGAGGGTGAACTTGCCCTGCAAAGCCAGCGCGGAGTAGAGCATGGGCGACATGTGCCCGGGGTCGAGGAAGAAACGGTCGCGGCTTTCCCATGCGGGATTATCAGGGTCGTAGATAAGAAATTCTGAAAAAAGCACGTTGATGAAATCGGCGCCGCCCATCGCACCGCCCGGGTGACCCGACTTCGCTTTCTCAACCATTGACGCAGCCAGTATGCGGATATTGTCGGCTGCACGGTTCATTGTTTCTCTGCTGTTCATAATTTTAAGGTTGGCAAGTTGGCAAGTTGGCAAGTTGACAAGTTGGCAAGTTGACGAGTTGACAAGTTATTACTGTTTTGTTGCAAAAAACTAACAACTGGTCAACTTGTCAACTCGTTTACTTGTCAACTTTACTTGTCACTTCTTCACACTGAACTTATAAGCGACGTGGCTGTAGTATTTTTCACCAGGCTTGAGCCAGGGCGAGGGCCAGTCTTTCTTGTTCGGAGAGTCGGGATACTTCTGGCTCTCAAGGCAGATGGAGGCCTGCTTCGGATAGGCGATGCCTTTCTTGCCGACCTTTGAGCCGTCGAGGAAGTTGCCGGAGTAAATCTGAATGCCGGGTTCGTTGGTATAGACTTCCATGAAGATGCCGGTCTTCGGTGAATAGACGCTGGCAGCAACGGTGGTGTCGTCGCCCTTGCCATCCTTGTAGGTGTTCAGCACCCAGTTGTGGTCAAGGCCGCGCGCATTCTTAATCTGGTCATAGTCGGCCTCACAGCCTTCCTTGATGGTCTTCGGCTTGCGATAGTCCATCGGCGTACCCTCAACGGGCTTTATTTCGCCTGTGGTCATGAAGGTCGAGTCCGACGGAGTGAAGTTGTCGGCATTGACGTAGAGTTCCATGTCAGTGCCGGGAACCGACGGGTCGCCGTTCAGGTTGAAGTAGGCGTGGTTCGTCATGTTGAGCACGGTCTCGGCATCAGTCGTACCCTCGAAGGTCATGTCAAGCGTGTTGTCATCCTTGAGCGTATAGGTCACGGTCACATCAACATTTCCAGGGAAGTTGTTGTCGCCGTCGGGCGAATGGAGGGTGAGCTTAAGCGTCTGGTCATCGACCTGATTGCCCTCATAGACTTGATACTGCCAGCCGGAGAAACCGCCATGCAGACAGTGTGGGCCATTGTTCTTGGGAAGCTGGATTTGCTTTCCGCCTACGGTGATGATGCCCTGGTTGATGCGGTTGGCATAGCGACCGATGGCCGCACCGAAGTCGCTGGCGTTGTTGACAGTGTCGGCATACTGAGCGATGTTGTCGTAGCCGAGTACAACGTCGACTAACTTATTCTCGCGGTCGGGAACCAAGATAGAAACCACGCGGGCACCGAAGTTGGTGACACAAACCTCAACCCCGTTCTTGTTCTTAAGTGCAAAGAGTTGAACTTTCTTTTCGTTGATGGTGGTGTCAAACTTTGCCGGCTCAAGGCCAGATAAAGTCACGTCGCAATTGCCACCAGGTGTGCAGGCTGCAAGTACGGCCATAGCCATTCCTGCGCCGAGGATGAATGATTTTAAAGCTTTCATTTTTTTATTCTGATATTTGATTAGACTATAAAAAAGACTTTAAGGACCCAATTTTGACATGAAGGTCCTTAAAGTCGTTAATACGGTTTAGCAGATGCGGCGTGAGCCGTCGCCGATGACAACATCGATAACTTTGGGCTCTTTGCCGTACTTGGCAGAATACTTCGCTTTTGCCTCGGCAATGAACTTGTCGTAGAGTTCGTCTTTCACGAGGTTGATGGTGCAACCGCCGAAGCCGCCGCCCATGATGCGCGAACCGGTGACGCCACATTCCTTAGCGATGTCGTTCAGGAAGTCGAGTTCCTCGCACGAAACGTCGTAGTCTTTCGACAGACCTTCGTGGGTTTCATACATCTTCTGGCCTACAGTCTCGTAGTCGCCGGCAACGAGTGCGTCGCAGACAGCCAGCACGCGGTCTTTTTCGCCGAGTACATATTTGGCACGCTTGTAGTCTTCTTCGCCAACTTCGGCGCGAACCTCGTCGAGCTGTTCCCATGTGCAATCGCGCAGAGTCTCGATGGTCTGGTCGGGGTGCTTGGCAGCAATATGTTTCACAACGTTTTCGCAAGAGTTGCGGCGGTCGTTGTAGGGTGAGCCTACGAGCTCGTGCTTAACGCAAGAGTTGAGCAGCACCAGTTTGTAGCCTTTCGGGTCGAAGGGGAAATATTCAAACTCGCGGCTGCGGCAGTCGAGGCGCATGAGCTTGCCGGCCTGTCCGAAGACACTGGCAAACTGGTCCATGATGCCACAGTTCACACCGACATACTTATGCTCGGTGGCTTGTCCGGCAAGCACGAGGTCCCACTTCGAGACTTTGTTGTCGCCGAAGAGGTCGTTCAGTGCGAAAGCAAAGCAGCTTTCCAGTGCAGCGGATGAAGACATACCTGCGCCGAGGGGAACGTCGCCCGAGAATGCGGTGTTGAAGCCTTTGACATCAACGCCCAGTGCGCGCATCTCCTGAACGATACCGTAGATGTAGCGTGCCCAGCTGGTGCGGGGACCTTCAGGGTCGTCAACTTTGAATTCTACGCGGTCTTTCAGGTCGATGGCATAGCACATGATGGTGTTCAGCCCGTTGGGACGAATCTCTGCCATGATGCCACAGTCTACTGCTCCGGGGAATACGAATCCGCCGTTGTAGTCGGTGTGTTCGCCGATAAGGTTAATACGTCCGGGAGAATGATAAATGTTACCGGTCTTGCCGTCGAAATGCTTGATAAAGCGACTTCTTACATGTTCAATATCCATAATATATTTCTTTGTTTGATTAAATTGTTGTTTTGTCTTTTGATTATTTCTT
>JAFRZC010000053.1 GCA_017442765.1 Prevotella sp. | reverse complement strand
GAAGATTGTTTTGTTGAATTCATAATGGTGTTGTGCGTCCTTGGGAAAGGGCGCACACTTTTTTTGTCTGGCATTACGGAGGAGAATGGGGTTACAAGTCTTTCCTGTCAGACTCAATGAGGCGTACCAGCTCGGCTACGGCATCGCTTTGGTCGATGCCCTGTTTCACTATCTCGCTGCCTCGATAGAGGGTTATCTTGCCGCCGCCGCTGCCCACGTAGCCATAGTCGGCGTCGGCCATTTCGCCGGGACCGTTGACGATGCAGCCCATGACGCCTATCTTCACTCCGGTAAGGTGTGCCGTGGCGGCCTTGATGCGTTGCAGGGCTTCCTGGATGTCGTACTGTGTGCGCCCGCACGAGGGGCAGGCTATGTATTCCGGCTGCGTGATGCGTGCGCCGACAGCCTGCAGGATGTCGTAAGCCACAGGTATCTCGGCCACGGGGTCTTCGGTCAGCGAGACGCGTATGGTGTCGCCGATGCCGTCGATGAGGAGTGCACCTATACCGGCGGCGCTCTTCAGGCGTCCCTGCATGGCGTCGCCCGCCTCGGTGACGCCCAGGTGGATGGGGTAGTCCATGCCGAGGGCTTTCATCTTCTGGACGAAGAGGCGCGTGCTCTGCACCATGACCTTGACGTTGCTGGCTTTCATCGAGAATACCAGCTTGTCGAATCCCTGACGGCGGCATACCTCGGCGAACTCGATGGCCGACTGGGCCATACCTTCGGGCGTGTTGCCGTAGCGGCTGATGATGCGCTCGCTGAGGCTGCCGTGGTTGGTGCCTATACGCATGGCAGTGCCATGGGCTTTGCAGATGTAGATAAGTCGCGCCATCTTCTCGCCGATGCGTTCCAGCTCGTCGTTGTAGGCCTTCTCGTAAGCACGTCCTTCGTTCTCCGCTGTTACGGGCGAGCCGCCAGTACTCCATTTGCCGGTATTGCGATCGGTGTAGTTGCCGGGGTTGACGCGCACCTTCTCGACTATGGCGGCGGCCACTTCGGCGGCCTTGGGGTTGAAATGGATGTCGGCCACGAGGGGCACGTGGCAGCCTCGCTTGGCCAGTTCGTTCTTGATTTCGTAAAGGTTTTCGGCGGCGCGGACATCCGGGGCAGTGATGCGTACCAGCTCGCAGCCGGCCTCGACGAGGCGTAGGGTCTGCGCGACAGTGGCCTGGGTGTCCATGGTGTCGGTGTTGGTCATCGACTGTACGCGAACCGGCGCCCCACCTCCCATGGTGAGGCTGCCTATGGTGATTTGCTTGCTCATTTTTTTTGTTTTCTAGATTGTCTAGATTGTCTAGATTGTCTAGAACTTCTAGTTAAAATTATCTGAAATACACTTCTGTGGCGCCGACGCCGTATTTGGCCATCGGGGCATCGAAGAAGTGGATGTTGTCGTACTGCTTCAACTCTTTCATTATCTCGTCCTTGAGGATGCCTTTGCCGACACCGTGGATGAAGGTGACCTTCTTCATCCTGTTTGAAAAGGCATGGTTCATGCATAGGCGGAAATAGTGCATCTGTATCTCGAATGCCTCGTGGGGTGTGAGGTCGCCGGGGCGGTCGCTTAGCATGTCGATGTGGAGGTCCACCTCGGCTTCGCCGGGCGACACCTCGTGCTGCAGGAGGATGTTGTCGCTCAGCGTGCGGCTGTTCTGCTGCTGGACATTGCTGAGCTGCTTCTTGAGCTTGGCAACCTGGTCCTTGAGGTTGGCGACCTGGCTTCGCAGCTGCTTGATTTCCTCCTCGGGGGTGAGGGGCTGTTGATTTGTTGATTTGTTGATTTGTTGATTTGTTGACGACGGTGTGCCTTTGCCTTTGAGGTGCTCCTCCATGGCGGCGTTGAAAAGCTTGCCGGCACCCTTCTGGTCGGCCATGCGTATCAGCTCTTCAGGCTGCATGGGGATGTCGAAGCCGCTGTCGTCCTGCACAAAGATGAAGTCGTCGGTGACCTTGGTGACTACGCCGCCACCGACTTGGTTGAGGAACTTGACCTTGTCGCCTGGTTCGAATTTCGTTTTCAATTGTGGTTGGTTACTTTAAAGGATTAAACAATAGTGTTGAAGTCGATGCCGTCGAAGTTGCCGCTGCTCATCATCAGCAGGTTGCTGTCATGCCATGACAGGGCTTTTAGTTCGCTCAGCATTGTGCCGCTGTCGGTGAACACGTGCACTCCGTCTCCGAAGGCGTTGCCTACCACCTCGGGGTCGAGTGGGGGAAGCCTCTTGAGTTCGAGGGCATGCCGGCTGTAGTAGACAAACCTCACGTCGGCTTCGTCCATGGCGCCATGATACTGCGCCAGGAACTCGCGCGTCAGCGAGCTGTAGGTGTGCAGCTCCATGCATGCGACTAGTTTCCGCTCGGGGAACTGCTCACGCATGGCATGTATGGTGGCGCGGAGTTTCGAGGGCGCGTGGGCGAAGTCCTTGTAGACGGCGCAGCTGTCGTTGGCCTTCACCAGTTCGAGCCTTTTGCTGGCGCCGCCAAAGGATGCTATGGCCTCGTCGAAGTCGCTGTCGGCGATGCCGACCTCATGGCAGGCAAGCCGCGCAGCCGAGAGGTTGAGCATGTTGTGGCGTCCGAAAATCTGCAGCGGTGTCTCCCCGCGCTGGCCCAGGCAGGTCACTCCGTTTACGACAGTGTACTGCGGTACGTCGTAGGGCATCCGCGCTATGTCGGTCCGGCGGTTGGCTGCCACGACATCGCGTACCACGGGGTCGTCGTTGCAGTATATGAGTGTGCCACCCTCCTCGACAAGGTCGATGTATTTGGCAAACTGCGCTTTGTATATCTCGAAAGAGGGAAAGACATTGATGTGGTCCCACTCGATGCCGGTGATGATGGCAACGTTGGGATGATAGAGGTGGAATTTGGGGCGGCGGTCGATGGGCGAGGTGAGATATTCGTCGCCCTCGATGACCATGACCCGGGCCGTCTCGCTGAGGCGAACCATGACGTCGAAGCCTTTCAGCTGCGCCCCCACCATGTAGTCGGTCTCGATGCCGCAATGGCGCAGCACATGGAGTATCATCGCCGTGGTTGTGGTCTTGCCGTGGCTGCCGCCGACGACGATGCGGAGCTTGTCTTTCGACTGCTCGTAAAGGTATTCGGGATAGCTGTAGATCTTGAGCCCCATCTTCTGTGCCTGCAACAGCTCCGGATTGTCGGCGTGGGCATGCATTCCGAGCACCACGGCATCAAGGTCGGGGGTTATCCGTTCGGGATGCCAGCCCTCGTCGGGGGGCAGCAACCCTGCCGTTGCCAGACGGCTGCGGGCAGGGTCGAATATCTCGTCGTCCGACCCGGTGACATCATATCCTTTCTGGTGCAGGGCCAACGCCAGGTTGTGCATGGCACTGCCGCCGATGGCAATAAAATGTACTTTCATTGTTGTGTCAGTTTGAGTTTGCAAAAGTACGGTTTTTTTCTTCTTCCGCACGGTTTTGCGGACATTATTTTTTCCACTTTTGTTGATATTTCGTATTTTTGCATGTTACAGATTGAAACAAAAACCTATGACAACAAAGACTAAAATAATCACAATCAGTTCGATAATCGTAGTTCTGGCACTTGCCGCTTTCGTTTTTTTCCGCTTCTGTTTTGTGTATAGCAGCGGTGTCAATGCTGGCGACATCAACTATTTCCAGCGTGAAGGCGTAATCTTCAAGACCTACGAGGGCAAGATGATTCAGTCGGGTTTCAAGTCGGCGACGGCCACCACACAGGGGCTGCGATCCAACGAGTTCATCTTCTCGGTTAAAGACAAGGCTATTGCTGACAGCCTGATGCGCTGCTCCGGCAAACATGTCGAGTTGCGCTGGAAACGCCATTTCGGCACCCTCCCGTGGCGCGGCAAGAGCCAATATATAGTCTATGAGATTCTTTCGGTGAAGGATCCCGTCGCGACAGAAAGTGTTTTCTAGGGAACAGGAAACAAAAAAGGGTAAGCTGTTTATATCGCGTCGCTACAACCAAACACCCTTGCTGTATTCCTACCCTGGGGGATTCAATGGGAGCTGACCGTATAAGACTTACCCGGATGCAAAAGTACTACTTTTTGCAATACCGACAAATTTTTTTTTGACGGATGCGGTTAAAGTACATTAATACAGAAAAATATTTTTTTTGTGTTCGGTTTTCAATAACCAATAACCAATAACCGGTAACCTTTATTTGTAGATTTTTCGGCGGTTCAGTTCGGCATGGAAAGCTGCCGCGTTGGCGTTGTGTTGCTGAAGGGTGGTGGCGAAAGCGTGGTAGCCCGAGAAGTCGGCTTTGGCGCAGAAATACAGGTAGCCGGTCTGGCGGTTGGCCAGGACAGCATCGATCGATGAGGGACCGGGTATGCATATCGGACCAGGCGGCAGGCCGCGGAAACGGTAGGTGTTGTAAGGACTGTCGCTCTCAGTGTGTTTGTTGAGTAGGCGCTGGATGGTGAAATCACCGGCGGCGAACTTGAGTGTCGGGTCGGCTTGCAGCAGCATCCCTTTCCTCAAACGGTTGAGGTAAACGCTGGCAATCAGTTCCTTCTCGTCGTTCTTATTGGTCTCTTCCTCCACAATGGAGGCCAGCGTTATAACCTCAGTTGTGTTGAGGTTCAATGCTTTGCATTTAGCCATCCGATTGCTGTTCCAGAAGCGGTCGGACTCTTTTTTCATGCGGTCGAGGAGTTTGCGGGGACTGATGTTCCAATAGATGTCGTAGGTGTTTTGGACAAACATGCATATAATGGTTTGCGGAGTGTGGCCGTATGCGGCACAGACGCTGTCGTCGGCCATCAGAGCCAGCAGGGTGTCGGCATCGAGTTCAAGTCTTTTGTCGAGATAGAGGGAGAGCTGTTCCTTGGTGCGGTATTTGTTGATGGTGACGTGTATGGGGTCCTGGTTGCCGTAGTAGAGCTTGGTGAGGAGACTCCACAGGTTGCAACGTGCTTTTACGACATAGCAGCCTCCCTTGACGTTGTCGCGGTAGTGCCGCAGGCGTGCCATTGTGTTGAAAATGGCGTGGTTGGCGATGCAGCCATGTGCGTCGAGACTGTCGACGACGGCAGCATAGTCGGTGCCGGAGGGGAGGAAGAGTGTGACCTCCTCGCTGTTGGCGCTCTTCTGTCCGCGAAGCAAGGCCATGCCGGCAACAGCGGCAGCGAGGATGAGTGCGGCTATGGCGCCTACGATGACGTTGTGTCGTCTGTTTTTGTGTTTGTTTTTTTTCTTCATTCGATGATTTTTTGGAAGGTCAGAGCATCGCTCCATCTGCCGTTGTCGAGAAGCCATTCGCTGAGAGTGCCGCAGCGCCGGTAGCCTGCCTTTCCGAAGAGGGCGAGCGACGCCTCGTTGTCGGCTGCAATGGTGCAGTGGAGCTGATGTAGGCACAGGTGCCGTCGCGCAAAGTCTTCGAGTTGCGTCAGCATTGAGAGCCCCAGACCTTTGCGTCGGTGACGTTTGGCCACGATGATGCCTACGCCGGCACGCCGGTGGTGGGGTTCGAAGTCGAAGATGTCGACGCATCCCACTGCCTCTCTCCCTACGTCGGCCATCAGCCGCAGCTGGCGGCAGCTGTAGATGTCGGCACCCCTGCACTCCTCGATGAAGCGTGCGAGTTCGTGGCGTGAGAAAGGCTGGTGTGCGGCGCTGTCGTTCCATACCGAGGGGTCGTTCTCCCATTCATAAATGGCGTCGACATCCTCGGGCTCCATCGCCCTGAGCCACAAGGCGGAGGTGTTCGGTTCTCTTTTCATGCAAAATAAAACGCAATATGTTCCAAATTATTATTTCTTTTTCGTATTTTTGCAGCGGAACAGAAACGGACATGTTTTTGTATCGTTTTTGTTGTCAGTATGATATTTCGTGAATTGCCTTTTTTTGCCTATGGCGAAAAGCAGCAAATTCCGGATTATGGTGCCGTCGGTGACGGTATGGGTTCCCCTCGGGGAACGGATAGAAGTCGATAATGACATGACGAAAAAGAAAAAAAAGACAAAACCTACAAAAGAGGGAGGGTTGAGACACTTCCTGGCATCACCGCAGTTCGGCGTTGTACGTGGCGCATTCTATGTGTTGCTGGCTTTCTTTGCTGTCGTCGCGACGTTGAGTTTCATCTTCAAGCTCTTCTTCCCTGGCGACAACCCCGACAGCAACCTCATAGGCAGCTTCGGGCGTTGGATGGGCGAGACGCTGGTGTGCAACACGTTCGGCATCGCCTCGTTGGGCTTGTGCTTCCTGCTTTTCGTCTATGGCATGAGGCTGGTGGTGAAGAACCGTTCGGGGAAACCGGAGCAAGCCTCACGTCCCTCCTTGTGGGGTGACGACCGCCGTTTCAGGAAGTGCCTGTGGTGCGTCCTTTTTTGGGTGCTGTGGCTCTGCACCTTTGTAGGATGGATTGCCAATCCCGAGAAGAGCGAGCAGCACACCCTGGGAGCCTCGCTGGCCGGCGTGGTGGGCACCGAGATAGCGCGTCTGCTCCACGGCTTCCTGCATATCGGTTTGCCCATACTCCTTGCTTTCCTGGCAGTGCTTTTCCTCATCATGGTACATGACGTCCATATCCCTGTGCCGCATATCAACCTCAAAGACAGGTTTTTCAACAAGAATAAAGGAACCGATGCCGTTGCCGTCGGCAAGGGGGCGGACGAGGAAGAGGATGACGAGGATGACGAGGATGACGAGGATGACGAGCCGGGTTTCTTTGCCCGTATTCTGCGTCGCATACGGGGCGGCAATGAGAGCGACGGCGGTGATGACGACGATGATGATGACGACGGGGCCGACTTCGAGTCCGACTCTCATCTCGACGATATGGTTATCGACCGCGTCGAACGCCGAATCAACGGCTCATCCGACGGCGTCAAGCGTGATGACGACAGGGCAGGGGAGGTCTCCACACAACAGATAACGTTCAGCATCGACGACCAGTTTGAGAAAGTCAACAGCCGCGCCGGACGTCCCGGCATCCCCGACGAAGGAAACCATGCCGAACCTCTCTTCACTGTCACCCAACCTGTCGATGAAAAAAACACCACAGCTGCCACCGAGGTCGAGGAGACCGACGAGTTCGAAGCCGACGACTACCGTGAGCATTATGGCATCGGCGACCCATACGACCCCAAGCTCGACCTGCGCGATTTTGTCATGCCCGACACCAGCATCCTTGAGGACTGGGACCAGAAGAACGTCAAGGTCACCAAGGAGGAACTCATCGCCAACAAGGACCGCATCGTTGAGACCTTGCGCGACTATGGCATCGAGATTACCGAGATCTCGGCACAGCCGGGTCCTACGGTGACGCTCTACAAAATCAAGCCGGCACGCGGCGTTCGCATCAGCAAGATCCAAGGCCTCGAGAACGACATTGCCCTCTCGCTGGCAGCCCTGGGCATACGCATCATCGCACCCATACCGGGCGAGAGCAACATCGGCATCGAGGTGCCCAACGCCAAGCCTCAGATAGTGGCCATGAAGACCATGCTCGAGAGCGAGGAGTTCCGCAATGCCAAGATGGAGCTTCCCGTAGCCTTCGGCAAGACCATCAGCAACGAGTGTTTCGTCACCGACTTGGCCAAGATGCCTCACCTGCTCATGGCCGGTGCCACGGGCACCGGCAAGTCGGTGGGACTCAATGCTGTGCTTGCCTCGCTGCTCTACACGAAGCATCCCTCAGAGCTCAAACTCGTACTCATCGACCCCAAGAAGGTGGAGTTCTCGCTCTACTCGAAAATCGAACGCCACTACCTGGCTGTCATGCCCGACGAGCTGACCAAGGACCCAGACAAGCGCGAGCCTGTCATCACCGACGTCAAGAAGGTGGTCCGCACGCTCAACTCGCTCTGCATCGAGATGGACAGCCGTTACGACCTCCTCAAGGCCGCCAAGGTGCGCAAAATCACTGAATACAACGACAAGTTCTGCAAGCGTATGCTCAACCCCGACCATGGGCATCGCTACCTCCCCTATATCGTCGTCGTTATCGACGAGTTCGGCGACCTCATCATGACCGTCGGCAAAGAGGTGGAGCTGCCCATCTGCCGTCTGGCACAGCTGGCTCGCGCCGTGGGCATTCACCTCATCATCGCTACGCAGCGACCCACCACCAACATCATCACGGGTACCATCAAGGCCAACTTCCCCGCCCGCGTGGCGTTCCGTGTCACCAGCGGCATCGACAGCAAGACCATCCTCGACACCGGTGGCGCCCAGCAGCTCATCGGGCGCGGCGATATGCTCATCTCGCTTGCCGGCAAGGACCTGGTACGTCTGCAGTGCGCACTCCTCGACACCCCCGAGATCGAGAAGCTCGTGCAGTTCATCGGCGAGCAGCGCGGCTATGCCGACGGCGAGGGCTTCGTGCTGCCTGAATACCTCGACGAGAACGACGCTCCCAACAAGGAGTTCGACGCAAAGGCGAAGGACGAGTTCTTCAACGATGCTGCCCGTCTCGTCGTGGCGTCGCAGTTCGGCAGCACCTCGCTGCTGCAACGTAAGCTGCAGCTCGGCTACAACCGCGCCGGACGCATCATCGACCAGCTCGAGGCCGCCGGCATTGTGGGCCCCTACAATGGCTCGAAGGCTCGCGACGTGCTGATAAAAGACGAGGTGACCCTCGAGGAGCTGCTGCGAACACTGTAAACAAAACAATGTTTTTTTCTGAAAGCTAATACTACCAATCCAATAACTGCGTTATCAGTTCATGCAATCAAATATCAAAGAAATAATGAAACAGTTTTTCCCTGAAGGAATATGGAAGGCGATGGCAATCGTCGGCGGCGTTGTCCTTCTGGCCGCGATGACCACATCATGCTCCAAAGAGCGCAACTGCCGCTGCTCGGTGAGAGGCGAGACCTACGAGCGTACTTTCACCATCGACAAGGGCAAGTGCGAGGACATACGCTATGTGCTCTACGACCTGCACCGCGTCATCTCGCACGACATGACCGACTCGGTGCTTTGTACCGACTATTTCAGTTCGGAAGGTAATTAATTCTCAACAGATCGAAAGATGAAATCAAGAAGATTAACCATAGTCATACTGGCAGTTGCCGCTGTTGTGCTTGTGGCCGCATGCAAGAAGAGCCGTTATTGCCATTGCGTGAGCGACAACTACACCATCGTCATCAACTCCGACACCGTCACCCGTGCCGACAGTGCCATCGTCAATGTCGACCGTGGCCTGGACTGCGAGAGCATCAAACAGATGAACTTCCGCACCAGGGATGAGGGCAACGTGATTTATACCGACCGCAAGGTTACCTGCGTGGAGCTGAACTACGACACTATGTATGCCCTGCCGTAGTGTCGGATAATATACAAAATAAAGATTATCTGTTCCGAGGCATATCTATGCTTGGGGATTGTTATATAGTAAATTACTAAAAGATGACTGCAATCAACAAATGGGCTTCCGCAGTGAAGCTGCTTTCTGGCGCTGTCTTCATCATCTCGGCTCTTTCCAAGCTGGTCACCGTCGACTCGTTCGAGATGTATGTATACAGTTTCGGCCTTTTCCCGATGGTGCCATGCTTCTACCTCACGCGTCTGCTTATAGGCGCTGAACTGCTGCTCGGCGTGTCGCTCATATCCCACCGCAACCACCGTTTCACTACCATCACGTCGCTGCTTTTCCTGCTCTTCTTCATCGTCTTCCTGGTGTATGCGCAGATGATTGGACGCACAGACAGTTGCCACTGCTTTGGCGACCTGCTGCCATTCAACCCCGTACAGTCGATGCTCAAGAACGCCGTGATGATACTGCTGCTGCTCTTTGTGTACAAGTATGGGGCACACGAGTGGCATCCGCGGTGGTGGCTGGTGGTCGTCATCTACCTTGTGGTGACTGTTGCCTTCGCCTTTTTCTCCATCAGGATACTGCATGCTCTTGATTTCCGCTCGCTCGTGCTGATGGCTGTGGCTCTTGCCATGGGGCTTCTCGCATCGTTCCCGTTCTATTCGCGCTGGTGGGTTACCACACCCTTGGTGCTTGCCCCGTTTGTGGCAACATTCATCCTCTCGCCGCCCGACAACTGGTTCCACCATGAGGGCAACGCCCGCTTCGACAAGGAACTGTTCCTGAGCCAGATAAAGGGTGAGGAACAGGTGGGCGACAGTATCCCGCTGATAGAGATGCCTGACGGCGACAGTGACACCGTGGCGTTGGACGAGCTCGCGACCCTTGGCCTGGAGAGCGGTAAGCATCTCGTCGCATTCTTCAGCCCTACATGCGGTTTCTGCCGCCTGGCTGCGGAGAAGATAACGACGATTGCGAAGCGTTACGACGTCGACTCCTCGATGATCATGTACGTTTTCCCCAACGGTTTCGAGCAGGAGAAGTACGACGACTTCTACCGTCGCGCCAACTCGTGTGTCTTCGGCGAGGCGCGCATCGACCGCGACATCTTCATTCGCATCACACGTGCTTCCTTCCCCGGCATCGTGCTTGTCGACGATGGTGAGATTGTGGCCTCGTATGCCTATCGCTCCATCGATGAGAAAACCATAAGCGAGTTTCTGACAAAATGAGAAAAAGTCTCGTATTGCTTGCCGTAGCTGTCGTGTTGCTTGGCTCATGCTCCAAGCGTTGCCGTTGTTATCGTTACGACGGCGATGTCGAGGAGTTCACCGATGAGGAACTGGAAGCCAAGGATTTCACCTGCGAGGGCATGGAGCAGTTCGACTTCGGCCAGGTGTACTCTATCTGCGAGAAAACTTCGCTGTGACCCGTTTCAGCAGCTCGCGTTCGTTCCATGCCACCACGGCGGCATAGATGCCGAGCAGCAGCGTGTTGAGGGTTAGCGACGCCCATGGAGCGAGACCTGTCGTTGCCCGCATGGCGGCAAAGAGGGCTGCCGACAGCGCGAAGTATCCGGCTATGGCTTTCACGGGGTAACGCACGGGGTTGTAGTGCTGGCCGAGGAAATAGCTCATAAGCATGCAGACTCCGTAGCCGCACACTCCGCCCCAGGCACAGGCCACGTAACCATAGCGTGGCACGAAGATGAAGTTGACCGCCAGCAGGGTGGCACACCCTATGGCCGACATCACGGCTCCCCACCAGGTCTTGGCTATCAGTTTGTACCAGAATGAAAGGTTGAAGTAGATGCCCATGAATATCTCGGCGAGCATCACGATGGGCACGACACGGAGACCTTCCCAGTAGCGTTGGGATATGATATGCCGCAGCAGGCTCATATATGCCATCACGGCGAGGAACGCCAGCAGCGTGAAGATGACGAAATACTTCATCACCACGGCCTGGCTCTCTTTGCTCCCCTTGCCGCTACCGCCCCCGAAGACGAAAGGCTCGTAGGCGTAGCGGAACGCCTGGGTTATCATGGCCATTATCATCGCAATCTTGGCGCAGGCACCATAGATGCCAAGCTGCGCGTCGCCCTCGGGACCCGGCATGATGAAACGGTAGCATATCTTGTCGGCCACCTGGTTGAGGATGCCTGCAAGCCCGAGGAGGAGCAGCGGCCAGCTGTAACGCAGCATCTGGCCGGCAAGTCTCATGTCGATGCCGTGGCGCATCCGCTTGATTTCGGGGATGAACCCCAACGTGATGGGTACGGTGCAGAGAAGGTTGATGAGGAAGATGTAGTATACCTGCGCGTCGGCGTTGTACCATCCCATCATCGCAGGGTGCGTCACGGCTATACGCGGAGCCAGGAGGAACACTCCCAGGTTGAGCCCTATGTTCATGACGATGAACAGCAGCTTGAGTATCGCGAACTTCCAGGCGCGTCCCTGGAAACGCAGGAAGGCAAAGAGGATGGCCTGGAAAGCGTCGAAGGCCACGATGACGGACATGATGGTTATGTACTCGGGATGGTCGGCGTAGCCTATGGCCGAGGCAATGGGCGTCAGCAGCGCATTGACGACGATGACGAAGGTCAGGGCTACACTCCCCACCATATACAAGGCCGTGGAGAAGACCTTGTCGCTCTGCTCCTTGTGCTTGTTGGCGAAGTAGAAGAACGTGGTCTCCATGCCGAAGGTCAGCAGTACGAGGAGCAGGGCTGTGTAGGCATAGAAGTTGGTGACAATGCCATAGCTGCCCGAACTCACAAGCGTATAGGTGTAGAGAGGTACGAGCAGGTAGTTGAGGAAACGCCCCACTATGGAGCTGAGACCGTAGATTATCGAGTCGGAGAAGAGCTTCTTCAGTGAATTGGGTGACGCCATGATTGCTCCTTTTCGGATACGAAGGCTACCGGTATTGGTTGAAGTGGCGGTTCTCGTCGCCGACGGCGAGCAGCTCTTTGAAGCGGTCTATGCGGTTCGCGGCGAGGGTGCCGGCATTGAGGAGCTTCTTCTGGTGCTTCCACCAGTTGTGCATGAGGCATTCCTCCTGGTGGTGCTTGGAGGGCCTCCGGTGGTTGGCCTCCATGAAGTCCATCACCTCTTGCCAGTGTTTGGTCCATAGTTCTTCCTGTGTCATGGCAGTCTTTTTTCCTCCGTTTGTTTTTTTGATTTTTTTTGTAGTGGGTTGCATTTGTGTCATGTTATGAGTTTTTTATGTTGTTCATTGTCCGTCGGTTATGTCGTGGCCTGTCGGTTTTTCTGCTTTCAGTGAACTTTGCAAAAATACATGTTTTTTTTGCTGTTTTTGTTTTTTTTAGGGATTATTTTGTATATTTGCAATTAAATTCATTTGTATAAAATATTATAATTCATTTGATATGCAAAGAGATACACAGATTTTTGACCTCATCCAGAAAGAGCGTGAGCGTCAAACCAAGGGCATCGAGCTGATTGCCTCCGAGAACTTTGTCAGCGACCAGGTGATGGAAGCTATGGGCTCCGTCATGACTAACAAGTATGCCGAGGGTTATCCTGGCAAGCGCTACTACGGCGGCTGCCAGATTGTCGACCAGAGCGAGACCATCGCCATCGAGCGTGCCAAGAAGCTCTACGGAGCCTGCTGGGCCAACGTGCAGCCCCACAGCGGTGCACAGGCCAATATGGCTGTGTTCCTGGCTTGCCTCAACAGCGGCGACACCTTCATGGGCATGGACCTCAACCACGGCGGCCACCTCTCGCACGGCAGCCCCGTCAACTTCAGCGGTATCAACTACAAGGTGGTTGGCTACCAGGTGAAGGAAGAGACCGG
>JAFRZC010000052.1 GCA_017442765.1 Prevotella sp. | reverse complement strand
TGTCAATCCGTGCTCATCCGTTACTGCGATTTACTCCCACTCGATGGTTGCGGGGGGCTTGGAGGAGATGTCGTAGCAGACGCGGTTCACACCGCGAACCTTGTTTATAATTTCGTTGGAAACGTTGGCCATGAAGTCGTAGGGAAGGTGGGCCCAGTCGGCGGTCATGGCATCGGTGGAGGTAACGGCACGCAGGGCAACGGGATGCTCGTAGGTGCGCTCGTCGCCCATCACGCCGACGGAGCGGACGGTGGAGAGCAGGACGGCACCAGCCTGCCAGACGTGGTCGTAGAGGGGGCGGCCGTCGTCGCAGACATACTCGCGCAGGGAACGGATGTAGATATCGTCGGCATCTTGAAGAATACTGACTTTCTCGCGTGTGACATCGCCAAGGATGCGCACGGCAAGGCCTGGTCCCGGAAAGGGATGGCGGTCTATGAGGTGCTCGGGCATCTGGAGCTGACGACCCACGCGCCGCACCTCGTCCTTGAACAGCCATCTCAACGGCTCACACAACTGGAGGTTCATCTCCTTGGGGAGTCCGCCGACGTTGTGATGGCTTTTGATGACCTTACCCGTGATCTTGAGCGACTCAATGCGGTCGGGATAGATGGTGCCCTGACCGAGCCAGCGCGCTCCCTCAATCTTGCGGGCCTCGGCGTTGAACACTTCCACAAAGTCGCGGCCAATGATTTTGCGTTTCTGCTCGGGGTCGGTGACACCCTTCAGGTCGGTGAAGAACTTTTCGCTCGCATCGACACCTATCACATTCAACCCCAGACACTTGTAGTCGTGCATCACGTCGCGGAACTCGTTTTTGCGCAACATGCCGTGATCGACGAAGATGCAGGTGAGGCGACTGCCGATGGCGCGGTTGAGTAACACGGCGGCAACGGAGGAATCGACACCGCCCGAAAGTCCGAGGATGACGCGCTCGGTGCCTATCTGCTCTTTCAACTCGGCAACGGTGGTGTCGATGAACGAGGCGGCACTCCACTCCTGACGTGAGCCGCAGATGCCAACGACGAAATTCTCGAGCAACTGCTTGCCCTGCAGAGTATGAAACACCTCGGGGTGGAACTGGACGGCAAAGACAGGAGCCTCGCCCCCGCCCCCTCTCCAAGGGGAGCTGTAGGCAGCATTCTTCACATCCTTTGTCGAGGCAATCACCTCGAAGCCCTCGGGAATGGCGGTAATCGTGTCGCCGTGGCTCATCCACACCTGCGAGCGCGGCTCGAAGCCACGGAACAGGGGATTGTCGGTATTGATGTATTCGAGGTGGGCACGCCCATATTCGCGGCTGTCGGCTTTCTCCACCCTCCCGCCGAGCGTGTTGGCTATGTACTGGGCACCATAGCAGATACCGAGCACGGGCACACGGCCGACAAACTGCGAGAGGTCAACCTTGAAGGCCTCGGGGTCGTGAACGCTATAGGGCGACCCGCTGAGAATGACACCGATGACCGAAGCATCGTCGCTCGGAAACTTGTTGTAGGGGAGTATTTCGCAAAAAGTGTCGAGCTCGCGCACACGGCGGCCAATGAGCTGGGTGGTTTGTGAACCGAAGTCGAGAATGATGATTTTCTGTTGCATGATAACGAGAAGAAGTTAAGACGTTAAGGAAGCTATGAACTGGTTGGCAGCATCGAGGGTGTCGAGCTTGCCGACATCGAGCAGCCGAAGATTGTCCTGCCTGAAGCCCGCCAATCTGTA
>JAFRZC010000051.1 GCA_017442765.1 Prevotella sp. | reverse complement strand
GCTCTTCCTCGGCGCTTTGGCCTACCACGTAGTGTTGTTGGCAGGCATCATGGGTGCAACCAAACTGGGCATAGGTGCAGGTTGGCAAGGCATTATTATGATTTCCGATGCCGTGCTGATATTCTGTATCTGGTGGCTCGTGGGCAGGAAAGGCAAGGTGAAGATAAAGTAAAAGAGGCACCAACCTTTTACCTCGTAAAAGCATCAACCTTTTCCCTCGTATAAGCAGCCACCTTTTACCTCGTACAAGTTTCAAACGAAAATATCAACCCACAAAAAACCGCAATTTGTGAAAGAATCCCCGAACTATGTGTAACGTTGTGCAAGGCGAGAGCAGAGTGAACTTGCTCACTATGCCGAGCCAAAGCAACGTCATGTAATAACAATGGTTCGGGGTTTTTTGCTGTAATTTTGCATTTTGAAAACAAAGGGAGGCCGTGAATGTTCACCAGCCTCCCTCTTTCATGTGATGTACTCAACGCTTGTCTTGCACACCGTAGTTGATCCACGTGTGCTGTGGGTAGCGACTCTTGACGGCTTTGCGCATCACAAGCATCTGGGCTTTCAGGTCGGCCAGCAGGTCGCGGTTCTCGTGCCCTTTGAGGGTGGCCTGACGGCGCAGGGCATCCACCTCCTCGTCCTTCTGTTTCAAGGCTTTGCTCGCCTCTTCCAGTTTGTTGAGGGCATCGGTGGTGATGCCGAGTTCCTTCACCTCGCCGAGGTGCTTACGAAGGCCTGCCACAAGAACGTCGGCCTTGTCGATTTCTGTCATGACTGTTACTGACATAATACTATATTTTTTTGATGAATAATGGGCTTGCGCCCCTGAGTTTCTTTGTTTTTGAAAATGAGATTTTTGCCGCGATATATGTTATATACTGATACTCAATGCAAAAATAGCATTTTTTTCGGATTAGAAAAAATATTTTCGTACTTTTGCACTTGAAAACGCAGGTCTGCAACACTGATACAACCACCTGTTTTTCCGCTTGGTAGAGCGGACAACTCCATGAATGATTGTTTAACAAAAACTGTATCTCGCAATGAGAAAAAACATGCGTGGAGTGACCTCCGCAATCCTTTCCATCAGCCTGCTCACCGTGATGGCGGGCGCCGCGATGGCTCCGGCACTCGGTGCCATCAAAGAACATTTCTCCTCGTGCAGCCCGATGACGGTGCAACTCATCGTCAGCCTTCCGGCATTGTTCATCATCCTCACCACCTTCGCTTTCCGGCCGCTCTGCCGACTGATGCGGACACGCACCTTGGCCCTCGCGGGGCTGACGCTCTATGTGGTCGCCGGAGCGGGGGCATTCTTTGTGAACGACATCGCGTTGCTCCTGGTGCTGAGGGCGTTGCTGGGCGTGAGCGTGGGCATGGTGATGCCGCTCTCGACAGGATTGCTCTCCTTCTATTTTCCTCCCGAGGAGCAGAGTCGCCTGATGGGTCTCTCGGCGGCGATGAACCAGATGGGCGGCGTGGTGGCAACCCTGCTGGCTGGTATCCTCGCCGCCGTGGAGTGGCGTTATGCTTTCCTTGTCTATCTGGCTGGATTACTGGCAATAATACTCGTTGCAGCGAAACTACCGAACGAGCGGCTCGCCTCAAAAGGGAGCCGTCTGGAACTGAAGACACTGGTCCGTTTTCATCCGTCCGTCACCGCCATGCTGTTCATCATGCTGCTCTTCTTTGTCTATCCTACCAACTTCGCGCTGACGGCACGTGCACAAGGCGTTCCTATGCTGACTACCACCCTCATCATGGTGGGACTCGACGTGGTGGCCTTCGTCGTGGGCTTGATGTTCGGCTGGCTGATGCTGGGCCTGCGGCGACAGATGAAGTACGCCGCGCCGCTCTTCTTCCTCGGTGGCTATGCTGTGCTGGCCTTCGTGCCCGGATTGGCGGGCATGATAATTGGCTCTGCGTTTATCGGTCTGGCCAACGGTGCCGGAGTTCCTTACGTCAACACCATCGCCAGCATCAAAGGTGGCAAAGAGGCGGCGGTGACCGTGATGCCCCTCATCTCGGCGGCCCTCTACCTCGGCCAGTTCCTCTCGCCCCTCATCGTCTCGCCGCTCTCCCGCACCATCGGCGGCACTAATGCGCCCTACCTTGTGGCCATGTGCCTCGCTGTCCTCTTCCTCGCTCAAGTCTTCCTCACCCGCCGCCACCATGCCCTGCCGCCAGCCTAAATTGTTCACCGATCCATAATACCCAGCCACTTCCCCTTCCTGGAGTGAAAGAAAGATGCGCCGCAGTGGGCAATAAAAATGGAATCTCTACGTTAACGGTTGTGTAAAAATCTAAAAACAATACAAACCGCAACAATCAACAGCATGAACAACCCGGCCTTGCAAGGCGTGTATCTCAACGTGCCGGTGTCCGACTGGGTGTTGCTCAAAGAGCTCATCCGCAAGTTCGGGTGGCAGTCGGAAACCCGTGAGCAACTGCTCGACCGCTTCATCGCCAGCCGTCCGCAGCAGCCGCAACTCACCGAAGAAGAGATAATGGAAGAATTGCAGAAATGAAACAATAATCACATCCTGTTCATCCCGTACACCCAGAGCAGGCCGCGGGAGCAGGTGTTGCCCACGCAGTAGACACATTCTTTCACTCTCTGCATCAGCAGGGCCATCCGGCTGGGGCGACCCTCGACGACCATTCGGTTCACAAGCCAGATTATCTGCGGAATGAAGAAGGCGAGCAGCAAGGTGTTGCCCACGTTGAAGAGCGTGTGGAAAAAGGAGATGGCCAAGGGTATCACCGCTGCCGATGTGTGGGGCGAGGCACCGCTGACGGCATGGGTGACTTCGGCTATCAGATGCAGCATTGGAGTGAAGAGAACAAGGGTGATGAGTACCCCCACCACATTGAAGAGCAGGTGTGCCCGCGCCGCCTGCTTGCCTGCGGTGTTGGCCACTGTGGCGGCCAGGTTGGCGGTGATGGTGGTGCCGATGTTCTGCCCCATAACCAGCGCCACCGCCATGTCGAGGCCTATCCAACCGTTGTAGCACATCACCAGCGTGATGGCCATCATCGCCGCCGACGCCTGCACCAGGCAGGTGAGCAGCGTGCCGATGCCCACGAATATCAGCACCGACCAGAATCCGTAGCCGCTCAGCGAGGCGATGCCCCGCAGCAGCGCGGGATATTGCCCCAGGTCGGGCATGGCCGCCTGCAGCAGTTCCATTCCGACCAACAGGAGGGCAAGACCCATGACGGTCTGGCCGATGTTCCTCATACGGTCCTTTTTCGAGACGAGGAAGTAGAAACTCACCGCCGCGATGGTCAGCGGCAGGCTGAACAGCCCGTCGTCGCCGCCGAGGCCGAGCAGTGTGATAATCCACGCCGTGACGGTGGTGCCGATGTTGGCACCCATGATGACGGCCACAGCCCCCGCGAGCGACAGCAGGCCAGCGTTGACAAAGCTGACCACCATCACCGTGGTGGCCGACGACGACTGGATGGCGGCGGTGACCCCGATGCCGGTGGCGATGCCCTTGACGGGATTGTCGGTGAACCGCGCCAACGCTGCCCTCAGACGGCTGCCCGCCACCTTCTGCAGCCCCTCACTCATCAGTTTCATCGCATAGAGAAACACCGCCAGCGCACCGGCGAACCCGATAATAATCAATAAGATGTCATTTGCTTCCATAGAATAATAGTATTGGTTTTCGGGGACAAAAGTAGAACATAATTGTTACGAAACGGTTACGAAATGGTTAAGTTTTTGTTAAGTTTCGAATGTCACATACTTTTGGGGTACCTTCTCACATAAACCGCAATTTGTGAAATTATCCCCGAACTATGTATAACGTTGCGCAAGGCGAGAGCAGAGTGAACTTGCTCACTATGCCGAGCCAAAACAACGTCATGTAATAACAATGGTTCGGGGTTTTTGTTGTAATTTTGCATTTTGAAAATGAATGGTTGTACAATTTATAAATCACTAAAACATAGAGCAATATGCAGTACATTAAACTTAGTAACGGAATCGAAATGCCCCTGTTGGGCTATGGTGTTTTTCAGGTGTCGCCCGACGAGTGCGAGCGGTGCGTCAGCGATGCGCTGAGCGTCGGCTACCGCCTTATCGACACGGCGCAGGCCTACGCCAACGAGGAAGGCGTCGGCGAGGCCATCACAAAGAGCGGCATCCGGCGCGAGGACATCTTCCTCGTCACCAAGGTGTGGATCAGCAACAGCGGCGAGGAGCGTGCCGCCCGCAGTATCGACGAGAGCCTGCGCAAGCTGAAGACCGACTACATCGACCTGCTGCTCATCCACCAGGCCTACGGCGATGTCTTCGGCACCTGGCGCGCCATGGAGGAGGCCTACCGCGACGGCAAGCTCCGCGCCATCGGCGTGAGCAACTTCCAGGAGGCGCGCTACTTCGACTTCCACCACTACGTGGGAATCAAGCCCATGGTCAACCAGCTGCAGTGCAATGCCCTCATCCAGCAGCGCGCCATTGAGCCCCTGCTCAAGGACACCGGCTGCACGATGATGGCCTGGGGGCCGCTGGGCGGCCAGGGTGTCGACGGCATCATCAAGAGCCAACTGTTGACCGATCTCGGTCGACAGCACGGCAAAACCGCCTCGCAGGTGGCCCTCCGTTGGCTCACCCAGCGCGGCATCGTGGCCATCCCCAAGAGCACCCACCGCGAGCGTATGCAGCAGAATATTGACATCTTCGACTTCACCCTGACCGACACCGAGATGCAGCAAATCGCCGCCCTCAACCAGCACGACACCGGCACCGTCAACTTTGCCGACATGAACTTCGTGAAATACCTCATCGAGACCTACGGATAAACGTTAATTACCGCGAATTATCCATTAATTCATGCGTTGCACGACTACACTAATTTACGAATAATTATATGGCAATTCGTGTTCAAGCATGAAAATTTCTTCATCCAAAACAATCCGCCCCGCACTGCAAGCGCGGGGCGGATTTCTGGCTTATCAAAAACGTTCGATGTTTTTGCTTACGGTTCTTTCTCCGTTCTTCACTTCATCGTTTTTTATGCTGCGGTGTTCAGTTCCCCCTTCGGGGTAGAAACAGCGGGTTATCTGGTCGTTGATGAAATCCCAATGGGCGGTGATGGCATCCACCAGCATCTTGTTCTCCTTCGGCGAGAGCTTTGACTCTGCAATCTCCACGCAGGGTTTTCCGTTCTTCTCAATCCATATCTTGGCCACCGAATGTTGGCGACGTCCGTTGTCGGCTGAGCCGACGGCACACCACTGGTGGAATACATGCACATGGCGGCGGTTATCGCGAATGTCGACGGGAATCGATACAAAAATAAACATCTTCAAGAAGGCCAGTTGTCCCATAATTGTTGTTTCATTTTCAATTTGCGAAAGTACACATTTTATTTCAATTGGCGAAATTTATTTTCGGACGGCAGCATCAGAAACCGCAAAATGTGAAACAATTGCCGTAGTTTGTGAAACTGCCGTGTGGAGAAAAGTCCGTATTTTTGCATTTTGAAAAGAATAAGGAACACAACACGGAAATATATGAAAACAAAGTCATTAATCATGGCAGCCCTCGCGCTACTGATGGCCACGGGCTGCAACGGTCAAAGCAAACAAGAAGTCAAACATTCAAAAAGTAAAGCAATGAGCAAATCAATCGTCATTTTCTTCTCCCACGCGGGCGACAATTACAGCGTGGGCAACATCGAGGTCGGCAACACCAAGATTGTGGCCGACTACATCAGCGAACTGACCGGCGCGGCGCAGTACGAAATCGTCACCCACAAGTACGACGGCATGGCCTACACGCCGCTTATCAACCTCGCCAAGGAGGAAGCCAACCGCGGCGAGCTGCCTGAATATGCAGGCGAGCCGCCTGCACTCCAGCAGTACGACACCGTCTTCATCGGCGGCCCTGTGTGGTGGGGCACCTGTTAAAACAGACGTTGCTCCCTTCGGTCGCGACATCTACCCGCAGGTGATGTTTACATTATTCAAGGACATCAACCTCGACGGCAAGACCGTCATCCCCTT
>JAFRZC010000050.1 GCA_017442765.1 Prevotella sp. | reverse complement strand
TCGTTATGCGTTTCATGCCTGCTATTCTGAAGGGTATCTTGGAGCGTATGGAGCAGGGCCCGTTGACAGGTTCTTATGCCCGTGACGTTCGCGTCATCGTCTATGACGGTAAGATGCACCCGGTTGACTCCAACGAGCTCTCGTTCATGCTCGCCGCACGTCAGGCCTTCTCGGCAGCATTCAAGGAGGCAGGACCGAAGATTCTGGAGCCGATCTACGACCTCGAGGTACTCGTGCCCGCCGACTACATGGGCGACGTGATGAGCGACTTGCAGGGTCGTCGCGCCATCATCATGGGTATGGACAGCGAGGCAGGCTACCAGAAACTGTCGGCCAAGATTCCGCAGAAAGAGCTGGCCAACTATAGCATCTCGCTGAGCTCGCTCACCGGCGGCCGCGCGTCGTTCACGACAACCTTCGCAAGCTATGAGCTCGTGCCCAACGATATCCAGCAGGCACTCATCGCTGCTCACGAAGCCGAGGCAAAGGAAGAGGATTAAGAACCCCTTACCCCTTATTTTCAGAAAAAGACCTCCGTCGTTTGCGATGGAGGTTTTTTTTGTTCTTAACTCCTTAACTTCTGATTTTGTAGTTGATGAAATGAACACAAAAACTTTTATTTTAGTTAAAATACGTAAAAATGCGGAAAATAATTAACGTTTAAATGTTAACGTATTAAGAAATGCGCTACCTTTGCCGACATGAAGAAAAGAACCATCTGGATCATAGCCATCATCATGGGGCTCTCGTTTCTCGCGTTGCTTTTCCTGCAACTGCAGTACATTCGCGAGATGGCCAACATGAAAAAGGAGCAGTTCGACGAGTCGGTCAACCGCGCCCTCTATCAGGCCTCGCGTAATCTGGAGCTGAACGAGACTCTGCGCTATTTAGAGAAAGATGTCAACGAGACCGAGCGGCGGGCTTTCAGCCAAGACTCCGTGGGCCAACAGCCCGACGGATCGATTCAGCGGTCGCACCAGTATTCCGTCACAGGAAAAGACGGCACGGTCTATTCCTCGTTCGAGCTGAAAACCATCACGGCCAAGCCCTCGCAGATGCCCAAGGCCATGATCATGCGCAAAGACCGTAACGCCATCTCGGAAGCCAACAAGTCGATGCAGGAGATTATTCATAACCGCTTCATCTACCAAAAAGCCCTGCTCAACGAGGTGGTCTATTCCATCCTCTACTCCGCATCGGACAAACCGCTGAAGGAGCGCATCAACTTCAAGCTCCTTGACCAGGACCTCAAGGCCGAGCTGATGAACAACGGCATCAACATAGCCTATCATTTCACCGTACAAACTCAGGACGGGCGCGAGGTCTATCGCTGTCCCGACTATTCTGACGAGGGCGAGGAGTACACCTACTCGCAGGTGCTCTTCCGCAACGATCCGGCCAACAAGATGGGTGTGGTGAAAATACACTTCCCCGACATGAACTCCTACATCTTCTCCTCGGTGCGGTTCATGATACCCTCGGTGGTTTTCACGTTGGTGCTGCTCATCACTTTCCTCTTCACCATCGCAACGATTTTCCGTCAGAAACGCTATACCGAGATAAAGAACGACTTTATTAACAACATGACCCACGAGCTGAAGACCCCCATAGCCAGTATCTCGTTGGCTGCGCAGATGCTCAACGACGACAGCGTGACCAAGAGCGAGCGGATGACCAAGCACCTCAGCCAGACCATCAACGACGACACCAAACGCCTGAGGATGCTCGTGGAGAAAGTGTTGCAGATGTCGATGTTCGACCGCAAGTCGGTGTCGTTCAACAAAAAAGAACTCGACCTGAACGAGATGGTGGAGAACATCGCAAGCTCATTCACCCTCCGCGTGGAACACACTGGCGGAAAGATATACACCGAGATAGAGGCCGTGGACTCGAGCATGTTCGTGGATGAGATTCATTTCCAGAACGCCATCAACAACCTCTTCGACAACGCAGTGAAGTACCGCAAGCCCGACCAGCCGCTTAACATCTATATCCGCACGTGGAACACCAACGACCATCTCTGCTTCTCCATACGCGACACGGGGCAGGGTATCAAAAAGGAGAACCTCAAAAAAGTATTCGAGAAATTCTACCGCGTACACACGGGAAATGTGCACGACGTGAAAGGGTTTGGACTGGGACTCGCATACGTGAAGAATATCGTTGACTCAATGGGAGGAAGCATCTCCGTTGACAGCGAATACGGAAAGGGAACGAAATTCATTATTAAATTACCAATCATTAAAATTTGAAAACTATGGACGAGAAATTGAAAATCTTATTGTGCGAAGACGACGAGAACCTCGGAATGCTGCTTCGCGAGTATTTACAGGCAAAAGACTATCAGGCAACGCTTTGCCCCGATGGTGAGGTAGGCTACAAAGAATTCCTCAAAGCCAAGTACGACATTTGTGTGCTCGATGTGATGATGCCGAAGAAGGACGGTTTTACTTTGGCACAGGAGATCCGGCAGGCCAATGCTGAGATTCCCATTATCTTCCTGACGGCTAAGGTTCTGAAAGAAGATATCCTCGAGGGATTCAAAATCGGTGCCGACGACTACATCACCAAACCCTTCTCTATGGAAGAACTCGTGATGCGCATCGAGGCCATCCTTCGCCGCGTGCACGGAAAGAAAACCAAGGAAGCCACGCTCTATCACATCGGCCGCTTCACGTTTGACACACAGAAGCAGACGCTCGTCATCGATGGCAAACAGACCAAGCTGACCACTAAGGAGAACGAGTTGCTGGCACTGCTTTGCTCACATGCCAACGAGATTCTGCAGCGTGACTTTGCCTTGAAGACCATCTGGATTGACGACAACTATTTCAACGCGCGCTCAATGGATGTTTACATCACCAAATTGCGTAAGCATCTGAAAGACGACCCGCAGATTGAAATCATCAACATTCACGGAAAAGGCTATAAGCTTATTTCTCCCGAATCGGAAGAATAAACCAGAAGAGGGGAGTCGGAAATCTGACTCCCCCTTATTTTTTCCTGTTTAGGATTACAAAACCGACGATACCGCCTGTAATCATCAGCCAGCCCAACAGCAACAGAAAGTTGAATCTTGTCAGTCCGAGAATCCAGCACAACAGCAATTCTGCCACTCCCGCATATACTAATGGAAGGCCTAAAAAGTTCTTGTATTTAGATAAAAAACTCATTTCTGGGACAAAAATACAAAAAATATTTGGTCACGTCAAGAAAAATCAGTAATTTTGCACCGCATTTTTTGAAAGAGCATCTTTTTATTCAATTTTTTATTAATTTTAAACAGTATGAATCAATACGAAACCGTTTTCATTTTGACTCCCGTTTTGTCTGATGAACAGGCAAAGGAAACGGTCGCTAAATTCAAGAAGATTCTCACCGATAATGGTGCAGAGATTTTGAACGAAGAGGCCTGGGGAATGAAGAAACTGGCCTATCAGATTGACAAGAAGACATCGGGTTTCTATAACCTGATCGAGTTCAAGGCCGATCCTGCTATCGTTGACAAACTCGAGACCGGCTACCGCCGCGACGAGAAAGTTATCCGTTACATCACCGTTAAACTCGACAAGTATGCTGCCGCCTATGCAGAGAAGCGTCGCAGCAAACTTGCAAAAAAAGAGGAGGCTTAAATCATGGCAGAACAATCAGAAATCCGTTATCTGAACGCCCCTTCTATCGATACTAAGAAGAAGAAGTATTGCCGTTTCAAGAAGAGTGGCATCAAGTACATCGACTACAAAGATCCCGAGTTTCTTAAGAAATTCCTGAACGAGCAGGGAAAAATCCTGCCCCGTCGTATTACTGGAACCAGTTTGAAGTATCAGCGTCGTGTAGCACAGGCCGTGAAACGTGCGCGCCATTTAGCTCTGCTTCCTTACGTAACCGATTTGATGAAATAAAAAAGGAGGAAACAGCATGGAAATTATATTGAAAGAAGACATTATCGGCTTGGGTTACAAGAACGAAATTGTGAACGTGAGAAACGGTTATGGCCGCAACTATCTCATTCCTCAGGGCAAAGCCATTATTGCAACGAAATCGGCTAAGAAAGTGCTTGCCGAGAATCTGCGTCAGCAGGCTCATAAGCTTGCCGCTCAGAAAGCTGCGGCAGAGGACAAGGCCAAAGTTTATGAGGGTGTGGCACTTGAGATACCCGCAAAGGTCAGCGTGACAGGTCAGCTCTATGGTTCTGTAGGTGCTGCCCAAGTTGTAGCTGCCTTGGCAGAAAAGGGAATCGAGGTTGACCGTAAGATTGTCACCATGCGCGACGCAAAGCATGTTGGCGAGTATGAGGCCGTCGTACATTTCCATAAGGAGGTTGAAGTAAAAATTCCCGTAACCGTAGTCGCCGAGAATGCCGATGAGCTTGCCGCCGAAAAGGCAGCTCAGAAGCAAACAAAGGCAACTGAGGAAACTCCTGAGGTTGTCGAGGAAACACCTGTAGAGGAAGTTGCTGCAGAGCCTACTATGGAAGAAGAGGTTGAGGAATTTCTTGAGGCAAAGGCCGAAGAAACTGCAACGGAATAGAATAGTATATTTTCGCACTGTAAAACAGCGTATAAATGGAGAAATCTCTCTCACGTCAAGTGATGAGAGATTTCTTTTGTTCAAATATATTTGACTTTTCACTCGTTTTTTGTATAAATTCCTCACGCTCAAGAAAAGAAATTCATTGCTTTTCTTTTCGCTTAATCGGAATTTTCGTAATTTTGCACCGCATAAGATAATAAATGAAATTGTAAAGAATTACGAAAATGAAAGCATTTGTTTTTCCTGGACAAGGAGCGCAGTTCCCTGGAATGGGTAAAGATTTGTATGAAACCAACCCTTTGGCCAAGGAGTTATTCGATAAGGCCGACGAGATTCTTGGTTTCAAAATCACAGAGATTATGTTCAATGGTACTGCAGACGAGTTGAAGCAGACGAAAGTTACTCAGCCTGCGGTATTCCTGCACAGCGTAATTAGTGCGCTTTGCATGGGCGAGGCATTTGCGCCGGCAATGGTGGCCGGTCATTCTTTGGGTGAGTTCTCGGCTCTTGTCGCCGCTGGTGCACTGAGCTTTGAGGATGGCTTACGATTGGTATATGCCCGTGCCATGGCTATGCAGACGGCCACTGAGTTGGCTCCCGGAACGATGGCAGCCATCATCGGACTGGCCGATGAGGTGGTCGAGAACGTTTGCAACGAGGTGAGCACGGCCGACAACGTGGTGATTCCCGCTAATTATAATTGTCCGGGACAACTTGTCATCTCAGGTAATGTGGAGGCTGTTAATATGGCTTGTGAGAAATTGAAGGAAGCTGGAGCTAAGCGTGCCTTGCCCCTTCCTGTAGGCGGAGCGTTCCATTCTCCGCTGATGCAGCCTGCCAAGGATGAGCTACAGAAAGCTATAGAGCAAACTGAAATCAAGGATCCGAAGTGTCCTGTCTATCAGAATGTCGATGCTAAACCTCATACTGACGCTGCCGAGATAAAAGAAAACCTCACCCGTCAGCTGACCAGCTCTGTCCGCTGGACTGCCTCGGTGCAGCAGATGATAGCCGATGGTGCTACTGATTTTACAGAGTGCGGTCCGGGCAAAGCCCTGCAAGGCATGATAGCCCGCATCTCACGTGATGTGACAGCGCATGGCATCGACTGAGAAAATACTGATTTATCAGGTGCTTCCGCGCCTTTTCGGCAATCGTAACGTAACCAATAAGGTGAATGGGACGATTGTTGAAAACGGTTGTGGGAAATTCCGCGACTTCGATGCGAAGACCCTTCGCCGTATTCGTGAGATGGGCTTTACGCATGTGTGGTACACAGGTGTAATCCGCCATGCCACAAAGACGGACTATTCACGCTATGGCGTTCCCCGTCAGCATCCGGCTGTTGTGAAAGGCAATGCCGGATCGCCATACGCCATTGTTGATTATTATGATGTTGACCCTGATTTAGCCGTCGATGTAGAGAATAGGATGGGGGAGTGGGATGCACTAATCGAGCGTACCCATCGTGCCGGTCTGAAGGTTGTCATGGATTTTGTGCCCAACCATGTGGCGCGCGAGTATCAATCCATAGCAAAACCTAAAGGCATAGATGATTTGGGTGCACACGACGATGCCGCCAAGCATTTCTCGACAAAAAACAACTTTTATTATTGCTGGGGGCAGCCCTTTGAGCCGTTGTTTGATGTGGGTGACTATAAGGAGGCTCCTGCAAAGGCGACTGGGAACGACCGTTTCGACAGTCATCCCGGGCGCGACGACTGGTATGAGACGGTGAAGCTGAACTACGGCATTGACTATTGTGACGCAGGCGGAAGAAGCGAGCACTTCTCTCCCGAGCCAGACACGTGGCTGAAGATGTCGGAGATTCTGCGTTTCTGGGCGTCAAAGGGCATCGATGGTTTCCGTTGCGACATGGCGGAGATGGTGCCGACGGCCTTCTGGACCTATGCCATAGAGGCTGTTAAAAAGAGATTCCCCGATATTCTTTTCATTGGTGAGGTTTATAATCCTGGCCTCTACCGCGCCTATCTTAAGGCAGGATTCGACTTCCTTTATGATAAGGTGGGCATGTACGATTGTCTGCGCGACGTGGTCTGTCATCGCCGCCCGGCATCCGACATCACCCGGCAATGGCAGGCGGTTGACGACATTCGTGCACACATGCTCTATTTTCTTGAGAACCACGATGAGCAGCGCATTGCCTCCGGTTTTTTTGTGGGAAGTGCGCGTGCTGCAATGCCTGCCATAGCAGTAAGTCTCTTGATGGGTACTAATCCCTATATGCATTACGCCGGACAGGAATATGGCGAGTGCGGCATGGATGCGGAAGGCTTCAGCGGTCACGACGGACGTACTACTATTTTCGACTATTGGTGTCTCGACACAGTGCGTCGTGGCTTCTTCGACCGTCGTCAGCTGCGGCCAGACGAGCGGCAGCTTGAACGGCAGTACCGCCAGTTGCTCGGCATAGCCAAAGAACCCGCTGTTGCCGATGGTCAGTTCTTCGATTTGCAGTATGCTAATCTCCGCGTACCTGGCTACGATGCCAACAGGCAATACGCTTTCCTGCGTAAGACTGACACCTGTCTGCTTCTTGTTGTTGCCAACTTCTCCCCTGTGGCCACCCGCTGTCAGGTCGTCATACCCGGCCATGCGTTCGACTGTCTCCGTCTGCCCGTGCGCAACCTGCCGGCTATCGACTTGCTTCGTGGTACTTCCTTCCAGCTCCGGCTTTCTCCCGATGAGCCCGTAGAGGTGCAACTGCCCTCCTATGGCGCGAGCATCTGTAAAATATGTTGGTAGGGAGAACGGGAAATAATTTGTAAAATTAACTGCAAAAATTTTGCAGAACCGAAAATTATTACTACTTTTGCAGCCGCAAAAAGAAAAGGAAGGTTGGCAGAGTGATCGATCGCGCTGGACTCGAAATCCGGTATACCCTTTTCGGGTATCGGGGGTTTGAATCCCTCACCTTCCGCAAAGTTCCTGGAAAGATGATTTGCTCTTAGGCAAATCATCTTTTTTTCTGTGAATAAAATTTAAAACAACTAAGCCAATCCTTAATTTTTGTTATATTGAGTGCCGTTTATTTCGCAAAGTGTTGGTAATCATTGGGAAAAAGCTTATCTTTGCAGTGTGTTTTTCATGGTATTAGATTATTAAGGTTAGTTAAAAATTGGTTGTCGGGAGACAGTCAATTTTTTATGCGAAAAATTTAACATTCTTTCCAATTTCTTTCGCTTGATTTTAACATTTAAACTGCTGTTTTGGCGATTTTCCGGCTACAGGCAACGGATTGTCAAGAAAACAGAGTAAAAATCAGCAGATTGTCAACGCGCTGGCTATCAGGACAGTATGCGATTTTTCGCTTTCGATTTATCATGTTCCGTTTCTGAAAGATATATGTTTCGAGTGTGAGAGATATATGTTTCGGGTGGTGAAAGACCGCGTTTCGCGATGCGAAAGACCATGTTTTGGAAGGTAAAACATATATGTTTCGCATGGGATGAGAGATGAAAGAGAGGGGAAGATGGCGTGAAACGGAGGAAAAAAGGAATTTTCCCACGCAGACGGTAACAATTTGTCAGTTATTTCGCTTTAACATTTCGGCCTCGGAATTAAGATTTGTTAGCAGTCGCACATGGGAGTGCCATAACTTTTCATGGCTTTAGCTCTTGATTTGTCCCTTTTTTGCGGTTGGCTTTACAAATCCTTGCCATGTGGAAGGCCGTCTTTCGCGAAAAATTCCCCAGGGAATTCTTGCTGAAAGACGGTCTTTCGTCAGAAATTTCCCTGGGGAATTTTTTGTTAAAGCTCAATGATATGGTCTTCTCAATACTCCACAACGGGCGGTAGTTCTTTGGCCTGTTCTATCATCCGCTCAACCTCGCTCAGCGCGGGAACCCTGCCCACAAGGTGCTTCTGCTCGTTGATTTCCTCGAGTTTGGGCTGCAGGTTTTCGGCCACACGGTGGCGGAACTCCTTTACGGTGTCCACTCCAGCAGCCTCGAGCAGCTCAGAAAATTGCGGACCGACTCCGTTGATGCGCATCAGGTCGGCATGGTTGGCCCATGTGAGAATCAGTTTGGGCGAGATGTCTGTCGTCTCGGCCAACTCTTTCCGTCCGGCTGGCTTGGCACATTTCTCAAGCAAAGCTTCTACGGTTTCAATACCAGCCTCAATAAGTTTCTTGCTGTACACTTCGCCGATACCCTCGACGTCGATAATTTTGTAAGCCATAATTGTAAAAGATTTTATTTGTTAAACATGAATGAATAGGATTTACACATTATATAAAAATTTCTGCAAAAATATAAATTTTGCGACAATATAACAAATTTTTTTGCCTATTTCTTTTCGTCCGCGAGAGTAAAAAACAAGAAAAAGTTGGGATATCTGAAAAAATGTCGTATCTTTGTGGCGAGTACATAAAATTAATGTGATATGATGAAGACAATACTACTTTTAGCGGGCCTGCTTTTGCTGTCGAGGGGAGCCGTGGCTCAGGAAACGCAAAAACTGCCCCGTCCCGAGTGGAACGGCAGTAGCGACGGCTCAATGACGTTGGTTGACGCGCTCACTTTTCGCCGTTCCGAGCGTGAGTTTGCCACAACGCCGCTGACCGACGGCGAGTTATCGAAAATTCTTTGGGCTGCTTGCGGGCTGAATCGTCCGGCAGAGGGGCGTATCACCGCCCCTTCGGCCATCAATGCACAAGACATTACGGTCTATGTCTGCCGTGCCGACGGCGCATGGCGCTACGATGCGCAGGAGCACCAGCTCGTGAAGGTCTCCTCAAAAGACTTGCGCAAGGCTGTGGCCGGCCGACAGGACTTTGCTGCTGTGGCCCCAGTGTCGCTTGTTTTGGTGAGCGACATCAGCAAGGTGCACGACCATGCCGAGTTTGGCGCAATGGATGCCGGCTATGTGTCGGAGAACATCTGCCTTATCTGCACGGCTATGAACCTGGCCACGGTGCCTCGTGCCACGATGGAGAAAGACATCCTTGCCCACGAGTTGCAGCTTGGCGAGAAGCAGGTGCTTATGCTCAACCATCCCATTGGGCACAGGGTGAAATGATGATGCTTTCTTGTAGTCGATGGTAAAAAAGTGATAAGCGGGGGTGCGACAGCACTTCCCGCTTATCACTTAATGTTTCTCATTTGGGTTAGGCTTACAGCTGGCTCTCGGGAACGTTGAACGTGGTGGTGTTCATGTTTCCGGTCTGAATGCCGAGGTTGAGCCACTTCATGCGCTGTGCGGAGGTGCCGTGGGTGAACGACTCGGGCTGCACATAGCCTTGCGCTTTCTTCTGGAGATAGTTGTCGCCGATTTTCTGTGCGCAGTCGATGGCCTCCTCCACGTCGCCAGGTTCGAGCGACGAATACTTCTGATTGTCGTAGTGTGCCCATACACCGGCATAGTAGTCGGCAAGCAGTTCCAGCCGCACGCTGATCTTGTTGGCTGTCACCTTGTCGGTCTGGTTCATCTGCTGATGCGCCTTGCCGAGTGAGCCGAGCAGGTTTTCCACATGATGCCCCACCTCATGGGCGATGACATAAGCATAGGAGAAGTCGCCGTCGGCACCGAGCTGTTGCTTCATGGTGGTGAAAAAACTGAGGTCGATGTAGAGTTTCTGGTCGCCTGAGCAGTAGAAGGGTCCTACTGCCGCTGATGCCTGCCCACAGGCGGAGTTGACGCGGTTAGTGAAGAGTACGAGGGTGGGGGGCGTGTATTGCCGTCCCATCTGCTGGAACACTTCCGACCACACGTCTTCGGTGGCCGCGAGCACCTGGCGGGAGAACTTGGCCAGTTCTTCCTCTTCTTGTGTGAACTCGCGCTGTCCCTCGGCCTGCTCTTCCTGAACGGTGCCGAGTCCGCCGTTTTGTACCACGTTGGTTACTACGTCTCCAATGTTTCCTCCTGAAAGAAGGGTGATGAGCGCAATCATGATGATGCCTCCGAGCCCGCCGATACCGGCTTTCGCACCGGCCGACATACCGCGACGATCCTCTACGTTGCTGCTCTCTCTGCGTCCGTTTAATCTCATAATAGTTATTGTTTATTTGATTTGGGTTTTCTTTTCTCGGCGACAAATTTAATAATTATTTTTGAAATACCTTGTATAAGTTGCCAAAAAGTTGTAATTTTGCACGGATTTTGGATTAAATTTAATTTTTCAGTAATGAATATTTCCTATAAATGGTTGAAAGAATATGTCGATTTCGACCTTACTCCCCAGCAAGTGGCCGAGGCATTGACCTCGTGCGGCCTTGAGGTGGGCAGTCTTGAAGAAGTACAAAGCATACGTGGCGGATTGAAGGGGCTTTATGTGGGTCAGGTGCTCACCTGTGAGGCTCATCCCGACAGCGACCATCTGCATGTGACAACCGTTGACTTGGGACACGGTGAGCCGTCGCAGATAGTCTGCGGCGCTCCTAATGTCGCAGCCGGACAAAAAGTTATCGTGGCCGATTTGGGGTGTGTGCTCTATGATGGCGACAAGGAATTCCATATTAAGAAGTCGAAGCTGCGCGGCGTTGAATCGTGTGGTATGATTTGTGCCGAGGATGAGATAGGTATCGGCTCCTCGCACGCGGGTATTATCGTATTGCCCGACGATGCCGAGGTTGGTATGCCCGCCGCAGAGTATTATCATCTGGAGAGCGACTGGCTTATAGAAATTGACATCACCGCCAACCGCTCCGATGCCCTCTCGCATTGGGGAGTGGCACGCGACTTGTATGCGTGGTTGCGGCAGAACGGGTATGAGACGAGTCTGCACCGTTCTGCGAATGATGCATTCAAGGTCGATAACCATGACTTGCCCATTGAGGTGGAGATAGAAAACACCGAGGCCTGTCGGCGATATGTCTGTCTGAGTGTCACCGATTGCGAAGTGAAGGAGAGCCCCGACTGGTTGAAAAATAAATTGCAGACTATCGGCCTGCGGCCTATCAACAATATCGTTGATATTACCAACTATATCATGATGGCCTACGGTCAGCCGATGCACTGCTTCGATGCCGATATGGTTAAGGGGCATAAGATTGTCGTCCGCACCCAGCCCGAAGGCACAAAGTTTGTCACGCTCGATGGAGAGGAGCATGTGCTTGGCCCTCACGACCTCAGCATCTGCAATGCTGAAGAACCGATGTGTATAGCCGGTATCTTTGGTGGAAAAGGTAGCGGAACGTACGAGACTACTCGCAACGTGGTGCTTGAGGCGGCTTATTTCCATCCGACATGGATTCGCAAGTCGGCACGCCGCCATGGCTTATCTACCGATTCGAGCTACCGGTTTGAGCGCGGCATCGACCCCAACGGCACCATCTATGCCATGAAGCAGGCTGCCATTCTTTGCCGCGAACTGGCTGGCGGAAAAGTGTCGATGGAGATAAAAGACGTGTATCCTAACCCCATTTCAGACGCAAAAGTGTCGCTGAAATATGATTATGTCAACACGCTGATTGGTAAGGAGATAGGAGTCAATACAATAAAGAGCATCGTGAGGTCGCTTGATATGAAAATCGAAGCCGAGACTGCCGACGGTCTGGAACTCATTGTTCCCGCTTATCGGGTTGACGTACAGCGTCCGTGCGATGTGGTTGAGGACATTCTCCGTATCTATGGATACAATAATGTGGAGATACCTGCACAGTTAAAATCATCGCTCACCATTCCGAGCGAGGTTGACCGCGCCTCTCACTTGCAGAATATCGTGAGTGAGCAGCTGGTCGGTCAGGGCTTCCTTGAAATCATGAACAACTCGTTGAGCAAATTGTCCTATTACGATGACACGCTGAACAGATATTCCCCGGAAACAACTGTGAAGGTGATGAACCCGCTCTCCGCCGACCTTGGCGTGATGCGTCAGACATTGCTTTTTGGTGGTTTGGAAAGCATTGTCCGCAATGTGAATCGTAAGAATGCCAACTTACGTTTCTTCGAGTTCGGCAATTGCTATCACTACTCACCCGAACGAAGGGATGCCGCCCAGCCTATGCGTGCCTATCGCGAAGAAATGCATCTTGGTCTGTGGCTGACAGGAAAGCGTGTGGAAGGCTCTTGGGCACATCCTAACGAGCAGTCCTCGTTCTATGAACTGAAAGCATACGTGCAAAATGTGATGCTTCGGCTGGGTATATCCGGTGGTATGCTGGTAACGGAAAAGAGCGATAACAGCATTTTCTCACAGGGGCTTGCCCTGAGAAACCGTGGCGGAAAGCTCGTCTGCGAGCTGGGCATGGTGAGCAAGGCTCAACTCAAGAAGGCAGACCTTGGTGCAGAAATCTATTTTGCCGACTTCAACTGGACGGCTTTAATGAAGATGATTAAGAAAGCCGATGTGCAATATGCTGACATTCCGAGATATCCTGCGGTCAGCCGCGACCTGGCTCTGTTGATTGATACGGGTATAGAGTTTGCACAGATTGAGCAGATTGCCCGTCAGACAGAGAGGAAACTGCTCAAGCGTGTGGAGCTCTTCGATGTCTATGAAGGCAAGAACCTACCCGCCGGCAAGAAAAGCTATGCCGTGAACTTCATCCTCCAAGACGAGCAGAAGACCATGAGTGAGGGACAGATAGAAGCTATCATGAACAAGCTCATCACTCAGTTGAGGAAACAACTTGGTGCCGAACTGAGATAATTGTCAGATAGCAAAGAGAGCAAATAAATGGTAAGTTGTAAATCATAAAATTGTGAATAAATATGGGAAGAGCATTTGAATATCGCAAGGCAGCAAAGCTGAAGCGATGGGGCCACATGGCCAAGACTTTTACGAAAATCGGTAAGCAAATTGCAATCGCCGTGAAGGCAGGCGGACCGGAACCCGACATGAATCCAGCTCTGCGTGCCATCATTGCCAACGCCAAGCGTGAGAACATGCCGAAAGACAACATTGAGCGTGCCATAAAGAACGCAATGGGCAAAGATCAGAGCGACTACAAGGAAGTGACTTACGAAGGCTACGGACCTCATGGCATTGCCATCTTCGTGGAGACATTGACCGACAACACTACGAGAACTGTGGGCGATGTGCGCTCGGTATTCAACAAGTTCAACGGCAACCTCGGAACACAGGGTTCGCTCTCATTCCTTTTTGATCATAAAGCCGTCTTCACCTTTAAGAAGAAAGATGGGATTGACATGGATGAACTTATTCTCGACCTTATAGACTACGGTGTAGAAGATGAATTCGATGAGGACGAGGAGACCGGTGAAATCACCATCTACGGTGCTCCGACCAGCTTTGGAGAGATACAGAAACATCTTGAGGCTGAAGGTTTTGAGGTGACGGGGGCAGAATTCACTCGTATTCCCAACGACCTGAAGGAAGTCACCGCCGAGCAACGGGAGACCATCGACAAGATGGTCGAGAAACTGGAAGACTTCGATGATGTACAGACTGTATATACAAATATGAAACCAGAATAAAAAAATAAAGAGCGATGGGGGCACTTCATTTTGAGGTGCCCCCATCGCTCTTTATTCTTGTTTGTCAATCTCTGATTGCCGGCATTCTTGTGATAATGGGCAGCCAGGACAATCTTGGTATTTCCGTTTAGGGTCTCGTATGGCTTTACATGCACGGAGAATCGCATAGCAGAGGGCTGCTCCGATAACGATACCTGTTATGATATATTGTATTACCATTTCATATTCGCCCCCTCCAGCTCCCCCTTAGGGAGAGTTAAAAGGAATTTGCTCGATTTGCAATTTGTGAACAAGTTGGGAGACTTGATTCTGCTAATAGGCGAAGAGCGGGTAATTCTTCATGCGCTCGTTCACGCGCCGACGCACGTTGGCGATGACGTTCTCATCCTCTGGCGAGTTGAGTACTTCCTCGATAAGTGCAGCAATCTCCACCATAAGATCTTCCTTGGCTCCGCGCGTGGTGATAGCGGGTGTACCGAGGCGGATGCCCGAGGTCTGGAATGCGGAGCGTGTGTCAAAGGGCACCATGTTTTTGTTTACCGTGATGTCGGCAGCCACGAGCGCGTTTTCAGCCACTTTACCAGTGAGCTCGGGATATTTCGGTCGCAGGTCAACGAGCATGGAGTGGTTGTCGGTTCCGCCGCTGACAATGGCAAATCCGCGTTTGGTGAGTTCGTCGGCCAGCACTTTCGCGTTCTTCTGTACCTGTACGGCCCACTCGCGGAACTCAGGCTGCAGTGCTTCCTCGAAGGCAACAGCCTTTGCGGCGATGACGTGTTCGAGCGGTCCGCCCTGTTGCCCGGGGAAGACGGCAGAGTTGAGCAGTTGCGACATCATCTTCACCTGTCCCTTTGGTGTGGTGAGCCCCCAGGGATTTTCGAAGTCTTTGCCCATGAGGATGATGCCACCGCGTGGTCCACGCAGGGTCTTGTGCGTGGTCGAGGTGACAATGTGTGCCCATTTTACGGGATTTTCCAGAAGTCCTGCAGCGATAAGTCCGGCTGGATGTGCCATGTCAACCATCAGAAGCGCGCCAACTTTATCGGCTATCTCGCGCATTCGTTGGTAGTCCCATTCACGGCTGTAGGCCGACCCTCCGCCGATGATAAGCTTTGGGCGGTGCTCAAGGGCGAGCCGTTCCATCTCGTCGTAATCAACGCGGCCTGTATCCTGGTTGAGGTTATAGCCTACAGGACGATAGAGAATTCCGCTGGTGTTGACGGCAGAGCCGTGTGAGAGGTGTCCGCCGTGGGCGAGGTTGAGTCCCATGAAAGTATCGCCGGGTTTCAGACAGGTGAGTAGTACGGCGGCGTTTGCTTGCGCACCGGAGTGGGGCTGCACGTTGGCATACTCGGCACCGAACAGCTTGCAAACGCGGTCGATAGCCAATTGCTCTACCTTATCGACCACTTGGCAGCCGCCGTAGTAGCGCTTGCCTGGGTAGCCTTCAGCGTATTTGTTGGTTAGATACGAGCCCATGGCTTGCATCACCTGGTCACTTACAAAGTTTTCACTGGCAATCAGCTCGATGCCGCGAAGCTGTCGCTGATGCTCTTGCTCAATCAACTCAAAAATGGTATTGTCTTTTTTCATTATTATTATTGTTTGTTGATTACTTCTACTTTATTGATGTCTTGCTCCTTGTCGCAATAATGACATTTTAGTGTACCATGCTCCTTGTCGATGATGTGAAAGACGGTGGGCATCGGCTCGTTGTTGGTGATGCAGACGGGATTGTTGCATCTTACGATACCTACGAGCTCGTCGGGGGTGACAACGGTCTTCTTCTCCGTTACGTCGTAATCGCGGATAATGTTGAGAATGATATTTGGGGCGACGACTGACAAGCGTGAGATCTCGTCGTCGGTGAAAAAGCGATTCGACACCTTGATGATGCCTTTCTTCCCGACCTTGTTTGACTCAAAATTGATGCCGATGGTTACCTGATTGCTGGTATCGAAAAGCCCGAGCAACGAGGCCACTTGATGTGTTTTCCCGGCGGGAATGTGATCAATCACAGTGCCGTTCTCTATGGCGGCGACAAGTCGTTCTTTCTTGTTCATATGATGGTTTTGTCGTTTTTGATTTCGTTGATGTCGATACCCAGCACGTGGCAGAAAATGGCCTCGCGGGCATAGAGCCCGTTCTGTGCCTGCTGGATGTAGTAGGCGTGCGGGTTGTCGTCCACGTCGTATGCTATTTCAGACACGCGGGGCAGGGGATGCAGAATGCGCATGTTCTCCTTTACGTTTTTGAGCATGTCGTTGCGCAGCACATAGACGTTTTTCACACGCTCATATTCCATCAGGTCGGAGAACCGCTCTTTCTGTACGCGTGTCATGTAGATGATGTCGGCATCGGCGATGACTTTTTCGTTGAAAGCGGTATGCTCCTGATATTTTATGCCGCGCCCGCGGCAGTAAAGTTTATATTCATTGGGCATGGCCAGTTCCTTGGGTGCCACAAAGTGAAACGTGGGGTTGAAATGGCGCATGGCCGTGATGAGCGAGTGCACGGTGCGTCCGTATTTCAAGTCGCCCACCAGACAGATGTTCAGATTGTCGAGCGTGCCCTGCGTCTTGTAAATGCTGTAGAGGTCGAGCAGGCACTGTGAAGGATGCTCGTGCGAGCCGTCGCCGGCATTGATGACGGGTATGGGTGCCACCTCTGAGGCATATTGCGCCGCGCCTTCTATATAGTGGCGCATGGCAATGACATCGGCGTAGTTCGACACCATTAGTATCGTGTCTTTCAGTGTCTCGCCCTTTGTGCCGCTCGTCACCTTCGGGTCGGCAAATCCGATGACGCGGGCCCCGAGCCTGTTGGCTGCTGTCTCGAAACTCAAACGTGTGCGTGTGGAGGGCTCAAAAAACAATGTAGCTACCACCCGGCCTTTCAGCAGCTCGCGGTTGGGATGGCGTTCAAACTCGCCCGCCATCTCGATGAGGCCATGGATGTGCTCGCGCGAAAGGTCGGAAATGGTGATAAAGTCTTTCTTCATGTCTGCAAAATTACAAAATAATTCATAATTCATCATGCATAATTCATAATTATTTTTGTCAATTGTCATTTTTTTCTTAACTTTGCCGAATATTCATCATGCATAATGCATAATTCATAAATGAGAAGGAAAATTATACGCTTTATCTGGGGCAGCTTCCTTGCAGTCCTTGGCGTGGGAATATTGGGCTTCGTGGCTATCTGGAATGGTTGGATAGGCTATATGCCCGACATAGAGGACATACAGAACCCTATCAGTAAATATGCCTCGCAGGTGTATTCGGGCGACGGAAAGCTCATGGGCACCTACAACCTGAACAAGGAGAACCGTATCTACGTACCCTACAAGAAATTGTCTCCCCATCTGGTGAACGCCCTCATCGCCACCGAGGACTCCCGTTTCAACGAGCATTCCGGCATCGACTTCATCGCCCTCGGGCGTGCTATCGTCAAGCGCGGACTGATGGGGCAGGAGAGTGCCGGCGGCGGCTCTACTATTACGCAGCAGTTGGCCAAGCAGCTCTACTCCGAGGTGGCCCACAGTTTCGTGGAACGGCTTTTCCAGAAACCCATCGAGTGGGTCATCGCCATCAAACTCGAGCGCAACTACACGAAGGAAGAGATTATCGCCTTCTATCTCAACTACTTCGACTATCTGCATAACGCGGTTGGCATCAAGAACGCGGCCAACACTTATTTCAGTAAAGACCCGAAGTCGCTTACGCTGGCCGAGTCGGCCACCATTATCGGCCTGTGCAAGAATCCGTCTTACTATAATCCCCTGCGCTATTCCGAGCGTTGCCGTGAGCGGCGTAACACCGTTCTCGCCCTGATGTGCCAGCAGGGATACATATCTGAAGCAGATTTTGAGTCGGCCAGTAGCGAGGAACTTAATCTCAATTTCCACCGCCCGACCCACAAAGAGGGTGTCGGCTCCTATTTCCGTGAGTTCCTGCGGAAATACATGATGGCAGAGAAACCCGAGCGCGAGAACTATCCCTCTTGGAACTACCGTCAGTTTGTCATCGACTCCATATCATGGGTCAGCGATCCGCTCTACGGATGGTGCAACAAGAACTTCAAGAAAAATGGTGAGCCATACAACATCTATACCGACGGCCTGAAAATCTATACCACGATCAACACCCGTATGCAACGCTATGCCGAGGAGGCCGTCTATCAGCATGTGGCCAAGACACTGCAACCGGCTTTCAACGCCGAGAACCGCATGAAGCCCAACGCGCCTTTCACCAGCCGGTTGTCGAAAAAGCAGATCGATCAGATTATGCGGCAGTCGATGGCCACCAGCCTTCGCTACAAGACCATGAAGGAACAAGGCGCGACAGAAGAGGAAATCGCCCGCGCTTTCAACACCCGAACACCGATGACCATCTTCACCTATCACGGCGAGCGCGACACCACGATGACCCCGTTGGACTCCATACGCTATTACAAGCGATTCCTCCGCTCAGGATTCATGAGTATGGATCCTGCCACGGGCGAGGTGAAGGCCTACGTCGGCGGGCTCGACTACGAGCATTTCCAGTTCGACATGGTCACCCTCGGACGGCGGCAGGTGGGTTCCACCATCAAGCCCTTCCTTTACTCACTTGCCATGGAGAGCGGCATGACACCCTGCTCCACCGCACCCAACGTGATGAAGACTTATATCGTTGACGGCGGGCGGTGGACTCCTAAGAACGGAAGCCGCGCACGCTATGGGCAGGACGTTACCCTGAAATGGGGACTTGCCCAGTCGAACAACTGGATTTCCGCCTACCTCATGAGCAAGCTCAATCCCCGCCAGCTGAAGCGGCTGCTCAATGACTATGGCATCAACAATCCCGACATACAGGCCACGATGGCTCTCTGCCTTGGCCCCTGCGAAGTGTCGGTGGCCGAGATGGTCAGCGCATATACGACTTTTGTCAATCATGGCATACGCACCGCCCCCCTCTTTGTCACCCGTATCGAGGATAGCGACGGCAACATCATCGCGCAGTTCCAACCCCAGATGAACGAGGTGATCAGTGCCGAGAGTGCCAACCGTATGATTACCCTGCTCAAGGGAGTTGTCGATGGCGGTACCGGTGGCCGGCTTCGCAGCCGTTACGGCTTCAAGGGCGAGGCCGGGGGAAAGACCGGAACCACCAACCGCAACTCCGACGGATGGTTCATGGGCATCACGCCCCGGCTGGTCAGCGGTGTATGGGTAGGCGGCGAGAACCGCGACATCCATTTCGATGCCACCTCTATCGGACAGGGAGCCAACATGTCGCTACCCGTGTGGGCCTATTATATGAATAAGGTGTATGCCGACAAGTCGCTCGGCTACGACCCCAACGAGAAGTTCGACCTGCCGGCCAACTACAATCCCTGTGCCGACGACACAGGCTTCGCCGATGAGTTCGGTATCGACGAAGTTTACGAATAATGAAAAAGAATTATGGAATCTGGCATTCTTTGGAATTTGCTTACAAGCAAAAAGGCATTTGCTTGTAGCCGAAAAGCCTTTTGCTTGCAAGCGAAAGGTCTTTTGCTTATAAGCAAAAACTCCGGGGAATGCCGTTCTGTACCTTGGTTTAGCCTTCTTTGTACCGTAAAGCAGCCTTTGTTGTACTGCACAAGCGTAAAAGTTGAGAAATCACTAAACACTAACTGTCAAATATGAATTAAGACGAGCTGCCAAGGAGTACGCGAAGAATTATGATGGACTCTGAACTGCTATATTATCTGTTTTGCCTTGCCGTCCTGATAGTCGGCATCCTTGCTGTCAAGAAAATTGCCGGCTGCCTGCTCAAGACCGTCGCCTTTGTTGTCGTTGTCATCGTTCTTGTTGCTATTTGGTATTTTCTTATTAGCCCCCATTAGCCCTCTAAACTTTCTACCATTGGCGAAAGAGCTGGAATCCGAATCGGGCACCGCAGCCGTCGAACTTGCCGTTTCGGTTGGCAAGGAAGAAACCAATGGAGAAGAGATGGGTTTGAAGACCGTAGCCGCACTCGATATAGGGATGCAGGTGGCGGACGGTGAGTGCGCTGAAGTAGATGCGCTCGGTCTCGACATACCGTCCTGCGAGTGGTATCCATGAGACAAAGAGGAGTGGCGACTCGTAGGTAAGGTTGCTGCGGACATAATATTCTGAGGCATTGTACCAGTTGCGGTCGAGCAGTTCGAATGAGCCTGTCCACTCGTCGTTCCAGCCACCGGGGATGTTCTCGTCGCGGAAATTGGTATAGTCGAGAAAGTAGGCTCCGGTCTCCTTGTGGGTGTAGAACCCTGTTCCTATGCGCATGGAGAGTGAGCGCAGGGCAGGCATGCGGTGGAGGTATTGTGCGTCGGCTTCCCACCGTTCGAAACCGGTGTTCGACTTGAACAATCCTTTGATGCTGCGCTCATAGTCGATGGTGAGGATTGGTCCTGAATAACCTGTCGGGCGGTACTCGAATGAGAGTGCCGGTGCCGCGGAGCGATAGGCATGTGGCTTCCCTGCCAGCTTAAACCCTTTTTTGTCAACGGCATCGCGATAATGAACGATGAGACCGGCCTTGGCTCCGATTTTGGCCGACCAGTCGTAGTGGACAAAGGTCTTGATGTAGGTGTCTTTGAAATAGTCGAGGCTCAAGTGTTCCCAGTTGATGGAGTCGGCCCGCTCGTGTTTCACTTGTTCTACGATGTCGGAGTTGGTAATCCTGTTTCCGTTTCCCACCTCGGCCTCGATGTAGCCTCCATGCCGCTTGTTGAAATGGAAGAAGGTGGGAAGCCTGAAGTAAAACTGCCGTTGCTTGAAGGAATAGCCTGCTTTGAGACGTGTACAGAACTCTTGGTTCTCGTTGAAGATGAAGCTGCTTTTGACTTCAAACTTATAGTGGACGCCTTTGTGCTTGCTGTAGCCGAGATAGAGCGGATTGAGAAGGGGGGATATGCGGAGGTAGCCTTGGTTGTGCGAGCCGAAGTGAGTCTTGGTGCGGTTGACCAGATGTTCGCCTACTGTGAGCCATACCGGGTGTTTGGTCTTCTTGTGTGTGCTGTCGGGCGCAGATATGCTTTGCTCGAATGCATGGAATAGTGTCCGTGCGCTGTCGTTGGCCAGGGTGTCGGCCACAGAGGCGTGATAGTCGGTAGAGATATTGTTGCCGAGGAAACGGAACAGGGCATCGAGCTCACAGCTGACGGGGAAGAGCGAGGCTGCTCCCTGTGCTCCCATCTCAAGATGAAGGTTGAATCTAATCATGTCGTATTCCCCTTGTATCTCAGTGGAAATGATACGTCCGGTGAGGAAGTCGGCAATGGCAGTGCCGCTGACGAGTTGTGTGTTCTCTATTCGGGGCTTGAATGTGATCTCGACGTTACCGTCGGGTCGTGTCACGGAACGGTAGCTGTAGAGGTGGCGATTGGCTTTGTTGAACGGGGAGAGGAGAATGTCGCCGGCAATGGTTGCGGCATAGATGTCGGGAATGAGATATTTGTTGAGCGTGGTGAGTGCCCTTCGACGATGTGGAATATTGTTTCTGTGGAACAGTTCTTTTATTTCTGCGGGATGTCCGTCTGCCATGACGACCTTGCCGATGGATTCTCCTTCGTAGGTGCGTTGTTTGCCGCGGGCAATCGTGTACATGGTTGGCACGGCAAGCAGAATGGGATTGCGCTTGTTGATTCGCAGAGTGTAGCTGACATAAGTGAGGGGCATGGCGTTTTCGGGCAGACTGTCGTTAATCGTTGCGGCGTAGGTAAAGACGCGTCGCATGACGATAGTGTTCTGCCGGTCGCGGGCCATAATCGCAGGCGAAGGGGTCAGCAGCAGGGAGAGCAACAGCAGGACGTGCGGTTTCATGAGAAGATGAGCGTTCCGAATTTGGTGGCAATCCATGCAATGAATAGCAGAACGAGGAGAATACCTGCAAGGAGCAGCAGGCAGGCGACGAGCGACTGGCGGGCTTTTCGGTTGACTTCGGCGATGACGGCCTGGTCGTCGTTGATAAAGCCGTTGATGAGCCGCATGTTTCGGGTATTGGACTGGTGGAAGAAGTCGATGATGTCGCCGACGTAGAAGGGGATGAGACCGAGCAGCAGGTCGCGCAGGCTGTTGTTGAGAACGGCAAGGGTGAGCGGGATGCTATGTAGGCGAAACAGGCTGAAATAGATGTGGACGAGCGCGAAGAGTGCGGTTATAGTGTCGCCTATGCCTCCCGGGATGAGTCCTGCTATTCCGTCTATATAATAGCGGTCAAGCCAGACGGTCAGGGCATTCATGCGTTCATAAAGCCGCGACTTCTTGAGCTTCTCCTTTCGATACTCTCTCCTCTCTCCTCTCATTACTCAAAGGTTTTGAACTGGTAGCCTTCTTTTTTCAGCCAGCGGATGGCCTCGGGAAGGGCGAAACGCAGCTTGTCGATACTTTTGAGCGAGTCGTGGAACGTGATGATGGAGCCGTTGCGGGTATAGTGCTTGACGTTGTTGAGTACGTCCTGCGCTGTCATCCACTTGGAATAGTCGCGTGTTACAACATCCCACATGATGACTTTGTATCGGCGCGAGAGCCAGGCAAACTGTGCCATGCGCATCCAGCCGTGCGGAGGGCGGAACAGATGGGAATGGATGTAGGCGTTTGCCTTTTCTGTGTTGTAGCTGTAGTCGTGAAGCGTATGGCGGAATCCGCTGATGTGGTTGTGGGTATGGTTGCCCACTTGATGCCCTTCATCGAGTATTTGCTGGTAGAGCTGGGGATGCTTGCGCACGTTGTCGCCTACCATGAAGAAGGTGGCCTTGATGCCAGACTGGCGAAGGGTCTCGAGGATGAACGGCGTTGACTGGGGTATGGGGCCGTCATCGAAGGTAAGATAGACGGCTCTCTCGTTTCGGTTCATTCTCCAGACGGCTTTCGGCCACAGCCACCGAAGCCAGATGGCAGGTTGCTCTATAAACATTATGAATTCACGTTTAGTGTTTAGTGCTTAGTGATTTTTCTACTTTTCAACTTTCAATTATCAGTTATCAATTATCAATTATGTTTACTCCCCGGTTCGTCTGTTGTACTCCTCTGCCAGCTTTTCGTATTCCGTATTGAGTCGCCGGGCAAGTTTCTTGTCGGTCATCTCAGCGGTGCCGATGAGCTGTTGCATAATTGCGGCCTGTGTCATGAATTCATGTTCGTAGCGCAGTAGCCGCGTGGTGCTGAGCGAGAGATACCACTCCATGTACTGCCGTGCATTGGTCCAGCAAGCGTTGATATACTCGGTGGCCTTGGCTTTCTGTCCGAGCTGCGCGTAGGCTTTGGCAATGTCGCCGTCGCCAGAGAGGTAGTTGCGTGGCAAGTTATAGGCGGGGATGACCTTCTCCTGCTTCTGCAACACTTTCAGCGCTTTGTCCTTCTTGCCTTCAAGAATCAGCTCTTTTGCTAATTCGGCGAAGAGGTGGCGGTGGGTGATGCACAACCGTGAGACGGTCTGGTCGAGATAGAGTCCGGGCTTCTCCAGTCCGCCCCATTTGTAGCGGGTCATGAGGTTGTTATAGGTCTTCTCGGTGTCGAAGCTCTTGACGTTCTTATTTATCGTCGTGAAGGGCGTGATACGATTGGCCAGTCCTTCGCAGACAAAGTTGTCGCCGAGGTTCATGTAGTTTTCCTTGCCAACGGTATATGCCACGTAGATGGGGCGTGTCCAGTTGGTGTTGGCAATCAGTTCGAGCATCATGAGGTCGCCCTTGTAGAGTGAGCGCCGTCCTTCGAGCGAGATGACCATACGGTCGGGAATGGTGTCGGATGCCATGAGCATTCCGCTTTTGCGAACGGCCTCCTTGTCGATGGTCATGTAAAGCGTGTCGGTAGGGATGACGCGATTGTCGGGGTCTTCAGCGCGAACCCAGTACTTTAGGACGTTTTTCAATTCAAACGGATCGTCGCCAAACTCCTTCTTGGCTTCCTCTGGGTTATTTTTATAGTGTTCCAGCACTTCCTTCTCAAATTCGGGTTGTATGGCTACAGCCTCGTTGGTGCCGGAGCAGTAGTCGATTCTTGGCCAGTTTATGGGCAGGGCAGGTGAGTCGTAGGCAGGGCGTTTCATCTGGTCAATGTACCAGTCAACTTGCAGATAGCTGAGGTTGCAGACGCGGGCATCGGTGCGGAATCCCTCAACATCCTGGTTGTACCAGAGCGGGAAGGTGTCGTTGTCGCCGTTAGTGAAGATGATGGGGTTGCCCTCGTCTTGCAGGGTCATCAGATAGTTTTGCCCGAAGTCGCGGCACATGTAGCGTCCGGAGCGGTCGTGGTCGTCCCAGTTCTGCGATGCCATTTGTATGGGCACGAGCAGGGTGAGCACGGCCAATACTGATGCAACAATCGTCTCGTTGAGTTTGAGGTATTTCTTTACGAGGTCAATGAGAGCAGCCACACCAATGCCGCACCAGATGGCAAAGGCGTAGAACGAACCTGCGTAGGCATAGTCGCGTTCGCGAGGCTGCTGTGGTGTCTGGTTCAGATAGATGACGATGGCCAGACCTGTCATGAAGAACAGGAAGAAGACCACCCAGAACTGGCGGATGCCTCGCTGTCCGTGCCATGCCTGCCAGAACAGGCCGATGAGTCCGAGCAACAGGGGCAGGCAATAATAGACGTTGTGCCCCTTGTTCTCTTTCAGTTCGTCGGGCATCTTGTTTTGGTCGCCCAGCATGGCATTGTCAACAAGGGGAATGCCCGAGAGCCAGTTGCCGTGCTCCAGCTCGCCGTTGCCTTGCACGTCGTTCTGCCGGCCTGCAAAGTTCCACATGAAGTAGCGCCAGTACATGAAGTTACACTGATAGGAGAGGAAGAAGCGGATGTTCTCCATAAACGTCGGTACTTTTACTTGTACCATCTCGCCGTTGCCGCGGTCGTACTCGCTGACGGTTCCTTCCACACCGCCCATCCAGTCTTCGTAGGCTTGTGTATATTTCTTGTCCCACATACGGGGGAAGAGCATATTCTTGGCATAGATATATTTGTCCTTGGTTGTGACCACGAAATATGAGTCTTTCTCGTCAGCTGTTTTTTTCTCGCGCTGCTGCCATACGGGTGCGCCTTCCTTGCGTTCGAGGACAAGATAGTCACCGTCGGGGACGAATTTCACATCTGACGTATAAACCTGTCCGTAGAAAAGCGGTCGGTCTCCATACTGGTCGCGGCTAAGATAGTTGCCCAGAGTGAAGATGTCCTCGGGTGAGTTCTGGTCCATTGGCGGATTGGCCGCTGAGCGAATCATGATGAGCGCGTAGGAGGAGTAGCCAATCATTAGCATCAGCATACAGAGCAAGGCGGTGTTTTTCAAACGTGCGGAAACCACGCTGACTTTTTTCTTGGCCTCAGTGTGCTTATAGCCAAGAACAAACCAAAGCGCAATCAGCACAATAACACCGATGGCAGCGGCCGACCAGCCGTAGCCGTAGAAGGGAATGCCGAGCATGGCCACCGAGAGCAGGAAGGCGACGTTCTGCCGTTTCTCGCTCTTATTGGTATAGGTTTCATAGATGGCCCATATTACAATAAGTACCAAGAGAGTCACATAGACATAGAGACCTGTATTGAATGGCATACTGAGCTTATTGACAAAGAGCAACTCAAACCATCCGCCCACGGTGATGATGCCTGGCACTACACCATAGAGCACGGCAGCGACAAGCATGAACGATACCGCCAAGGCAATGAGCGAACCCTTCAGTTCAATCTCGGGATATTTGCGATAGCAGAATACGAGCACGATGGCTGGTATGCAGAGCAGGTTCAACAGGTGTACACCAATCGACAGTCCCGTCATGTAGGCGATGAGCACAAGCCAACGGTCGCTATGGGGTTCGTCGGCATGGTCTTCCCACTTTAAGATGAGCCAGAAGACAACTGCCGTAAAGGCTGACGAATAGGCATAGACCTCGCCTTCCACGGCACTAAACCAGAATGTGTCGCTGAAGGTGTAGATGAGTGCGCCCACCATGCCGCTGGCCTCAATGGCAATGAGCTTTGCAGTGGTCAGCTGGCTCCAGTCTTTCAGAATGAGTTTGCGTGTCAGGTGAGTAATCGTCCAAAAGAGGAAGAGAATGGTTGCAGCCGAAAGCAGCGCGCTCATGGTGTTTACCATCTTGGCAACCGTTGTGGGGTCACTGGCAAACTGAGAGAAGAGATTAGCCGTGAGCATGAAAAACGGTGCACCTGGCGGATGGCCAACTTCGAGGCGGTAGCCGGTTGTAATAAATTCAGGGCAATCCCAGAATGATGCCGTAGGCTCAATAGTCGAACAATATACAAAAGCTGCTATCAAAAAAGCAACCCATCCGAGCACATTGTCCACAAGTCTGTACTGTTTCATGTATCTCTATTTTCTATTGATTATTCTTTAATTTTGCAAAGATAATATATTTTCATCGATACCGTGCAAGATGCCCCCCTCTCTTAATATTATTTAGCAAATTCGGTCGTTTCAATCTTGTTCAGAAGAAAAGCGATACGCCATAGACAAGCACCACATAGCGCAGGAATTTTCCGACGGTAATAGTCAGGAAAGATACAGGGATGTTTGCGCGTGTCAAGCCAAGTAAAATAGTGATGGCACTTCCGAGCAGAGGGAGGAAGGCAAAGAACCCCATCCATGCGCCACGCCCTTTCATGAAACGGCTGGCGCGGTTAAGGCTTTCTTCCCCCACATGCAGATATTTCTTTATCCATTCGAGTCTCCCCATGCGTCCGAGAGAGTAGTTTAATACGGAACCGAGCACGTTCCCCATCGTGCCATAGATGATGAGCGGCCATGCGTCAAGGTCTGCTGCCAGCAGTGCCAGCATGACGGCCTCGCTCGAGAATGGAAAGAACGAACCGGCAAGGAAGGCCGCGACGAGCATTCCCCAATAGCCCCAGTTTATGAGAACGTCGGTAAGGAAATCCATAGGTTGACAATCGTCAGCGCAAAGGCTATCAGCACGATGACGATGAAGGCGATGTTAGTGATTTTAGTTCGTGTGAGGGAAAGAAAATGACCAATAATCGGAGCGGTGGTTATTGTGATAATGCGTAGCAGGAAATCGGCATGCGCAGGTTGAAGAGCAACAAAGAGAAAGCTGAACACATTGAGGATGATGAGCAGCTCGTAGAGCATCTGGGTGCGGATTTTGTCGTAGTGTTTCTGGCGGAAGAAATGTATGGTTCCTGTTATTGACAGGATGAGCAGAAAAGCAAATGAGAGCAACATCTTGATGTCGGTCGGCCATGGAGTGAAAACCGGCTCAAAATGGGCTAATGGTAAAAAATGAGTTGCCAGAAATGTTGTGTCTTCCGCATAGAGCAACCATGCCGCGGCAAGCCAATAAGGAGCGACAAGTCCTATCAGCGAAGCCGTGAAGGTACGTGCGCTGCCTGCCTGAAGCTTCGTAAACAGAAAAACCCACAGAAGAGGTATAAAAAACAATACCTGAACGAATATCATACTGGCAATGCCCACGGCGAAGAAGGCATAGAACGTCCAGCCGGTGGTGGTATGGTCTTGGTAGGTTCGGAACAGGCAAAACAGCATGACGATGAAGCAGAGCTGCACAAGGGAGCCGGAAAGCGACGAGTAGTAGCCTGTTGACATGATTGACAGCACCATAAACGAACAGGGAATGATACTGCTATAGATGCGGATGAGCGCGTTGGAATTGCTCCATTCGCCTATTAAAAGCGTGGAGACGGCAATGCCTACAAGAGGTATCCATACATCACGTCCATATACGAAATAGTCTCCGGCAAAAAGGAGTATGCAGATGGATGCGACGATGGGAAGTGTGAGGCGGCTGCCTGCAATCTTATCCTGTAATCTTTTCACGGTTCACTAATATTCTTGCAGAGTTAAGGAGTGATAGTTTTGAGCCACGGATGAACACAGATCCCGTGTTCATCCATTGCTCACCTCTTCATCGAGATCCTTCCCGAGGTCAGTACGGAAATATTTACCCGTAAAGGCAATCTTTTCAGCTTCCTTGTAGCATTGGCTCAGGGCATCTCCTCTGGTGGGGCCATAGCTCGAGACGGCCAGAACACGACCGCCGTTGGTGACGACTTGTCCGTTTGTTATAGTTGTTCCTGCATGGAAAACGATAGAGTTCCGCACTTCGCCAAGTCCGCTGATGGGGTAGCCTTTCTGGTATGCCTGTGGATAACCGCCTGAGACAAGCATCACGCTGGCTGCAGCACGCTCGTCGAAGACTACCTCACGCTGGTCGAGGTTTCCCTCTCTTATGCCTTCAAACAGATCAACGAGGTCGCTTTTCAGCCTTAGCATCACGCTTTCCGTCTCAGGATCGCCCATCCGGCAGTTGTATTCTATGACCATCGGGTTACCTTCAACATTGATAAGCCCGAAGAAGATAAATCCCTTGTAATCAATGTTTTCGCCACATAGACCTTCAATCGTAGGTTTAATAATTTGTTCTTCTACTTTTTCCATCCATTCAGACGTGGCAAATGGTACGGGTGAGATGCTTCCCATGCCACCTGTGTTCAGGCCGGTGTCGCCCTCGCCGATGCGCTTGTAGTCTTTTGCCTCGGGCAGAATTTTGTAGTGCCGGCCGTCGGTAAGCACAAAGACCGAGCACTCGATACCGCTTAAAAACTCTTCGATGACAACTTTGGACGAGGCATTGCCGAACATTCCGCCGAGCATGGCCTTGAGCTCTTGGCGGGCATTGTCGAGCGTAGGAACGATGAGCACGCCCTTTCCCGCACATAGGCCGTCGGCCTTGAGCACGTAGGGTGGGGCAATCTGCTCAAGGAAAGCCAGACCTTCTTCCAGTTGGCTGCCGTCGAATGTCTGATAACGGGCTGTGGGAATGCCATGCCGAAGCATGAAAGCCTTGGCAAAGTCCTTGCTGCCTTCGAGCCTCGCCCCGCTTTTCGACGGTCCTATCACTGCGATATGATGAGTTCGCGGGTCGGCTCTCAGCTCGTCGGCAATACCTTTCACCAACGGGTTTTCGGGTCCGACGACCACCATGTCGATGTTCTTCTCCGTACAAAAGATTTTGACGGTCTCGGAGTCGTCGGCCTTCATGGCAACGTTCTCACCACACTGAGCCGTACCAGGATTACCCGGAGCGATATAGAGTTTCTTGATGCGGGGACTTTGGGCGATTTTCCAGGCGAGCGCATGTTCACGTCCGCCATTACCCAGAAGCAATAGATTATGCATTATGACTTATGATTATGGTACAATCTTGTTGGCACTCATGTAGCCTAAGTAATTGCCGTTAGTGTCGAACACTTGCACCCATCCATTGCGCACAAGCCGTCCGCTGTAGAGGATGGGGCTGCCGTCTTTCACCTTGTTCAGGATGGCATAGCCTGTCCCGGGACCCGAGCGGGCATTGGTGTAGCCGCCCTCGCGGATGACATGGGCGTAGCGAGTGCCCGGCACATCGACAACCACCGTTTCTTTGATTTGCTTTGCGGGTTTTGCCTTTTTTGCCTTGTCGGCGGCAATGATGGCCTCGGCGCGGTCGAGCTTCTCCTTCATCTCGCGTTCCTTTTCCATTTCGGCCACCTTTTTCTCGGCAGCCTTGTCAATCATTTCCTGCAACTCGGCGTCGCTTTTTGCACTTTTCTTCTCAATGCACCCGGTCATAAACGAGCCGATGAGCACGGCGCAGGCGCAAGTCATCATTAGTTTCTTCATCTTTACAGTGTTTTTATTAGACAGAATAACATATAGACATTCCTAACGTATATACGACAGAATTCATCTGCAAAAATACGATAAAAAACCATACCTGCCAAATTTTGGAGCAGCGAATGCAAAGAAAAATTATTTTTGCTTTGTTGAGTCGTGACAAGATTCGATAAAATCAAATTTTGGAGCAGCGAATGCAAAGAATAAAATCTCCCTGCATCTTGCAATGAGAGCAGGTGCAGGGAGGGGTATATCTCAAATTAGAGTCAAAGGATTATTTAACCATTACCTTTCTGCCGTTGACGATGTAGATGCCCTTCTTCAGCCACCTTGCCACCTTGTGGCCTTGGAGGTCGTAAACAGCATTGTTATAACTGTGGACTCTAGACTCTGGACTTTGGACTGAATTGATATCCGTAGTATTGTCCGTGCCCAGGGTTATACCGTAAATCTTCAGTGCGTTTTCCGTTGCCGCAGTGGGATACATGCTTTTGGCCGCCGCTGTTCCTCCGGCATAAATATAGACGTAGGCAGAGGTTGGCGTGCCGTAGGGTATCACAACCGTCTGCTTGCCATTGAGTGTCTTTGTGACAGGCTCGTTGTCGCCCACCTTCACCTTCAGGGTTATTCCGCCTGTAGTCTCGGCATCTATCGTGATTGTGCCACTGCCGGCTGGAACGAGGAAGGCGATGCCCTTGAAGTTCTCTTTTACCGTTGCGTCAAACACATCCTTGCCTGCAATTTCCTCCACCTGTTCGTCAGTGGTGGAAACCTGCAATGTGATGCAGCCTTCGTCAGCATTATAGTCTCCGGCATTGGCGGGGATGTTGTAATAAATGTCATTGATAACCGTTTCCTCCAAATCCATGCCGCCACTGAACTCGCCATTGCTGTCATACGTCACCTGTTCGTCCCTATCTACTGGCTCGAGACCCCGCTCGATGATGTTGGTGAATACATTCCATCCTTCTGTCGCTTCATAAAGTTCCTTCGTCCCTTTAGGCACATAGAGGGGGATGTCTTTATTAACGTTATACCAGCAATTATCTCCAGGTGCAAAAGGTTTTTCAATTAAGCATACAATCTCAGTCAGGCCAGTGCAACCACCGAACGTATAAGAGCCTATGCTCGTCACGTTGTTGGGGATGTTGATAGAGGTCAGGCCTGTACACCCATAGAAAGTCATATCGGCGATAGTTGTCACGGAGTTGGGTATGTTGACGGAGGTCAGTCCTGTACAGCCACAGAACACCCTAATGCCCATGGTCGTCACGGAGTTGGGAATGGTGACGGCAGTCAGGCCAGTGCAAGCAAAGAAAGCCTCGTGTCCAATACTCGTTACGCTATTAGGGATAGTCACCGAGGTTAAGCCAGTACAGCCTCTAAAAGTAGAATTACCGATAGTTGTCACACTTTCGGGGATGTTGATAGAGGTCAGGCCGCTGCACTCAGAGAAAGCTAATTTTCCGATGCTCGTCACGCTGTTGGGAATGGTGATGGTGGTCAGGCCGTTGCAGCCACAGAAAGCATATTCTCCTATTGTCGTCACGCTGTTAGGAATCGTGATGGAGGTGAGGTCGCTGCAAATTAAGAAAGCACATTGTCCAATAGTCGTCACGCTGTTGGGGATGGTCGTATTCTTACAACCCCCAAGCAGGGTATTTGTCGTTGTTTCGATAATGGCGTTACAGTTGTCGCGGGAGTCATATGTTGAGTTACCTTCTGAAACCACCATCGAAGTCAGGCCGCTGCAGCCAGAGAACGCCCTATTGCCTATGGTCGTCACGGAGTTGGGTATGGTGATGGAGGTCAGGCCTCTGCAATAATAGAATGCCCATTCACCAATAGACGTGACACTGTTAGGAATGTTGACGGATTTCAGACCAGCGCAACCAGCGAAAGCCTGTAATCCTATGCCCGTCACGCTGTTGGGGATGGTGACGGAGGTTAGGCCTGTGCAGTCACAGAAAGCATAGTTGTCGATAGTTGTCACGGAGTTAGGTATGGTGACGGAGGTTAGACCTTCGCAGTCAAAGAAAGCCTCGCCTCCTATGCTCGTCACGGAATACTCAACACCATTGTAGGTCACACTGTTGGGGATGTCGATTTGTCCCTTATATTCGGCATTTTTTAAAGCAACGACAGTTGCGCCGTTCTCACCTAACTTATACCGGATTCCATTGATTATCTGGTATCCTGTAAAAACTTGCCCTTCCTCTAAGATATTTTCCCCGAACATCTTCCAGCCAGAAGCTACCGCATATTTTTCCTTTGTCCCCCTTGGGACAAGAAGGATGGCAGAGGTTCTCCAACAGTCTGTATAGGTCTCGCTATCATAACTGTAAAAAATATTTTCATTGATTCCAAACGGTTCCAGTATGAGGGATGTCACCGAAGTCAAGCCAGTACACTCATAAAACGCATATTCATCAATGTCCGTCACGCTATTAGGGATAGTCACCGAGGTTAAGCCTGTACAGCCACTAAACGCAGAATTACCAATAGTTGTCACGCTTTCGGGTATGTTCACAGAAGTCAAGCCCATGCAACCGGAGAAAGCAGAATTGCCAATGATAGTTACATTATTGGGAATGATGGTGTTCATGCAACCGGTAACCAATGTGTTGGTATTGGTCTCAATGATAGCATTGCAGTTGTCGCGGGAGTCGTAGTTGCTGTTACCCTCTTCAACGACAATGGAGGTCAAGCCAGAGCAGCCTAAGAAAGCTCCTTCGCCAATAATCGTTACGCTACTGGGGATAGACAGAGATGTCAACCCTGCACAATTTTGCAAAGCAAGTTCACGAATGTCCGTCACACTATTGGGGATGGTAGTTTTGTTACATCCCGTAATCAGTGTATTGGTATTTGTTTCAATGATGGCATTGCAATTGTCGCGAGAATCGTAGGTGCTATTCCCTGTTTCTACAATTAGCGAGGTTAAGTTAGTACAGTCACAGAAAACATTGTAGCCGATGCTTTTCACACTCTTGGGAATCGTCACTGAGGTTAAACTGGAGCATCCACCGAAAGCCCAGCTGTCAATGCTTTTCATTCCGTGACCAATAATCGCTGAGGTTAGATTAGTGCAAAAAGAGAAAGCACCATAGCCAGTACTTGTAACTCTATTGTCAATGATAACCGAAGTTAAGCCTTTGCAACCCATGAAAGCATAGTTTCCTATACTCGTCACGCTGTACACTTTTTCATTATGCTTCACGGCAGCTGGTATTACAACTTCGCCAGTGGCGGATCTGCCGTTGGTGAGCGTGGCCGTCATGGTTTCATCATCGTATGCATAGATTAACGATGGGTCTGGCTCTGGAACGTCATTTTCTACAATACCTCCCTTGAACACTTCTTCCTTGCTCAAATAGTTGCTGTTGATGCAAGGTTGTGTCCACGACGTTCCTTTTACCTGACAGGTTTTTTTCTTCTTCGCTAAGGACGGTGAAGGTCATTTCAACACCTCCTGCATCAGCAGTGAACACGTCGCTGTCGGCCGCGCGTGAGGTCATGCTTGCTAATATACAGGCAAGCAACATAAGAGAATTTTTTGTTTTCATAATATAAGCAGTCATTTGTTTTATGTTCCTTTTGTGCCCCAGAAAGGACTTTTGATAAATAGTTTAAGGTATAATTGATATATGAGGATATAAAAAGGCGTGGAGCTGACTTTATGGGATTTCTATTCGAGGCTCTGGACTTTGCCCATACAAGAAATCAGTCATGCCCACGCTTGCAGCGTGAGTGCCATTACTGATGTTGCCTCTTGTATGCTTGGAATTGTCCAGATTCCGAATAGAAGCTACAAAAGCTGACGCTCTTTATATCGATGTTGTTTCAGAATAGTCTCTTTGTCTCTATGTATAATTCCATATTGTTTAAGGGTTTAACATGCTTGTTAGTCCCATTCTTGTGGGCAAAGTTACGAATAAACGAGCAAAGAACCAAATAAATTTGAGTTTTTCGTATGTAGGTGCAGGAAGCCCGGAACGGGCGGCAGATTACAGGAAGGGGTGGGGCGAGTGAAACGAGCGGAACCCCTTCAAATAGGAATTACACCCG
>JAFRZC010000049.1 GCA_017442765.1 Prevotella sp. | reverse complement strand
GCGTTCATTCTAACAATAAACGCTTCATTCTAACAATGAAGGTTAAATTTCTAAAGTTTTAGAATAAAAAGTTTGGAGGGTATTTGCTAAACATTTAAATTTGCATTCGAAAAGTTTAGAATAAGAACAGCAAAAGAGATGAAAGTGAAAAGACAACTGACGAAGTCGGAGATGCAGGTGATGCGGGTGCTGTGGTCGATGCCGAAGGGTGAGGCCTATGCTGCCGACATCATGGAGCGTTATGACGAGCCGCGCCCGGCCATGACCACGCTGCTGACGTTTCTGAAGATACTGCGCGAGAAAGGGTTTGTGGGGGCGGAGAAGCATGGCCGCTCGCACTTGTTTCGTGCGCTGGTGAGCCGCGAGGAATATACCGGGGCCGTGATGGACGATGTGAAGGACACGTTCTTCGGCGGTTCGGCGGCATCGCTCGTGTCGTTTTTCGCCCGCCGCGAGTCGCTCAGCGAGGAGGAAATCAATGAGCTGAGGCGAATCATCGACAATGTCAACCCCCGAAACAGCCCATGATGATGCGAAAGACAATCTTTGACAAAGTAATATATATACTTTTACCAAGTAATATATATTATATTACTTTGCGAAAGACAAGCTTTCAGGTTGTGAAGGCTAAGCGATGGGTGGAAAAAACATGGTTATGCGCATTTCGGCATGAAATCACTGAATGGAAAAAGATAGAAAATAGTCAAATAAATAGTAAATTGCCAAATTGTAAATTGTCAAATTGTAAATTAAAATGATGACCGAATATTTGACATACAGTCTGAAGGTGGCGGCGTTGATGGCCGTGTTCTACCTGTTTTGGCGGCTGCTCTTGGAGCGCGAGACGCTTCACCGGCTCAACCGCATGGTACTGCTGCTGACGGCTCTGGGGTCGTTTGTTTTGCCGCTGTGTGTGATAACCCTCCATCGTACCGAGGAGGTCGCCGTTCCCGCCGCCGGAGCGGTCGGCATGGAGCATTGGATGGTTGGCGGGGTAGTGGATGAGCCCACGCTTTGGGAGCGGTGGAGTGGGGTGGCAGGTGCGCTACTGCTCGTGGTCACCGCTGTTATGCTCCTGCACCTTATATATAATATAGTGCGTTTGCAGCGGTTCATCACCGCCTGCGAGCTCCACGAGCGTGCCGACGGCGTGCGGATTGCCGTCAGCGACGAGCCTATCGCGCCGTCGAGTTGGATGCATACCATCATGCTTTCGCGCAACGACTATGCTGAGCTGTCGCCCGCCATGCTGGCCCATGAGCGCAGCCACATCCGCCACCGCCACTCGTGGGACGTGCTCCTCGTCGAGCTGGTCACGGCGTTGCAATGGTTCAACCCGGTCGTCTGGATGATACGCCAGGATTTGCGCACCGTACACGAGTACGAGGCCGATGCGGCGGTCATCGGCGGCGGCACCGATATTCGCGCTTATTTCAACATGTTGGTACAGAAGGCCACAGGCCGTGGCGCGTACTCCATGGCCAACGGCATTAGTAACAGTACGCTCAAAAAAAGAATTAAACGTATGCTAAAGAAAAAATCAAACCGATGGCGTGGAGCCAAGGCACTTTACGTCATCCCCGTCGCGGCCTTCTCGCTGGTCGCCACGGCAAAGACCATCGTCGAGTACCGGCAAGTGCCTGCGCCAGAGAAGGCTCAGGCGGTCGAACCTGTCGTGCAGCCCGTAGCCTCGGTGGGCAACAATCAGCCGCTCGTGTTCGTTGACGGCAAGGAGGTCAGTCAGGAGATGCTCAAGAGTCTCAACCCCGAACAGATTGAGGCCATGACTGTGCTGAAGGACGAAAAGGCAACGGCTCTCTACGGTGAGAGAGGAAAGGACGGTGTCATCCTCGTCACACTGAAGAGAGACCAGGACACGACCGCCTCCGCAAAAGGCGATGAGGTAAAGTATGGCACACAGCTGCCAGAGACAACAGTTATTTCCTATGTCCCCGATGGTGCAGAGCCCTATGCGTTGCCTCAGGGGCAAGACCCTGTCTATGAGGTGTGCGAGGTGTTGCCGGAGTTCCCCGGTGGGGAGTCCGCGATGCAGAACTTCCTGCATGAGAACGTGAAATATCCACAGGAGGCTCAAGCAAATGGCATTCAGGGTAGAGTAGTTGTCAGTTTTGTCGTTGAGAAGGATGGGACAATAACCGACGCACATGCGGTACAATCGGTAGATCCATTCCTCGATGCCGAGGCACTGCGTGTGGTAAGCCTGATGCCGAAGTGGAAGCCTGGGAAAAAAGACGGCAAGCCTGTGCGCGTGAAATTCACCATTCCCCTCACGTTCAAGTTACAAGCTTAGCACTGGCAAACCCAATTTCCGTTGGCAGGGTCGGTCATGACTCTGCCAACGTTTTTTATGGGCAGAAAAAATATTTCCGAACTATTGACTATGATTTCGGAATTTTTATATACTTTTGTGGCAGAAACCCATAAAACCCATAAAACCGAATGCTATGAAGAGAATCACGATTGCCTTGTTCGCCTTTTTGGCAATGGCGCAGACGGTATGGGCACAGAGTGCCATCGAGGACATACGCGAGCGGTATGCCGGAGTGAAGGAGATGATTGCACGGATGGAGCCCGAGCAGGGCTGGCCGCCGGAGTACTATCACCTGAAGGTGGTGCAGAACCTGCCCGGCACCGGCTATCACGAGGAAAATGT
>JAFRZC010000048.1 GCA_017442765.1 Prevotella sp. | reverse complement strand
TTCTTCATGTCGCTCATGTTCCCCACCATCTACGGTATAGCCCTCGAGAAGGTGGACAGCGAAGACACATCGCTCGGTGCTGCATTCCTCGTGATGGCCATCGTGGGCGGAGCGCTCATGCCACCGCTGCAGGGACTCATCATCGACCAGCAGACCATCATGGGGCATCCCGCTGTGAACGTGTCGTTCTGCCTTCCACTCTTGTGCTTCATCATCATCATGATCTACGGCTACCGCAGTTATAGGAATTCATAGTTCATAGTGCATAGTTCACAGTTTTTAGTTTTCAGATTATGACAGAAGGATACAGAATGAAACAGTACGCTGGTCCTGTGAAGCGCTATGTGCAGACCATGGACCTGAAGAACGAGCCTGCGCTCATCAGTGAGTATCGTCGTCGTCACAGCGAGGGCGAAGCCTGGCCCGAGATAATTGCAGGCATTCGCGAGGTGGGCATACTCGAGATGGACATCTACATCCTCGGCTCGCGGCTGGTGATGATTGTCGAGACGCCCGTCGACTTCGACTGGGACTCGGCCATGGCGCGCCTTGCCACGCTGACGAGACAGCAGGAGTGGGAGGAGTTCATGGCTTGTTTCCAAGACTGCGACCCCACGGCGACGAGCAATGAGAAATGGCAGATGATGGAGCGCATGTTCCATCTATACGAATAGCCCGTTTCTCTTGCTGCGACAATACGAAAAAGCGCTGCCCGAGCGAATCTCTTCCTCGGGCAGCGCTTTATTGTTCCAGCAAACTCAGAAACCTGTCTTTGCTACTTCTTAATATTCGTCTGACAACAGTACATGGGCTTTGTACTGCGAGTACATGACCTTTGTACTCCAAGTACACAACCTTCGTACTGCGAGTACATGGTCTTTGTACTGGATTATTGTTGCACTCCTTTCATCGACAGCGATATGCGGTTTCGCCGGTAGTCCACCTCTATGACCTTCACCATCACGTGCTGATGCAGATGCACAATGTCGGCGGGATTGCTCACGAAGCGGTCGGAGAGGTGGGAGATGTGCACGAGTCCGTCGTTGTGGACACCGATGTCGACGAAACAGCCGAATTTTGTGATGTTGGTGACGATTCCCGGCAGTAGCATTCCCTCCACGAGGTCGTCCATCGTGTGGACATCCTTGCTGAAGCTGAATTCCTCTATCTGCTCGCGCGGGTCACGGCCGGGCTTCTCGAGCTCTTTCATTATGTCGGAAAGTGTTGGTAGTCCCACGTCGGCCGTCACGTATTTCTTTATGTCGATGGTCTTCTGCCGGTCCTTGTCGGCTATCAGCTCGGCCACGCTGCACTGAGCGTCGCGAGCCATCTGCTCCACGATGCCGTAGCTCTCGGGGTGAACGGCGCTGCTGTCGAGAGGGTTCTTCGCCCCGCGTATCCTGAGGAAGCCGGCGCACTGCTGGAAGGCTGCCGGCCCGAGCCGGGGCACTTTCTTCAACTGGCTGCGCGACGTGAAGGCACCGTTTTCGCGGCGGTAGTCCACAATGTTCTTAGCCAGCGACGGACCCAGTCCGCTAACGTAGGTGAGCAGTTGCTGGCTGGCTGTGTTCAGGTCGACGCCCACAGAGTTGACGCTAAGTTCCACTGTCTGGTCGAGACTATGGCGCAGTTTCGTCTGATCGACATCGTGCTGATACTGTCCGACGCCGATATTCTTGGCATCAATCTTCACGAGCTCAGCGAGCGGGTCCATCAGTCGACGGCCGATGCTCACAGCTCCTCTGACGGTCACGTCTTCATTGGGGAACTCGTCGCGGGCCGTCTGCGATGCAGAATATATCGATGCACCGTCTTCACTCACCACAAACGTCTTCACATCGTGGCCGAATTCCAGTTCGCCGACAAACTCGCTGGTCTCGCGGCTTGCCGTGCCGTTGCCGATAGCAATGGCCTCGATGTCGTAGTCGTCGACAAGTCTTTCCACCTCAATCTTCGCTTGCATGCGATATCGCTGTGGCGGATGAGGAAAGATAGCCGTGTGGTGGAGTAGGTTGCCCTGTTCGTCGAGGCACACCACCTTGCATCCCGTGCGGAATCCGGGGTCGATGGCGAGCACGCGTCTCTGTCCAAGTGGCGGCGCCAGAAGCAGTTGGCGCAGGTTCTCGCGGAACACTTCGATAGCCTCGTCGTCGGCGCGCTCCTTGCTCTTGCCCGCAAACTCGTTCTCTATCGAAGGGCAGAGGAGTCTGTGGAATCCGTCGTCGACAGCTTCCTCCACGAGTTTCTGACATGGTCCGCGACCATGCACATAGTGCCTGCATAGCTGTGCGAGACAAGCCTCTTCGTCGATACTGATTGACACGCGCAGTATGCCTTCACGCTCACCGCGGCGCATGGCCAGCAGACGGTGGCTCGTGCAGCGGCGGAGAGGCTCGCTCCAGTCGAAGTAGTCGGAATACTTCCGCGCCTCGTCGGAGTCGCGTTTCGCCTTCACAGCCTTCGAACTGATGACGGCACCTCGCCGGAACGCCTGTCGCACCACTGCCCGCGAGCGCTCGTCTTCGCTCACCTGTTCGGCGATAATGTCCTGTGCTCCCTTTAGAGCCTGTTCCACATCCGTCACTTCATCGCCTACGAAACGCTCGGCAGCACGCTCCGGCTTCTGCTCCCGTTGCCTCAACAGTATCTCGGCAAGCGGCTCCAATCCCTGTTCGCGAGCGATTGAAGCACGCGTACGGCGCTTAGGGCGATAGGGCAGGTAGATATCTTCGAGCACGGTGGCATCCCAGCACTCGTCGATGCGACGCTTCAGTTCGTCGGTCATCTTGCCCTGCTCGGTAATCGTACTGATGATGGTCTCCTTGCGTCGGGCCGTCTCTTTCAGACGGTCGTTCCATTCGCTGATGGCAGCTACCTGCACCTCGTTCAGTCCTCCCGTGCGCTCCTTGCGGTAGCGACTGATGAATGGGATGGTGCATCCCTCGTCGAGCAACTTCAGTGTGCTCTCTACATTGTCTTTCGGAAGCGACAACTCACGAGCGATAATGTCAGTGAATATGTTCATAAATGGAATAAAAAAGCCCTCGCTGTGGAGGGCTTTGCTTATGGTTATTATT
>JAFRZC010000047.1 GCA_017442765.1 Prevotella sp. | reverse complement strand
GGTGTCCGAAGAGAGCCTTGGCCAGCATGACGCGCACCTTCTCGTTGTTCGACAGCTCGGCCATCTGCATGTAGTGGCGGTCTTCCTTTACGCCGAGGTTCTGCAACAGCTGTGCGCCCTCGCTCTCAGCCTCCCAGCCGTTCATCTCGGCAAATTTCAGCTCAAGGTCGGCGGCGCAGTTGCCGTCCTCCTCCGTCATCTCAGGTTTGGCATAGAGTGCCTCGCGTTCCTTCATGTTCTTCCACAGCGGCTCATGACCCATGAGCACCGTGTCCATGACAGAGAACTCGTCGAACTTGAAGTGATCCTGGCCAAGCACCGACAGCCGCTCCCCGGGGGGCATCTCCACAGTTCCCTTGTTGGGCTCCAGTTCGCCGCTGATGGCTTTCAGCAAGGTCGATTTGCCGGCACCGTTGGCACCGATGATGCCGTAGATGTTTCCACTGGTGAACTTGATGTTGACGTCCTTGTAGAGAACGCGCTTGCCAAATTGAATGGCGAGATTGGTAATGGTTATCATTGTCTTCTGCTTTTTTTACGGGTGCAAAGATACGAAAATTTCGGGTAAAGTGAGAAGAAAACAAGTGCATTTTTCGAACAGATAGCCTTTCTTCATCCAACGGGTAAAGTTTCGCAAGCTAAAAGATAAGCTTTTACAAAGTAATATATATTATTTTACTCAGTAATATATATTATATTACCTGGTAATATATATTATTTTACTCGGTAATATATATACTATTACTTTATGAAAGACGGTCTTTCACATCGTGAAGGCTTCTCTCCTGTCGTGTGGGAGGGTGTTTTCCGCTATGATTGGCGGTTCGGGGGCTTGTCGGTGAGCGGCGGTCTAATGTGTGGCTGCCCACCAGGCGGTTTGCTGTTTGGACGTGCCGACCAGCTCGTTTTCAGAAGGGTCGCTGATGGCGAGACCGGAGAAATGGCGGAGTGGGAGGGTGGTTTTTCCTGTCGCGGAATAGATGTTCTCAGTGGCTGCTTTGCAGACGACCAGCCTGGCAAGCTGCTCCTCGAAACGGGCATAGAGGTCGCGACGTTCACCGCAGAGATGATCCGTGTAGTCGTCAAAATCGAAATAAACCGTGGGTGTCCAATGGGCGGCGTCGAGGTCTTGCAAAAGTTCCGTCTGTGATGTGTCGAAGGCACACTGGCTGTTTATCTCGCGCATGAGGGCGGCCATGCTGTCGATTTGTCGCAGGTCGGTGACGGCCAGAGTGCCGTAGGGCATCGGTTGGCCATTGTTTTTGTAGTTCTTATAGAAGTCGAGGAATTGCCGGCATACGCCATCGTAATCGGGTGTGGAGGATATCAGCATGGGAAGTAGCGGGCGATAGGGCATACCGTAGGCCATGATCTCGCTTGTGGAGGCGATGAGGTGGTCGGCCGCATGGCGCAAGTCGTAAGCCACCTCGACGGTGGAGAGATAACAGTCATCGAAAAGGATGAACTGCATGTGCATGTCGGCAAGGTCGATGGCTCTGGCAAGCGTGGTTGTTTCTATTTGGTAGGCACTGCCGGTGCCGCCGAAATAGCGGGTAGAAGGTGCCCTCCTGGGACCTCTGACGGGCAGCCATCCCTCGCCGTGACTGCCTACGACGAGGGCATATTGGTGTGCCGGCGCGAATGCTTTAGCATCGTTCAGAACATTGGCTATTCCTTCTGTTGTGGTCAATGCGGGTCGGTCGTAGCGGCAGAGTGTGTCACGACGGCATTGGCCGTTTTGGTAAGCAATATTGACAAGTGCGGCACGAGAAGATGTGAGGGAGATGCAAACGAGCAGACGATTGCCTCCCAACCCGCCGGCATCGGCTATTGCAAGCTCCATGTCGCTGATGTTTTGCAGGAAATTGTTGTAGAGATTATTGCTGTCGCCGCTATAGGGCAGAAACATGAGAATGGTTTTCGCGGCCGTGGTGGTCGGTTCTGTGGCGGTCTCGTCGTGCCCGGAGCAGGAGAAAAACAGAAAGGGGGACAGCAATAGAAGTCCCCCTATGATTGTTTTCCTTGCAGAAATTCTCTTGCTCATTTCTTCCTCAGTTCTTCGAGTGTGGCCTTGAGCGCGGCAATCTTTTCCTCGCTGTCGGCCTGCTTCTTGCGCTCCATGGCTACGACAGCCTCCGGCGCGTTCTGTACGAAACGTTCGTTGGCGAGCTTCTTTCTTATACCGACGAGGAAGCCCTCAAGGTGTTTCAATTGTGCCTCGGCCTTTTCAATCTCAGCATCGATGTCGATGAGCGAGCCCAGAGGTACGGCATATTCGTCGGTGCCGACCATGAAGGACGATGCGTCGGCCGGCTTTTCAGAGCAAACCTCAATGCTTTCGAGATTGGCCATCTTGGCGATGACGGCATTGAAAGAAGCGTGCCGGTTGTTGCCGACGGCCAGCAACTGGAGCTTTTCCTTGGGCGCGATGTTTTTCTGATTGCGGACGGTGCGAATACCCGATACGATCAGTTTCACCTGCTCAAAATCTGCAATGAGCTGGAGGTCTTCTTCCGTGGGGGCTTCGAGCTTCAGGCACTCGCGCATAATGCTGTCGTCAGGTTGGCGGTCGTAGAGATGCTGCCAAAGTTCCTCGGTGATGAACGGCATGAAGGGGTGAAGCATTTTGAGCAACGCGTCGAAGAACCGAAGCGTCTGTTCGTAGGTCTCGCGGTCGATGGGTTGCGCCTTTCCGTCGATATAGGCAGGTTTCACCATTTCAAGATACCATGCGGAGAACTCATCCCAGAATAGTTTATAGACCGTCATCAATGCATCGCTGATGCGATATTTGGAGAAATGGTCGTTGAGTTCGGCGTTAGCCTGTTTTAATTTTGCCTCCATCCAACGGATGGCGGTTTCGTTAGTTGTGGCGGAGCCAGAACATACAGAATCGTCGGCAACCTCCCAGCCTTTCACAAGGCGGAAAGCATTCCATATCTTGTTGTTGAAGTTGCGCCCTTGCTCGCAGAGTGCCTCGTCGAAGAGGATGTCGTTGCCTGCAGGGGCTGAGAGCATCATGCCCATGCGCACACCATCGGCGCCGAACTTGTCGATAAGCTCGATGGGGTCGGGGCTGTTGCCGAGACTCTTTGACATCTTACGACCAAGCTTGTCGCGAACGATACCAGTAAAATAGACATTCTTGAACGGGAACTTACCCATATACTCCTCACCTGCCATGATCATTCGAGCGACCCAGAAGAAGATGATATCGGGGGCGGTAACGAGATCTGAGGTGGGGTAGTAGTAGGAGATTTCCTCGTTGCCAGGGTTGTTGATGCCGTCGAAGAGGCTGACAGGCCAAAGCCATGAGCTGAACCAGGTGTCAAGGGCATCCTCGTCTTGCCTCAGGTCGGAAAGTTGCAGGCTGGCGTTGCCGCTCTCTTCGCGGGCAAGCGCAAGAGCTTCCTCCGCAGTCTCGGCAACTACGAATTTCTCTTCGTCGTAATAGTAGGCAGGAATGCGATGTCCCCACCACAATTGGCGGCTGATGCACCAGTCTTGTATGTTCTCCAGCCAGTTGCGATAGGTGTTCACGTATTTCTGAGGATAGAAGTGCATATCGCCTTCTAAGACGGGCTTGAGGGCAATCTCGGCAAAATGCTCCATCTTCAGGAACCACTGCAATGAGAGGCGCGGCTCGATGGCCGTGTCGGGATTGCGCTCGGAATAGCCGACTTTGTTCACGTAGTCCTCCACACGCTCTAATAATCTGGCATCCTCAAGGTCTTTTGCAATCTGACGGCGGCAGTCGAAACGGTCCATACCCACGTAGAGCGGACTCTGCTCAGAGATGGTTCCGTCGGCGTTGAAGATGTCGATGGTCTCAAGGTTGTGGGTCTTGCCCAGCATGTGGTCGTTGGTATCGTGGGCGGGGGTAACTTTCAGACACCCTGTACCAAACTCTATGTCAACATAGCGGTCTTCAATGACGGGGATCTCACGACCGACAAGCGGTACAATCACGTGCTGACCTTTCAGCCATTGGTTCTTCGGGTCTTTCGGATTGATACACATGGCTGTGTCGCCCATGATGGTCTCTGGTCGTGTTGTGGCGACTACGGCATAGTATCCTTTCTCATCTTTGTGAATGATATTGCCGGATGCTTCGGAATTTTCAGATAACTTAGGGACTCCGACCACATAATATTTCAGGTAATAAAGCTTAGAGTGCTCTTCCTTATAGATAACTTCCTCGGTAGAGAGGGCGGTCAGTGCTTTCGGGTCCCAGTTCACCATGCGCAAACCACGATAGATATAGCCTTTGCGATAGAGATCGACAAAAACTTTGATGACACTTTCCGAGCGTTTCTCGTCCATGGTAAAGGCGGTGCGATCCCAGTCGCATGAGGCACCGAGGCGGCGGAGTTGTTTAAGGATGATTCCTCCGTGCTCATGGGTCCACGCCCAGGCATGCTTTAGAAATTCATCGCGTGTGAGGTCGCGTTTCTTGATGCCTTCTGCAGCCAGTTTCTTTACTACCTTTGCCTCTGTGGCTATGGAGGCATGGTCTGTGCCGGGTACCCAGCAGGCATTCTTGCCCTCCATTCGGGCACGACGCACAAGAATATCCTGAATGGTGTTGTTCAGCATGTGACCCATGTGGAGCACGCCCGTCACATTGGGCGGCGGGATGACAATGGTGTAGGGTTCGCGGTTGTCGGGTTGTGAACTGAACAGCTTGTTGTCAAGCCAATATTGATACCATTTGCCTTCGACCTCTCGTGGGTCGTACTTCGTTGCTAATTCCATATTCTTTTGTTTTCCTTTGTTTCAAATACGTTCTTACGGCTTGCAAAGGTACAAAAAAATAAGGGAACAAAAGAATAATGGGGAAAAATAATGAGGGCGGAGAGCTATGTTTTCCAAAAACGGGCGGTAATGTCCTTAAAAGTGTGGTCGGGCAGTTGTTTGTAGAGCCGCTGGTTGGTGGTTTTGTCTTTCAGACTGCCGAGATGGGCGATATAAGGGCCAATCTTGATGTAGTCGAAATCGGTCTGGTTGATTTCCGGAGAGATGATGGTCCTTCCACTATACCATGCGGTTCGGAGGCGCGGATAGTGTTCGTGAATATAGACGGCAAGTTGGTTGACGGCTTTCGGCTCGGCATCGCCTCCCATGAAAGCGATGCAGGTGATGTCAGCCCCGAACTCCTTGACGAACTGGTCGATGACAGGGGCTGTGAGCGGACTGCCCGTGTCGCTCCAGAGATATTTGCTGTGGCACCCTGGGCAGCGACATGGGCAGTTGGAGATGTTAATGGCGAGTGTCACCTCATCAGGAATTTCCTGAAAGACGACACCCGTGTTCACGTATTTAAGCATCGTTTTTGATGGTGTACTGCTGTTGTCCGGCATAGAATCGACGGTGCTCCTCTTTCTGGCGTGCTTCGGAGAAGTTGGATACGCGCTTGAGGTAACCGATGATGCGGGTCATATAGTCAACGTTCTTAGAATGGCAATGCGGACATTCCTTCATATAGCGCTTGTCGATGGTTCCGCAATCGTTGCAAAGCGTGTTGGGAATGTTGAAGGTGAAATAGTTGCATCCTTCCTTTGCCGCCACTTTCAGCAACTGGCGATATTGTGCTTTCGACAGATGCTCCTCAAGGTTCATGTGAAGTGCGGAGCCGCCAGTGAGGTGCTCGATATAGGGTGCGCCGTGGAGTTTGAACTTGTCAATGATATTGAGCGAGGTGTCTTCCACGACATAGAAATAGCTGTTGTAGCAGTCGCGCGGTACGAAGTAGCCGTCCTCACGATCCCATTTCGCATGCTTTACGCCCACGTTCTCTGCGGGTATCATCTCACAGTTGAAGAGTACGTCTTTGGTGCGGTATTCCTTGTTTTTCTTCTCGATGATGCCGAGAATGCCTTGTACGAAAGCGAGGTAGTCGGGGTTGTCTGTAATCTTGAGCCCCATGAACTCTGCGGCCTCCACCATGCCGTTGATACCTATAGTGAGATACTGGCGGCCAATGTTGATGTAACCTGCGTCGAACAGAGGAAGCATTCCGTGTTCCTGTAAGTCTTTGAGATTCTCGTTATAGGCCAGCTGTACCTTGTGGCAGAGGTCAACGATTTCTGTCAGGAACTCTTTATAGTCGAGCTTGTTGTTTACGGCATATTGTACGCAGCGGTTGAGG
>JAFRZC010000006.1 GCA_017442765.1 Prevotella sp. | reverse complement strand
CGGGTGGCAAGTCCAAGCTCATAGCTGCGCTCGGTGAGGCGTGCGTCGGCATCGTCCTGCCGCAGCAGGATGCGGTATTCTGCCCGCGAGGTGAACATGCGATACGGCTCATCGACACCTTTCGTGACGAGATCGTCGATCAGCACTCCGATATATGCCTCGTCGCGTCCGAGCACAAACGGCGAGAATGGCCGCCCGGGTGTTTCTCCTGCCCGCAGTGCAGCGTTTACTCCTGCCATAAGTCCCTGACCAGCAGCCTCTTCGTAGCCAGTGGTGCCGTTTACCTGTCCGGCAAGAAACAGTCCTTTTATGACCTTCGACTCCAGCGAGTGGCTTAGCTGTGTGGGGTCGAAGAAATCGTACTCTATGGCATAGCCCGGGCGATAGATGCGCACGTCGCGGAAACACTTAATTTGTTGAATAGCAGCGAGTTGCACGTTGGCAGGCATACTCGATGAGAAGCCGTTGAGATACATCTCGTTGGTGTTCTCGCCTTCAGGCTCAAGGAAGAGCGGATGCTGTTCGCGGTCGGGGAAGGTGACGAGCTTGGTCTCTATCGACGGGCAGTAGCGTGGGCCGATAGACTGAATCTGTCCGTTGTAGAGAGGAGAGTCGGGCAGTCCTTCGCGCAAGATGCGGTGCACCTCGGCGTTGGTGTTGCAGGTCCAGCAGGGGAGTTGCTTTAGTTGGCACTCGGTGCCAACATACGAGAACATATAGGGTCGCTCTTCGCCGGGCTGTTCCTCCATGTCCTCGAAGTGTACGCTTCGGCGGTCGATACGCACGGGAGTTCCCGTCTTCATGCGGTCGAAGCGGATGCCGTGCCGTGTGATGCTCTCTGTGAAATGCTCTACGGCAGGCTCAGCGCATCGTCCACCTTTTATTTGCTTACGGCCCACGTGCAGCAGTCCGTTCAGGAAGGTTCCTGCGGTGACAACCACACATTTTGCTCTGATTTCTACCCCCCAGATGGTTTTCACGCCCACGGCCTCGCCGTTCTCTACGAGCAGCTCGTCGGCCTGATCCTGCCAGATGTCGAGGTTATCGGTACGGTCGAGCGTCTCGCGCCATTTCCAGATGAATTTCTCGCGGTCGCACTGCGCGCGCGGACTCCACACTGCCGGACCCTTGCCCTGGTTGAGCATCCGGAACTGTATGGCCGTTGCGTCGGTGACAAGTCCCATCTGTCCGCCCAGCGCGTCGATTTCGCGCACGATCTGGCCTTTGGCGATGCCGCCCACAGCCGGGTTACACGACATCTGCGCGATTTTGTTCATGTCCATCGTCACGAGCAGCGTCCGCGCACCCAGCCTTGCCGACGCACACGCCGCCTCACAGCCGGCATGTCCTCCTCCTATTACAATGACGTCGTAGTTCAGTATCACTTTTGCAATTCCCGGTAAGTATTATCTGAGTGCGAGGTTGTAGTTGTAGTAGCGGGTGTTGCCGGTGATGTCTTCCTTGATACGCAGGAATGGCGGGAAGTTCACGTCCTCGTCGTCGGTGATGCCGCGTGTCTCGAGGATGGTGAGGCCAGAGACGGGTCTGAGATAGGTGTCGAGCTCGAAATACTGTCCTTTCCAGATGAAGCTGCGGCGCAGTTTGTGGATGGTCTGGCGATAGGGGTCGGCCTGTCCGAGCAGCGACTCGTAGAGCGAGTTGGGCACCTGTCGCTCGGTGACGATTTCCTCTGAGCCTGAGAGTTTCTTCTTGCTCGTATGCACGTTGACGAACTTGCCTTGCCAGCCGCGCCGGCGCAGTCGCACCTCGGTGCCTGGGTCAGCCACAAGATAGGTCTGCGTGATATCGCTCTCGATGCAGTCGGGCAGGTCGCCCACGAGTTCGACGATATACTTGCGCTCCTCTTCGATGGGCTGGGGCAGTCCGAGCACGGCGGAAATCTCCTTGAGCACGCGGTTGAGCTTCGCGTCGAAGTCCTCGTGATTGTTGATGACGCGCAGGTGGGTGTGCCCCGTCCAGGCGTTGATGACCTTCTTGTCGAGCTCACGGGCAATCTGCAGTCCGGCCTCGTCGGCAGCCTCGTTGCGCGAGGCATTGTTCGACGTGGTGTAGAACTGCTCGGCACCGTCGGCGGCGCTGACGAGGTGCAGCACGGCATCGTAGCGTTTGTCGCGCAGCTCGGGTGTCGTGGTGCCCACGCTTCGTGTGATGTCGTCCCACATCTCCGGTGCCATGTAGGCCGAAATGTCCATCGTTCCGCGGTCGCAGACGATGAGGCAGGGCTCGGTGCAGGCGTTGGCCATACGCATGAACTTGTCTTCGAGGGCGAGCTGTATCTCCAGTGTCGCCTTCTCGCCCTCGTAGAAGAACTGCGCGTTCTTCGTCAGGTAGTTCATGCCTGCCTGCGTAAACATAGTAGGCACCTCCGGTATGGTGAATACTTTATAGCCGAGGCTTGAGAAATGCTCGATCACTCTGACGAGCGCGGTGGTCTTGCCCGCGCACGGGCCGCCCGTGAGGACGATTCGCTTGATTTCTTTCATGTGCTGACATTTTCGATTGAGCCACAAAGGTAGTTTATTTTTTACGGAACTCCAAATTTTACGGAAAATAAATGAGCACCGCTATTTTTCAGCGTTTTTTCAAGTTTACAATATTTAACAACCCGACAACTGCATTTTAACATTTCGTTGCGGCAATTTTCCGTTTTCCTTGGAGCAGGCACGAAATCGGCAGAAAAACGGGGCAGAATCGGGCTGATTGTTATTCGACTGAGACTCAAGGCTTTGCCTCACCACTCAGCCCTCACCTCTCACCTCTTACTTCTGAAACATATATCTCTCAGTTCCGAGACATATATGTTTCAGGTTGCGAAAGACCGTGTTTCGGCATGCGAAAGACCATGTTTCGGGAGGTGAAACATATATGTTTCGCAAATGAGAGGTGAGAGGTGAGGGGTGAGAAGGGAGTGAAAGGGATGAAAACAGGTCGGTTTTCGCGCTGAAACTTACAATTTTTCGCCTCCGTGAAGACCTTTTGGTTTTAACGTTTGAAAGGTTTGTTCACATTTTGAAAACAGCCCGGAATGGTTTCTTCCGCGTGCGCGAACATAAAAATTAACGGAATATTTGCATATCTCGGGGGAAAAACGTAATTTTGCACCGAATTTTAAGGTAAAGGCGTAAAAACAGAAGATGAAAGCAACAGCCCGACGGCTGAAAAGCAGAAGACAGGACAAATGAAATGACACTCGAAGAACTCACTGCCATCTCACCCGTTGATGGGCGATACAGAGGCAAGACGTCCGGTCTGGCCGGTTATTTTTCCGAATTTGCACTTATTCGCTACCGCGTCCGCGTTGAAGTGGAATACTTCATCGCGCTCAGTGAGTTACCGCTGCCCCAGCTGTCAGACTTCGACGTGCAGACGAAGGAGCAACTGCGCGACATCTACCGCAACTTCACCGAGGACGATGCCCGCCGCGTGAAGGAGATAGAGCAGACGACGAACCACGACGTGAAGGCCGTGGAGTATTTCCTGAAAGAAAAGCTCTCAGCTTCCTCCTCTCTCCGCTGCCCCCTCTCCACTGCCCTCGAGTTCATCCATTTCGGCCTGACCTCGCAGGATATTAATAACACGTCGGTGCCGCTCTCCGTCAAGGAGGCACTCGAGCAGGTCTATTGTCCGCAGGTGGAGGAGCTCATCGGCCAGCTGCGCAGCTATGCCGAAGAATGGAGCAACGTGGCCATGCTCGCCCGCACACACGGGCAGCCCGCCTCGCCCACACGGCTGGGCAAGGAGCTGCAGGTCTATGTCTATCGGCTCACTGAACAGCTCGGCGCACTGCGCCAGCTGCCCCTGACAGCCAAGTTCGGCGGGGCAACGGGCAATATGAACGCCCACCAGGTGGCCTATCCCGACATCGACTGGCGCACGTTCGCCAACCGCTTCGTCGCCGAGCAGCTCGGTCTGCAGCGCGAGCAGTGGACCACGCAGATTTCCAACTACGACTCGCTGGCCGCCGTCTTCGATGCCATGCGCCGCATCAACACCATTGTCATCGACCTCGACCGCGATGTCTGGATGTACATCTCGATGGACTATTTCAAACAGCAGATCAAGCAGGGCGAGGTGGGGTCGAGTGCCATGCCGCACAAGGTGAACCCCATCGACTTCGAAAACTCCGAAGGCAACATGGGCATGGCCAATGCCGTGCTCACGTTCCTCTCCCAAAAACTGCCCGTGAGCCGCCTGCAGCGCGACCTCACCGACTCCACCGTCCTGCGCAACGTGGGCGTGCCCTTCGGCCATGCCGTCATCGCCTTGCAGAGCACGCTCAAAGGGCTGCGCAAACTCATCCTGAACCGCGACCGCCTCGCCGCCGACCTCGAGCAGAACTGGGCCGTCGTGGCCGAGGCCATACAGACCATCCTGCGCCGCGAGGGCTACCCCAAACCCTACGAGACGCTGAAAGCCCTGACGCGCACTAATGCCCACATCACGCAAGAGTCTATACATCGGTTCATCGACACCCTCAACGTCTCAGACAGCGTGAAAAACGAGCTGAGGGCTATCACACCGGCAAACTACACAGGAATATAAATCAATCAAGAAACAGAATTATTCATTGGCCGTGAGGCCGAAAAAAGTAAAAACTATGGAACAAGAAAACGACAAACTGAACCAGGAGCAACAGACTCCCGAACAGAACAACGAGGGCAGCCGCGAAGGCTACCGTCGTCCGACCTACCAGCGCGAGTACCGTGCCGACGGAACCCGTCCGCAGCGACCGCGCATTCGTACACCCCGTCGCGACAGCGACGAGGGCGCATTCCGTCCCGAGGGATTCGGAGCCGGACTGCAAGGCAACCAGCCGCGTCCCTACCGTCCGCGCTACAACGACCAGGGCACAGGACAGCGACCCTATCAGCCCCGTCAGCGCAACTACAATTCTGAGGATGGCTACCAATCCCGGCCTTACCAGCCGCGACCCTATCAGCCACGACCCTACCAGCCCCGTCAGCAGGAAGGCTACAATGCCGAAGGCGGCTACCAGCCCCGGCCCTATCAGCCCCGGCCCTATGGCGGACAACGGCAGCAGGGCGGCTATCGCCAGGGTGGCTACAACCAAGGCGGATATAACCAAGGCGGATATAACCAGGGAGGCTACCGTCAGGGAGGCTATCAGCAACACCCCTATGGCCAGCCCCGTCCGCAAAGGCGACCGCATACTGCCGACTACGACCCCAACACGAAATACAACATGAAGAAGCGCATCGAGTATCGCGAGGATCATGTTGACCCCAACGAGCCGATTCGTCTCAACAAGTACCTTGCCAACGCCGGCGTATGTAGTCGTCGTGAGGCCGACGAATTTATCACCGCAGGTGTGGTGAAGGTCAACGGTGAAGTTGTAACCGAGCTCGGCACAAAGGTGATGCGCACCGACCAGGTGACCTTCCACGACCAACCCGTGTCTCTGGAGAAGAAAGTCTATATCCTGCTCAACAAGCCGAAAGACTGCGTCACCACCGTCGATGACCCCGAAGAGCGCAAGACCGTGCTCGACATTGTCAAGGGTGCCTGCGAGGAGCGCATCTATCCCGTCGGCCGGCTCGACCGCAATACCACCGGCGTGCTCCTGCTCACCAACGACGGCGACCTCGCCTCGAAGCTCACACACCCGAAATTCCTCAAGAAGAAGGTCTATCACGTCTATCTCGACAAGGCCGTCACCCAGCACGACCTGCAGCAGATAGTCGAGGGCATCGAGCTGGAAGACGGCGAGATTCATGCCGATGCCGCCGAATATGCCAGCCCCACCGACAAGCATCAGGTGGGCATCGAGATTCACTCGGGCAAGAACCGCATCGTGCGCCGCATCTTCGAGCACCTCGGCTATCGCGTGACCAGGCTCGACCGTGTGCTGTTCGCCGGACTCACCAAGAAGAATGTCCGCCGCGGCGACTGGCGCTATCTCACAGAGAAGGAAGTTGATATGCTCCGCATGGGCGCATTTGAATAATAATAGGCTTATGGAAAGAACAAAAGTTATCGACGTGCTGAAAAGCACGGAATATGGAAAACAAGTTTGCGTGAAGGGCTGGGTACGCACCCACCGCTCGTCGAAGGCCGTTGACTTCATCGCCGTAAACGACGGCTCAACCATCAAGAACGTGCAGGTCGTCGTCGATCCGCAGACAGTCCAGTTTGTTGCGGCTGAGCCGCAACAAGAAAAGCCCGTTGCCGAGCTGCTGAAGCAAGTCACCACCGGCTCGTGCATCTGCGCCACCGGAACGCTCGTCGAGAGCCAGGGTGCCGGTCAGACCTCTGAGATACAATGCGCGACGCTTGAGCTTTACGGCGGCTGCGGTGCCGACTACCCGATGCAGAAGAAAGGGCAGTCGTTCGAGGCCATGCGCAAGAACGCCCACATGCGCCTGCGCACCAATACCTTCGGAGCCGTCATGCGCATCCGTCACAACATGGCCATCGCCATCCATCGTTATTTCCACGAGCACGGATTCTTCTATTTCCACACGCCCATCATCACCGCCAGCGACTGCGAGGGTGCGGGCAACATGTTCCAGGTGACGACGAAAAACCTCTACGACCTGAAAAAGGACGAGCAGGGGAAAATCATCTACGACGACGATTTCTTCGGTGAGCAGACCTCGCTCACCGTCAGCGGACAGCTTGAGGGCGAACTGGGGGCCACGGCACTCGGAGCCATCTATACCTTCGGTCCCACCTTCCGCGCCGAAAACAGCAACACACCCCGCCATTTGGCCGAGTTCTGGATGATTGAGCCCGAGGTGGCCTTCCTCGACCAGGAGGGACTGATGGACCTGGAGGAGGATTTCATCAAGTATTGTGTGCGCTGGGCCTTGGACAACTGCAAGGACGACCTCGAGTTCCTCAACAAGATGATCGACAAGACGCTCATCGAGCGGCTCGAAGGCGTGCTCAAGGACGAGTTCGTCCGTCTGCCTTACACCGAGGGCATCGAGATCTTGCAGAATGCCATCAGGCAGGGCCGCAAGTTCGAGTTCCCCTGTGAGTGGGGCGACGACCTGGCCAGCGAGCACGAGCGCTATCTCGTCGAGGAGCACTTCAAGAAGCCCGTCATCATGACCGACTATCCGAGCAAGATCAAAGCCTTCTACATGAAGCAGAATGAAATTTCCGGAAAATCCGGAAAGACCGGGGAATCCGGCTCTGTCGGCTATCGCGGCTGTGTGGCTCCCGGGCCGACCATGCAAGGCACCGACGTGCTGTTCCCGCAGATTGGCGAGATTATCGGCGGCAGCGTGCGCGAGGAAGACTACGACAAGCTCATGGCAGAGATTGACCATCGCCACATGGAGACCGACAAACTGTGGTGGTATCTCGACACCCGTCGCTGGGGCTCGTGCCCCCATGCCGGTTTCGGGCTGGGCTTCGAGCGGCTCATCCTCTTCGTCACGGGCATGCAGAACATCCGCGACGTCATTCCTTTCCCGCGCACCCCGAAGAGCGCAGAATT
>JAFRZC010000046.1 GCA_017442765.1 Prevotella sp. | reverse complement strand
CCCGCGTGGAAACGTCTGCCGCGGTGTGCCCTATGGGTGGAGCATAAAAGAGACGCTCAACGGGAACTCCTACGGCATCAACAAGGATGCAGTGAACTTCTCCGGCAACAACGTCTGCTGGATGAACTCCACACCAATGCCTGACGGGTTTGAACTCTCGCAGACCATCCCCGCCGCGAAACTCGGCAAAGGTCGCTACACGGTGAAGTGCAAGCTCTGGGTGGGACTGAACAAGAAAACCTCGTGCCGCCTGTTCGCCGCCCCTCTCTCCTCTCCTACAGTCGTGCAGTACTACGGCTACGAGAGCGACTATACCAATCTGCTCGCCGAGGGCGAGAACGCCACCTACGCGGGCTATGCCGGCGGGGCAGACAACAACTTCATCCTGCGTCCGATGAGCGTTACGGTGGAACTGCAAGACGGCGAGGGCCTCACCGTAGGCATACGTACAGGCAACCTGCGCAACAACGGACAGCACTCCACCGACAACTCCGGCTGGTTTAAGGTTGACAACTTCCGCATCTATAAAGAGGAAACGACAGGCATCAACTCAGTTCATAGTTCAGAGTCCATAGTTCATAGTTCCCTCATCCCTCACCCCTCATCCATATACGACCTGCAAGGTCGCCGCGTGGCCAATAACTATGAACTATGCACTATGAACTATGCACTCCCAAAGGGTATTTACATCACGAACGGACAAAAAATTATCATAAAATGAGACTAAAACCACTATTAACTATTCACTATTTACTATTCACTTTAGTGAGCATGTTGATGCTTTTGCCGATAGGGGCACAGGCACAAGAGATTACAGTTACCGAACAGGCCAACGGCGATGCCTTTGTCATCGTCAGTGCCGACGCAAAGACCAGTATTGTCGTCAGCGACAACGACGCTGAAGTGGTGAAGACCGTTGCCCAGTGTCTCGCCGACGACATCGAAGCCGTGACCGACAAGAAGATTGGAGTGCTTCCCTCCCTCTTCGGGGGGGAGATGGAGGGGGGCTTCATCATCGCCGGTACGCTCGGGCAATCGGATATCATCGATGAGTTGGCTTCCGAAGGCAAGATTGATGCCGATGCGGTGCGTGGCAAGTGGGAGGTCTATGGGCAGCAGATGGTCGATGAACCCGTCGAGGGTGTGACACGCGCCTTGGTCATCTACGGCTCCACACCTCGCGGCACAGCCTACGGGCTGCTCGACCTCTCGCGCCAGATGGGGGTGTCGCCTTGGATATGGTGGGCCGACGTGGCTCCCGCGAAGAAAGCAGAGCTCTATGTGACGGGCGAGAAGACAATCTCAAAGGAACCGTCGGTGAAGTATCGCGGCATCTTCATCAACGACGAGGACTTTGCCCTGCAGCCCTGGGCGGCAAAGGGACTCGACAAGCAGTATAACAACGTCGGTCCGAACACCTACGCGAAGGTGATGGAACTGTTGCTGCGACTACGCGCGAACACGCTCTGGCCGGCTATGCACCTCTGCTCGGAGGCGTTCTGGGCTAACAAGGCTAACCTGCCGGTGGCAAAGAAGTACGATGTGATGCTGGGCTCGTCGCACTGTGAGCAGATGCTGCGCGACAACGAGTGGGAGTGGCGGCATGCGCCGTGGAACGGCAACAACGACAACTGGAACTATGTGACCAACAAGACGCAGATACAAAACTACTGGGAGGAGCGTGTGGCCGAGAGCGTGGGCTACGATGCCATGTACACCGTGGGTATGCGCGGTGTTCACGACTGGGGCATCTCGGGCTACCCCTCCACGCAGGACAAGGTGAACGGACTGACCGAGATCATTGCCTTCCAGCGCTCACTGCTCAACAAATACATGGGCGATGCCACGCAGGTTCCGCAGCTCTTCATTCCCTATAAAGAGGTGCTCGATGCCTATAATGCCGGTCTGCAGGTGCCCGACGACATCACGCTCTGCTGGGTAGACGACAATCACGGCTATATCCGTCAGCTGCCGGTGGCAAAGGAGCAGGCTCGCTCGGGCGGAAACGGCGTTTATTATCACTTCTCCTACTGGGGTGGACCGCACGATTATCTGTGGCTCTGCTCGCACTCGCCTGCGCTGACAAGCTACGAGCTGTCGAAAGCCTATGACCAGGGTGTGCAGACGCTGTGGGTCATCAATGTGGGCGACATCAAACCCGCCGAAGCCGAGCTGGAGTTCTGCATGGACCTGGCATGGGACATCGAGCGGTGGACTCCCGACAAGGCGACCGAGTATAACCGCTATTGGGCGGCAAAGACGTTCGGCGAGAGTCTGGCCGAGCCGGTTGCCGACATCAAACGCGAATACTACCGGCTGGCCGCTGGCGGAAAGCCTGAGCATGTCTTTGCAGTGGATTATACGAATGCCGAGAAAGACCGGCGCATTGCCGACTACAAGGCACTGGCCGACAAGGTTGACGAGGTGAAGGCTTCTGTACCGGCGGAACTGCTCGATGCCTGGTTCCAACTGATTGAATATCCGGTGAAGGCCGCCTATAACATGAACGTGAAGCACTTCCGCGCCGCACAGAGCATAGAGCTGGCAAATGCCGGTGAGCATGACCAGGCACTCGAGTATGCTGCCGAGGCTCGCAAGGCCTATCGGCAGATTACCGACCTCACCGCATTCTATAACACCGGCATTGCCGATGGCAAGTGGAACGGCATGATGAGCTGCAAGCCCCGCAACCTCTCGCAGTTCGGCATGCCTGCCACGGCCAGCGTGTCGAGCATCAACAGCGTGAAGGTGGAGATGCCTGCTGAGCCCGAGGTCGGCATCGTGCCTGCCACGGCCTACACCGCCTCAAACGGCACGTTTACCACCATCGAAGGTATCGGTGTGAGCGACGAGGCGGTCACGGTATGGCCGCTCGACATGACGAAATATGCCGTCGCCCGTGCGCCCTGGCTCGAATACGACGTTCCCGTGAAAACTGGCACCAACACCATTGCCGTTCGCTGTCTGCCGACCTTCCCCGTCAATACGACCTACGACATGCGCGTGGCAGTCAGCATCGACGGTGCGACAGCAAAGACTATCTCGCTGAAGACTGTCGCACAGGAGGGTAAGTGGAATACCACCGTATTGCAGGGATTCAACGATGCTTCCGTCGATTATGAGGCAACGGAAGACAAGACCGTCAAGGTGCGCGTCTCGCTGCTCGACCCGGGCGTGGTGGTCAGCGATATCCGTGTTGAGCTTCCCGTCGTGGAGGACCTTACACTCACGGAGCAACTCATCGAGAACTATGACTTTGAGTACAACCACGACGGACAGCTGAATCCAGTAGGGAACGTGGGACGAGGCATCCCCGCTGGTTGGCAGTCGGAGGGTAAGCTCCTGAAAGGCAGCAACGGTCTCGACAGCTATGGCGTGAACCAGGACGCCGTCAACTATCACGGCAACAACGTCTGCTGGATCAACAGCAATCCCATGCCTGCCGCGTTCAAGCTCTATCAGACCATTCCCGCCGCAAAACTCGAACCGGGCATCTATCGCATACAGTGTCAGCTATGGGTGGAAAACGGGAAGAAGACCTCGTGCCGGCTCTACGCCAACAATAATGTGCAGTACTACGGCTACGAGAGCGACTACACCAACCTGCTCACCCCGGGCGAGGTCAACACCTACGCGGGCTACGCCGGCGGCAGCTCGCCTATGGTGCTCAAGGATATGCAGGTGTTTGTCAGCGTGGAGGAGGGCGAGGACATCGAGTTCGGCATTAAGACCGGAAACAGGAAAAACGACGGTACGACAGCCACCGACAACTCCGGCTGGTTCAAGGTCGATTACTTCCGCATCAACCGTGTCAGTGCCATGCCCGACCAGAAAGAAGAAGACCTCACGCTCACCAAGCAGCTCCTCACCAACTACGATTTTGAACTATGGAACGACAACGGCACCGTGCGGGAGAACACCGATGGCACGACGCGCCGCTATACGCCCTACGGCTGGAATATCGTCGGATCTTTCCCCGGACAGTCATACGGCATCAATAAGGATGCCGTCAATCCTCATGCCAATAATGTCTGCTGGTGTCTGCCGCAGGGAGGCTACTTTCCCGAGGGCTTCGAACTCTATCAGGAGATTCCCGCCGAGAAACTCACTCCGGGGCGCTATCTTGTGCAGTGCAAGCTGTGGGTAGAGGAGGATTACCTTGCCACCACACGCCTTTTTGCCAACAACAACGTACAATACTACGGCATGGACACCGACTATGAGAACAATCTCACCCCGGGCGAGAACAATACCTTCGCCGGATACATCGGCGGACTCAACGGCAACTTCGTCTTGCAAGACATGTATGTCTATACCGACATTGCCGAGGGTGAGAGTCTGCGCCTCGGCATCCGCTCCGACAACCGCCGCAGCGACGGCACACCCCACCCCGAATACAAGAACGGCTGGTTCAAGGTCGATTACTTCCGCATCAACAAGATGGAAACAACGGGAAT
>JAFRZC010000045.1 GCA_017442765.1 Prevotella sp. | reverse complement strand
TGGGCAGGGGAGCCGTGCCTGCTGTGATGAACTACTACTATAGTCTCGACTGCGACGGGTCGCAACGTCGTCATGAATGGCTCACCGAGCCCCACCGCCTGGAGCTCTCGGCGCAAAAGGCCACCCTCTACGAGGTGTTCGACCACTGGATCGACATTCCCGAGGACTCCTATCTCTACAGCTCGGCATTTACCGACAGCGTGAACCGCCGCGAGCACCTTCCGCTCAAGAAGACAACCCACGTGCGCACCCTGCGCCTGAAGGTGCGCGCGCCACAGCTGCGTTCCGGCGAGCGGCTCGCCGTGACGGGCAGCCCCGCGCTGCTCGGCGGATGGAGCACGGCGCAGGCCGTCGGCATGATCGAGCACAACTATAACGAGTGGGTCGTCGATATCGATGCCGCGCAGCTGCCCGCCGAGGGTTTTGAGCTGAAGTTTGTCGTCGTGGGCGGCGACGAGCCCGTCTGGGAGACTGGAGCCAACCGCCAGATTGTCGTTCCCGAGATGGAGGCCGGATGCTGTGTGGTCTATGAGCTGCCGCAGGCCTCGTTCCCCATCAACGGAGCCCGGCTGGCCGGCACGTGTGTGCCAGTCTTCTCACTCCGCACGGAGGGCAGCTTCGGTGTAGGCGACTTTGGCGACCTGAAGCGCATCATCGACTGGGTGTCCATGACCGGACAGCGCATTCTTCAGGTGCTCCCCATCAACGATTCAACCATCACCCATACATGGCTCGACTCCTATCCCTATTCCTGCATCTCAATCTTCGCCCTGCATCCGCAGTATGCCGACCTGCGCCAGCTGCCTGCACTGAAAGATCAGAAGGAGCGCAAACGCTTCGAGCAGTTGCAGAAGAAACTCAACGCGCTGGAGCAAATCGACTACGAGGCCGTGAACAGCGGCAAGCTCGAGTATCTGCGCCTGCTGTTCGCGCAGGAAGGCGACGCCATGATGAAGTCCGACGCATTCAAGGCGTTCTTCAAGGAAACCGGCCACTGGCTCGTGCCATACGCACAGTATTGCCACCTGCGCGATACGCTCGGCACGGCCGACTTCTCGACATGGAAAGGCCATGAGACTTGGCACGAGGCTGACCGCAAGGCACTCACCAACCCGCGCACGAAGATATATAAAGAGGTGGCATTCTACTATTTCGTGCAGTTCATTCTCAACGAGCAGATGCATGCCGCCCACGAGTATGCCCGCCAGAAGAAGGTCATCCTCAAGGGCGACATCCCCATTGGCGTGAACCGCAACGGCTGCGACGTGTGGATGGAGCCCAAGTATTTCAACCTCAACGGTCAGGCCGGCGCGCCGCCCGATGACTTCTCGGTGAACGGCCAGAACTGGGGCTTCCCCACCTACAACTGGGATGCGATGATCGCTGACGGCTGCCAATGGTGGGTGCGCCGCTTCCAGAACATGCAAAAATTCTTCGATGCCTACCGCATCGACCACGTGCTGGGCTTCTTCCGCATATGGGAGATTCCTGTTGACAGCGTTCATGGGCTGCTCGGACAGTTCTCGCCTGCGCTTGGACTTACCCGCGAGGAGATTGAGGCCTACGGCCTGCACTTCCAGGAGCAGCTCTTCACCGAGCCGTTCATTGCCGACTGGACACTCCAGCGCATCTTCGGCGACCGCAAGGAAGAAATCAAGACAAAGTATCTCGACCATGCCCACGACGACATCTATCGGCTCAAGGAAGCCTATAATACGCAACGGAAGATAGAGACCGAATATCTGAAAAATCCCGATGAAATGGGCGAAAATTTGCGCGATGGTCTTTATGCGCTCGTTAGCAATGTGCTGTTTGTTCGCGACCGCAAGGATGCCAACAAGTTCCATCCGCGCATCACCGCACAGCTCGATTTCATGTATGAGGCACTGTGGGATAGCGACAAAGCCGCGTTCAACCGTCTCTACAACGACTACTACTACCGTCGCAACAACCAGTTCTGGTATCGTGAGGCGATGAAGAAACTGCCGCGGCTGGTGCAGGCCACGCGAATGCTCGTCTGTGCCGAGGACCTCGGCATGGTGCCCGACTGTGTGGCATGGGTGATGCAGGAGTTGCGCATCCTCTCGCTCGAAATCCAGTCGATGCCGAAAGACCCGAAGGTGCGCTTCGGCTGGCTCCCGGGCAATCCCTACCGCTCCGTGAGTACCATCTCCACCCACGACATGCCAACGCTGCGCCAGTGGTGGGACGAGAACAATGACCGCACGCAGGAATACTTCAACACCATGATGCATCAGGGCGGCCCCGCTCCTCATCCGCTCCCCGGATGGCTGGCTCGTGAGATTGTCCTGCAACACCTCTGGTCGCCGTCGATGCTCTGCATCATCTCGCTGCAAGACTGGCTCTCCATCGATGAGCAACTGCGGCTGGCTGATGCCGATGCCGAGCGCATCAACATCCCGGCCAACCCTAAGCATTACTGGCGTTACCGTATGCACCTCAGTGTTGAGCAGCTCATGGAGAACCAGTCGTTCAACTCGCAGGTGGCCGACCTCGTCGCACAGACCGGCCGTAAACAATAGGAAAACAAAACAACTATGAATAGAATATATTTGTCACTCGCTTTTGTGCTGCTGCCGCTTCTGGCAACGGCACAAAGCGTTTCTTCGCCCAATGGGAATATTGTGGTGAAGTTTTCTTTGGACAACGGCCGTCCGCAGTATGAGATGAGCTATAAAGGCAAGCAGGTCATCTGCCCGAGTCACCTTGGGTTGGA
>JAFRZC010000044.1 GCA_017442765.1 Prevotella sp. | reverse complement strand
TTTTTCTGATTCAGAAATAAATTGTATCTTTCCTCTGAAAAAAACAAGAATTGCCATGAATTAACCGTGAATTTATTAATGGTAAATTTGTGATAATTCGTGTTATATAAAACGTTTTTCATGTGTCTGTGTGTAATTCGGGAATTTTATGTAAATTTGCAAATCGAAAACAAACTGATAATAATAACTAAAACTGATTAATAACAAAGATATAGTATAGAATAAAATAACTAATTTAACGAGCTGAAAGCTCTTATTCTCACCATCCGAAATCGCCAAATTTCAAACCTGTTGAGAATAAGCAGCCAAAAGTTCACGCTTGGCGTGGACTGTTTTGCGTGCTTATATACAGGTAATGGCTTTGGCGAGCCGCGGATGGGTATAAGCAACAAACGTAAAGCGGTTCCGCCTTTTTTGTTTGCCGGAGTTTTAGGAGCTGTGCGGCTACCGACAACAAGACTCCAATGGCAACAAGCCCGACCAACAATACCAAGAAACCGCTGCTGTCGTCGGTCGACATCAACGAGGACTATATCCAGCAACTGTCACCCAATCTGCTGAATATCCTCCTGCGCGACCATTCTTCGAAGTACTATGCCGAGCAGAAGAGCGGCCACGAGGAGAATCCTGACTTTTTCCGCATCATCTGGGCCACTCACGACTATCGCGACAGAGGAGAGGCCTACCGCTTCGAGCGGCAAATCACTCCCGAACTCATCACGGGCGAGAACAACCACGTCATTATGCCCCGTGTGGTGAAAAACCGCACGACGCAAGCTGCCCGTGTTCGCCAGATGGCCGAGGTTTTCACACCTGCCTGGGTGTGCAATATGCAGAACAACCTCGTCGACGAGGCCTGGTTTGGTCGAAAAGACGTTTTCAACACGGAGCGACCCGACCACACTTGGGAGGCCAACAATGACAAAATCGTGTTCCCCGAAGGCAAAACATGGCGCGACTACATCCACGACCCGCGGCTGGAAATCACCTGCGGCGAAGCTCCCTACCTCACCAGCCGCTACGATGCCTCCACGGGGGTGCCTATCCCTGTGGCGCAACGTATAGGCTTGCTCGACCGCAAGCTACGCATTGTGTCCGAGAATACCGACACCACCGGCGAATGGCTCAAATGGGCCAAGTATGCACTCCAGAGCACCTACGGCTACGAATGGCAGGGCGACAACCTGCTGCTGGCCCGCGAGAACCTGCTCTTCAGCTTCTACGACCATTATGTCGACAAGTTCGGCAAGGAACCGCTGAACAAGTCTCTTGAACAGGCCGCCTACATCATCAGCTGGAACCTCTGGCAGATGGACGGCCTCAAAAACACCATCCCCGTCTCCAATATCGACGAGACGCTGCTGGAGAAATACCAGCAGGAGGAGCGTCGCCGTCAGGAAGAGGCCGCTCACGGACAATTCAACCTCTTCACCGGGATGGTTGGAGAGGTCAACTCCGTCGAAAACCAGATACCATTTTGCGTCATCCGCAACTGGAACAAAAGTGGCGACGACGCGATAGAGAAATTTGTGAAATCAATCAAGCAATAGCCATGGCAATAAACGAGGCACCATTCAAACTGAAGCTGGTATATGTGTTCCGCATTGGTGACGATGCGCACCGTGGATGCCTGAAAGTGGGCGACACCTACCTGAGCGAGGATGTTCCCGACCCCATGAAGCTCGTCCCCAACAGCAAACCGCTGAACAAAGCCGCCCGCGAACGCATCGACCAGTACACCGCAACGGCAGGCATTGCCTACGAACTGCTCTATACCGAGTTGAACTTCTGCCTGCGTGGCGGCTACATCTTCTCCTTCAACGACGGCGAGGTGCACTCCGTGCTGAAACGTTCCGGCATCAAAACCAAAACCTTCAAGACCGAAGGCGGCACCAAGTCGAAAGAATGGTTTGTCACCGACCTCGAGACGGTCAAACGTGCCATCACAGCGGCCAAAGAGGGCAGAAGCTCGCTTTATGCCAACGAGATAACGACCGAGCGCAGCCCCATCCAGTTCCGCGATGAGCAGCGCGACGCCATCGACAAAACCATACGCCGCTTCCGCACCAACAACCAGTATCTGTGGAATGCCAAGATGCGTTTCGGCAAGACGCTCTGCGCCCTCGAGGTGGTGAAGCGTATGGACTTCCGTCGCACCCTTATCCTCACCCACCGCCCTGTGGTCAACGACGGCTGGTTCGAGGATTTCCAGAAGATATTCTACGACAGCGACCACTTCCAGTATGGCTCGAAAAATGGCAAGGGCGAGACCTTCGAGAGTCTGGAGCGGCAGTTCCAGCGTCGCGGGCAGCATTACGTCTATTTTGCCTCGATGCAGGACCTGCGTGGAAGCGAGCTGGTGGGCGGCAACTTCGACAAGAACGACGCAATCTTCTCCACCGACTGGGACCTCCTGGTGGTCGACGAAGCCCACGAGGGCACACAGACCCGCCTGGGACAGGCCGTCATCGCCGCCCTCTTCCACGGCGACACCAAGAAGCTGGAACTCTCTGGAACACCGTTTAACCTGCTCGACGACTACAACGATGCCGACATATTCACTTGGGACTATGTGATGGAGCAGCGTGCCAAGCAGGAGTGGGATCAGACCCACGACGGCGACACCAACCCCTACGCCTCACTTCCGCGGCTGAACATCTACACCTACGACCTCAGCCTGGAGCTGAAGCACTATCAAGACGGCGACCATGCTTTCAACTTCACCGAGTTCTTCCGTGTGGAAGACAGTGGCAGCGACGAGCATTTCCGCCACGATGCCGACATCGACCGCTTCCTGGGCCTGCTCACCAGCGCCAAGGACTATCCCTTCAGCCGTCAGGAGTGGCGCGGCTATTTCCGCCATTCGCTGTGGACGTTGCCCAGCGTGGCGGCGGCACGGTGTTTGAGCATCAAACTGCGCAATCACCCCATACTCGGCAAGTTCCAGGTGGTCAACGTGGCGGGTGACGGCGACAGCGATGCCGACTACGAAACGGGCAATGCGCTGGAGCAGGTGCGTGAGGCCATCAGCGACCACCCCGAGGAAACCATGACCATCACCCTCACGCGTGGCCGCCTCACCACGGGTGTCACCGTCAAAGCCTGGACGGCAGTCTTTATGCTCCACGGCTCCTACAGCACCAGCGCCAGCAGCTATATGCAGACCATCTTCCGCGCACAGACACCTGCCATCATCGGAGGCCGCCAGAAGCGCGAGTGCTATGTGTTCGACTTCGCGCCCGACCGCACGTTGAAGGTATTGGCCGAAACGGCAAAAATATCCTCCAAGGCGGGGCGTACCTCCGAAAGTGACCGCCAGCTGCTGGGCGAGTTCCTCAACTTCTGTCCCGTCATCTCGTTCGAGGGCTCGAAGATGCATGCCATCGACACGCCGCACATGATGCAGCAGCTGAAACGCGTCTATGTGGAGCGTGTGGTCAGCAACGGCTTCGAGGACAAATACCTTTACAACGACCGCCTGATGAAGCTCGACCAGCTGGAGCTGGAGAAGTTCTCGCACCTTCGGGGCATCATCGGGCAGACAAAGGCCATGAAGCGCAGCAACGAAGTGGATGTCAACAACCAGGGCTTCACCGACGAGGAGTATGAGCAACTGGAGCGTATAAAGAAAAAGAAACGGCAGCCTGGCCACGCGCTCACTCCCGAGGAGGCCGACCTGCTGGTGCAGGAGGAGATGAGGAAAAAGCAGCGCAACATTGCCATCAGCATCCTGCGGGGCATATCCATACGCATGCCGATGCTGCTCTACGGGGCCAATATCGAGGATGAAGATAAGGAGATAACCATCGACAACTTCACGTCGCTGGTGGACGACATCTCGTGGGACGAGTTTATGCCTCGCGGCGTGACCAAAGAGCTGTTCGACGAGTTCAAGCGCTACTACGACCCCGACATCTTCGCCGC
>JAFRZC010000043.1 GCA_017442765.1 Prevotella sp. | reverse complement strand
GCCGAAGTGGCAACCTGCCTGCAATAATTGGTCAAAATTTGTTCTTGACATTGTTCTTTTACTTTTTTAAATTGTTGTTTACTTTCCTTTTAGTGTTTCACCAACTGCTGGGTAGTCCTCCCGATAAAGGAGTCTCAGCGGTTTGGATGCTAAACATTGTAGTCCAGTTGATATTAACGCTTACTGAACTGGAAGCGACGGCGTGCCTTGGGCTGACCCGGCTTCTTGCGCTCTACGACGCGTGCGTCGCGAGTGAGGAATCCATGGTCTTTCAGGGCTTTCTTGTCCTCTGCATTGACCTTTACGAGTGCACGGGCGATAGCCATGCGGAGCGCCTGGCTCTGTCCGGTGAAGCCGCCACCGTCGAGGTTGGCCTTGATGTCGTATTTCTCGACTACGTCGAGCAGTGCGAGCGGCTGTTTTACCACATACTGCAGGATGGCAGAGGGGAAATACTCGGTGAGGTCTTTCTTGTTAATCGTGATTTTGCCGGTACCTTCAGTGAGATAGACGCGAGCGATAGAGCTCTTGCGACGACCGGTTGCATTTATTTGTTCCATCGTTATTTCTTATTTATACTGGTTAATATCAATTGCTTTGGGCTTCTGTGCCTCATGGGGATGCTCTGCGCCCTCGTAAATATAAAGATTATCCAAGAGATGACGACCGAGACGGCCTTTGGGGAGCATACCTTTCACGGCATGGCGGATGATGCGCTCTGTGCCGTATTTGGTCTTGCGCAGTTCTGCCGGTGTGCTGAAACGCTGTCCACCGGGATAGCCAGTATAACGCGTGTAAACCTTATCGGTTTCTTTCTTGCCGGTGAAAATCACTTTCTCGGCATTGACGATGATGACGTTGTCTCCACAGTCCACGTGGGGTGTGAAGTTGGGTTTGTACTTTCCGCGAATGAGCTTTGCAACCTTCGAGCAAAGGCGACCAACGACCTGGTCGGTGGCATCAACGACCACCCATTCCTTGTTCACCGTCTCGCGGTTGGCGGAAATAGTCTTGTAACTTAAAGTGTTCATTTTACGTTAAAAATTTTTACTACTAAAAAACATTTTCCTTTATCTCTCCCTCAGCAGTGCACACAAAGAACACGCAAGCGAGCTTGCTGCTCTCGCCTACAGTCTGCAAAGGGTGTACGGTCGATTCACTAACCACGGTGCCCGGCCAAAAGCAACGCTATTAACACTACCGCACGGGGGACTCTAAGGGCATCCCCAACTAATAATCGGACTGCAAAGGTACTACTTTTTCTCCTTTACAGTCCGATTTATGGTATGCGAAAACCTGTTTGTTAATATTTTTTAACGCGGTTTATATTTTTTTATTCCGAAAGTGGGAAGAGTCCGTAGAGTTTTGCGTCAATCATGTCGGTGATTTTCTGGAAGTCATGGGGGTTGCTTTCAAACTTCGTGTTGTCGCCATCGACGATGATGAGGTTGCCTTTGTAGGTCGAGATCCATTCCTCGTAGCGGTCGTTGAGTCCCTGCAGGTAGTCGATGCGTATGGACTGCTCATAATCGCGGCCGCGCTTGGCAATCTGGGCGATGAGGTTTGGTATGGTCGAGCGGATGTAGATCATGAGCTCGGGCAGTTTCACGAGCGACATCATCAGGTCGAACAGGTCGGAGTAGTTGTCGAAGTCGCGGTCGCTCATCATGCCCTGCCCGTGCAGGTTGGGTGCAAAGATGCGTGCATCCTCGAAGATGGTGCGGTCCTGTATGATGGTGTCGGTGCTCTTTGAGATTTCCACCACTTCCTTGAAGCGTTTGTTCAGGAAATAGACCTGCAGGTTGAACGACCAGCGTTTCATATCGGCGTAGAAGTCCGACAGGTAGGGGTTGTTGTCAACGGGCTCGAAGCGGGGAGTCCAGCCATATCGTTTGGCGAGCATTTTGGTGAGCGTTGTTTTTCCGCTTCCGATGTTTCCGGCTATTGCAATGTGCATATTCTTTTGATTTTTCTGGAATTTACTGGGATATTTACTGGGATGGGGCGACGGGGAAGAGTCCGAAGAGCTGCGCGTCTATCTTGTCGATGATGCTTGCGAAGTCGCGCGGGTTATGCTGGAAATCGAGCGCATCGACATCGACGATGAGCAGCCGGCCTTTGTATTTATTGGTGATGAAGTCTTCGTAGCGATCGTTGAGATTGGTGAGGTATTCGAGCGGGATGCTCTGCTCGTAGCTTCGGCCGCGCTTCTGTATGTTCTCCACGAGGTGGGGCACGCTGGCACGGAGGTAAATCATGAGGTCGGGCTCCCTGACGATGGTGGTCATCTGCTCGAAGAGTTCCATATAGGTGTCGAAGTCGCGGTCGGAGAGGTGTCCCATGGCCTTGTTGTTGGCGGTGAACACATAGACACCCTCGTAGATGGTGCGGTCCTGGATGACGGTTTCCTCCGACTTGGCAATGTCGAGAAGGTCTTTGAACCGTTGTTTGAGGAAATAGACCTCAAGGTTGAATGTCCAGCGCTTAATGTCCTTGTAGTAGTCTTCGAGATAGGGGTTGAAGTCAACGGCCTCGAAGCGCGGTATCCACCCGTAGTGCTTGGCCAACATGTTGGTCAAGGTGGTTTTGCCGCTTCCCATGTTTCCTGCTATTCCTATATGCACGACTTCCTGACAGATGATAAGGTTTAGATGTTCAAAAGTGTAGGCAAAGTTACGAAATGTTTTGCGTTTTTGCAAGGTTTTCACATTAAAATTCGTAAATTGTTTTGTTTTCTTCGAAAGAAGCCGTATTTTTGCAGGGCTTTAGCAGAATCGGAGAAGAATATGGAGTCACTGAGAGAGAAGACGGCCCGCGGGTTGTTCTGGGGCGGCATGAACAATGTCGTGCTGCAGCTCATCGGGCTGGTGTTCGGCATTGTGCTCGGCCGGTTGTTGTCGCCCGACGACTTCGGTCTGGTGGCCATGATCACCATCTTCACGCTTGTGGCCACGGCACTGCAGAACAGCGGGTTCATCGTGGCCATCGCCAACCTGAAAGAGCCTACGGCGCGCGACTACAACTCCGTATTCTGGTTCAACATTCTCGTAGGCGGCGGGCTCTATGTGCTGCTGTTCCTCTCGTCCCCGCTCATTGCCCGCTTCTACGACACACCCGCCCTCACCGGCCTCTCGCGCTATGCTTTCCTGAGCATTCTGTTCGCCAGCCTGACCACGTCGCAGTCGGCCTACCTGTTCAAGAACATGATGGTGAAGCAGCGTGCCAAGTCGAACATTGCGGCGGTGCTCGTGTCGAACATCGTGGGCGTGGCGATGGCATGGCGAGGCATGGGCTACTGGGCAGTAGCCACGCAGCCTATTATATATAATATGGTGAACGCCGCCCTTTTCTGGCACTACTCGCCCTGGCGACCCACATGGGATATCGACTTCGGCCCCGTGCGCCGCATGTTCCGCTTCAGCTGCAAGATGCTGGCCACCATGATACTGACCCATGTGAACAACAACATTCTGAACATTCTGCTCGGCCGCTACTACACGGCTCACGACACAGGCAACTACAATCAGGCCCACCAGTGGAACACGAAATGCACGTCGGTCATTCAGGGCATGGTCGATGCGGTGGCACAGCCCGTGATGGTCGATCTGCGGGGCGACTCGTCGCGCCAGCTCGAGGCGCTGCGCAAGCTGGTGCGCTTCACGTCGTTCCTCTCCTTTCCGCTGCTGCTGGGCTTCGGCCTCGTGGCCAAGGAGTTCATCGTGCTGGCCGTCACCGAGAAGTGGCTCTTCAGCGCACAGCTCATCCAGATCCTCTGTCTGGCTGGAGCCGTGCTGCCGTTGTGCTCGCTGCTGTCGAACCTCATCGTGAGCCACGGACGCTCCGGACTCTACCTGCGCTGCACACTTGCGTTGAGCCTGTTGCAGATGCTCACCATGGTGCTCATCTGGCCCTACGGCATCCGCACAATGGTCTGCGTCTATACCTTTATAAATATAATGTGGCTCTTCGTGTGGCACTTCTTCGTACGCCGGCTCATCGGTTACCGCCTGCGCCACTTCCTGCTCGACGTGCTGCCCTTCGCCCTCTCGGCCCTGGCGGTGATGACGGCCGTTCACTTCCTCACCCGGTCCGTCACCAGCCTCTGGCTGCTGCTCGGCGTGCGCATCGCCTTGGCCACCGCCCTCTACTATGTCGTCATGCAACTGGCCGGTGCACAAATCCTGCATGAGAGCATGGCCTTCCTGAAAGGAAAATTTTTAAGTCGGGGCAAAGCCTGATTTCGGGCACACCTTAAGCTTGTCCGGGCAAAAACCATGCTTCCTCGATACGAAAGACAAGGGTTCTCAAAGTAATATATATTATATTACTCGGTAATATATATTATTTTACTCAGTAATATATATTATATTACTCGGTAATATATATTATATTACTTTATGAAAGACGGTCTTTTGCATCGTGAAAGACCGTCAATGGGGTCGTGAGGAGCTTGGTTTCCTTTTCAGCATTTCCGCCCTTTTCTGCATTTTTTCGGAAAACAGCACACGGAATTGCGAAAAAGTCTGTATATTTGCACGCTATAAAAGAAGTAACACCGATGGTGAGAAGTCAACAACTCGAACAATTCAAGCAGCGGCAGCTTCGCGCCTGTCAGCTGAAACAGCTCGGCATCCTCGAGGAGATCGACCGCATCTGCCGCAAGCACGGGATAGCTTACTGGCTCGACGGCGGCACGCTGCTCGGCGCCGTGCGCCACAAGGGATTCATTCCCTGGGACGACGACATCGACATCGCCATGACCGCCGAGGGACTCCAGCGGTTCAAGACTATCGCGCCCGCCGAGCTGCGCGACGGTCTGTACCTGCAGACTCCGGAGACAGAGCCGACGAAAGAGCCCGTCACAAAGGTGCGCGACCTCAACTCGTTCTTCGTCGAGCCCGGCGACGACTTCGCCGCCGACTACGAGAAGGGCATCTTCGTCGATATATTCCCCTTCATCCCCTACCCCAACGTCTCGCGCGGCTTCGCCCGACGCTTCGGGCTGATGCTATCGAAGAGCTATTCCATACTCCACAAGGCGCACCACTACTCGCTGCGCTCCTTCGCCGAGTTCTTCTGGTTCGGAGCGAAATACTGCATCGCCCGTATCGTCTGGGCCATCACCTTCGCCATCCGTAAACGGGACACCTACTGGGGCAATATCCTGACCAACAACGGCTATGGCATCATGCACCGGCAGGACAGCATATTCCCGCTCTCCACCATCACCTTCGAGGGCAAGCCGTTCTCGGCACCCGCCAACCCCGATGCCTATCTCTCCGACCTGTATAAAAACTACATGGAGATTCCGCCCGAGGAAAAACGGAAAATTCACGCCATATTCATCATGCCGGAACTATGAACAACAATATCGACATCGCCGTCCTCCTCATCTTCTTCAACCGCCCCGACCATTTCCGCGAAGTGTTCGAAGAAGTCCGCAAAGCCCGACCCGCCCGTCTCTTCCTCTATCAGGACGGTCCGCGCAACGACCGCGACCTGCCCGGCATCGAGACCTGCCGCAAGATAGCAGCCGACATCGACTGGGACTGCCAGGTAGAGCGGCTCTATCAAGAGAAAAACTACGGCTGCGACCCCTCGGAGTTCATCGCACAGAAGTGGGCCTTCTCTCACGTTGACCGCTGCATCGTACTCGAAGATGACGACGTGCCCGCGCAGTCGTTCTTTCCCTTCTGCAAGGAGTTGCTCGACCGCTATGCCGACGATGAGCGCGTCACCATGATAGCCGGATTCAACAGCGACGAGCAGACACCCGGCATCGAGGCCGACTACTTCTTCACCACCGTGTTCAGCATCTGGGGATGGGCTTCGTGGCGGCGCGTCACCGACCAGTGGGACGAGCACTACACCTGGCTCGACAACCCCGAGAAGGTAGAGCACGTCGAACAGCTCATGGCTTCGGGAAAGCTGCGACGCGATTTCCTGCAGATGTGCCGCGACCACCGCGCATCAGGCAAGGCTTACTACGAGACCATCTTCTGGAGCCACATGCTGCTCAGCGGCGGCATGGCCGTCATGCCCACCCGCAACCAAATCAACAACATAGGTTTCACCGGCGAGGGCACCCACTACGCCACATCGCTCAAAACCATGCCCCGACGGCTTCGCCGACAGTTCACCATGCAGCGCTTCGAGCTCACTTTCCCCCTACGCCACCCCGCCGAGTTCGTCGAGAACACAGCCTTCAAAAAGCGTGTCTATAAACGCAACGCATGGAACAACCCCTGGCGAAAAATACAATACAGCCTCGAGGAACTCATCCTCAACCTCCGCTACGGCCACTTCACCGACATCGCCAAAGCCATCCGCCACCGCATCGGCAAATGGACCGGAACGCATAAACACCAATAGAAAATGAGAAAAGCCACAGCCACACTTATTGTCATACTGGCGGCCACGACTGCCGTTGCAGCCGACCGGAAAATAAAAATCACGAAACGTTATCTGAATTATCCTGTCTCACACAGCGTTGACCGCCGTTGGATGACACTCTCCGTTGGCGGACAACAAGCGTGCCGGTCGGTCATCCGCCTGACCGACGGCGCACCCGACTACTGGGTGTTCGAGGATGTCACCATGTGGAAAGGAAAAACGCTGACCATCAACTTCGACGGCGACGCGGCGGCTTTGGCAAAGATTTTTCAGGCCGACACCATCATGGGAGAGTCGGAGATCTATCATGAGCAATACCGGCCGCAATATCATTTCACCACTCGGCGCGGATGGATCAACGACCCCAACGGGCTCGTCTTCTTCAAAGGGAAATACCACATGTTCTACCAGCACAACCCCTACGAGCGCGAGTGGGAGAACATGCACTGGGGACACGCCGTGTCCACCGACCTGCTCCACTGGCAGGAGCTGCCCCTTGCCCTGCATCCCGACACCATCGGCACCATGTTCTCGGGCTCAGCCGTTGCCGTCGGCGACACGCTCTACGCCTTCTACACCGCCGACCGCCCGGAATATGAGCGGCAGTGCATGGCCTACAGCACCGACGAGGGACTGACATGGACAAAGTATGCCGGCAACCCCGTCATCGACTCACATGAGCGTTGGCAGAGCCACGACACCCGCGACCCCAAAGTGTTCTGGTACGCACCCGGCAAACACTGGGTACTCGTATTGAACGAGCGCGACGGCCACACCATCTACAACTCCACCAACCTCGTCAACTGGACACCCATGTCGCACATCACTGGTTTCTGGGAGTGTCCCGAACTGTTTAGCCTTAACGGGGCTTGGGTCATGTGGGGCGCATCGGGCACCTATATGACAGGCACATTCGACGGAAAGACCTTCACACCCCTCGGCCCGAAACAGTGCAACCTCAACGGCTCGGCCTATGCCGCACAGTGCTTCAACAACATTCCCGCCACCGACGGACGCGTCATCAAGATGGCATGGGGGCGCATCTCGTTCGACGACATGCCCTTCAACGGCTGTATGCTACTGCCGCAGGAACAAGTACTCGTGAACACATCACAAGGCCTGCGGCTCTACAGCCGACCCGTCGCCGAGACCGAGCAACTGTTTGAGAAAGCCTATGAGGGCCACGACCTCAGTCAGACCGAGGCCAACAAGGCACTGGAGGCCTTCAACGGCAACGACCTCCTGCGCATCCGACTGACCCTGCAACTCACCTATGCCACCGATGCCGGACTCAAGTATCGCGGACAGAGGCTGCTCGACTACGACATGAACGGCAACCGCCTGCAAGGCGAGTTCTTCGTGCCCGACAGCCTCACCCCCGACCCCTCTCCCACCGGAGAGGGGAGAATGCAGCTCACCGCCGACATCTACGTCGACCGCGCCATTGTCGAGGGCTATATCAACGACGGAGCCTTCAGCTACTC
>JAFRZC010000042.1 GCA_017442765.1 Prevotella sp. | reverse complement strand
GCATTCCATATCGCGCGGCTCCAATGAACGCCCGGTGTGTCAATCGTGCCGCCGTAGTCGAATATAAGTGCTTTATATTTCATCCGTTTATTCTGTTGTCAGCCTTTCGCATAATGCCTCGTGCCGGTGATGCATATATATATAAATAAGGTGGAAAACCGTCAGGTCGAACAGGAAAAACACGTAGGGTACGTTGAGCAGGCATGTGGCATAGAGCACGATGGCGCGGCAGTTGAACGTGAGGATGTTAGTGTACTTCATCAATGGCCGGCTGCCCTCCAAGAATGTCTCCTCTACCCTACTCTCTTCTTTCAACGCAGTACGCCACGTTCCTTCAGAAGCATCATTCGCATCGTCGCCTCGTGTCTTGAATTGCCTGAAGAAAGCCTGAAACCTCGGCGTTCGCCTTTCCTGATTACGGCAATAGCGTGCATAGTTGGAATAGAAAAACCTGCCGAGGCAGTTGTCGCGTGGAAGTGTGCGGAGCACCTCAATCTGTTGCCGGCTGTTGTCGAGCTCGCTCCCCTCTTTTCCTTTCAAGAAAAAGAGGTGTATCTGACGGTAGTAGTCGGCAAGTGAGCTCTGGTTGGTATGGCAGACGATGCCTGCCACGTAGGCTATCGGCCAAATCCACAAGCCCCATTTGACGGATGTAAACGGAATTTCCTGTGGCATCAGACGGAAGCAGAGGGCGGCATAGATGCAGAAAAACCACACGTCACCAGCAAGTCCGTCGAGCACACGCCCGACAAAAGATTTCTGATTGGTAAGGCGCGCAAGCTGCCCGTCGGTGGAATCGCAAAAATTGGCAAACATGAGCAGCACAACCCCGCAGAGGTTATGTTGCCAGTCGGTATAGTAGAACATCCATGCCGCCGCCACACCTAAAATGATAGAAAGAATGGTAATGGTATTGGGATGTACGCCTAATCTGCGCCACAAAAGCGCAAAGGCAAGACCGACAGGGCGCGTAAACACCTTGTCGAGCCATTCCTCGGTATCTTCCGACTTTATTGACTGTTGCAACAATTCCTTGAAATTCATGTGCTTTAATGGTTAAATCAAGTTCCAAAAGTTGGTGTAAAGACGGCCTGCAAGGCCGTCTTTATCCGTGCTTGTCCGTGTTCCCGTGTTCATCCGTGTTCAGGGTTATCATTACATGCTAACTTCAATTAAATCAATTTGGCAATTGCTTCTGCGGCTTCGTCGCGACAAGGCGCAAAACTTGGCCAGTCGTTGAAGTCGATGAGAAAGAAATCGCCATTCTTGTCAACAATGCAGTCGCCGCCATAGATGTCAATGCCAATGGTTTCGGCAACTTTCATGGCTGCCTTGTGAAGCTCTTTGCGCTTCTGATTGTTGAGTATTCCGTCAGGAAAGCATCGGAAGAAATGACGAACTACGGCATAGAACTTCACGTTCGTTCCCTCTACGTGCGGACTAACGACCCATTGGGTTATCCCTTGACGAAGAAACTGCGCCTTAGCCTCTTCCAACTGTTGTTTGTTTTCGCAAAAAACAACATCGCCCTGTTGGTGGGCGTCGGCATCTCCCCGCTTCAGCCAATAGCCAGCCGCCCCCTCTTCTTCCGGTATGGACACGCCACAATCCAGCATGACGCGATGGATAATGCCTCGTGTGCATCTCTCTACTGCTTCCGGACGATTTATCACCCGCAAGCCTTTGGCCTGACAAGCCTTTAACACGGCAAGTGTCTCTGGCATCCGTCCCATGGAGAGAATGACATCTGCATCATGGAAACCAGACGGCAGTTGCCCTTCCTCTACCGTTATCACCTCGTCATGAAGACGAGAGGTAACCGCCTTGAGTATGGCTGTATCGGCCTGCGGACCATTAGGACAATAACGCTTATCGCGTTGTATGGCTATGACTCTATTCCCCATCGGCTAAAAAATTCTCCGCTTTCTCGATGTCAGTCAAATGGTCAATATCCATGACTTTCCCCATAGGATAGGCCTTCAGGCGTAGGCCTGCTCTCAACAATGCCCGTTGGTAGTTCCTCATGCGCTGATCACCCCGTGCGATGCAATCACGCAAGACAGCGAGAGATTTTGGGGTAAGCCCATAGATTCCAGCCGATACGTATTGGCAAGATGGCGGCGGACTGTCAAGGAAACTCACGATGTTCATATCCGTATCGGTTTCCACATACAGCGGCTTCTCGTCGTCGATGTAGTCGGTTACACCCATAAGACCGTCGTATCCGTTGGAGACACATTCTTTAAGAACATCCACATAGGCCGTGAAGCGTTCCTCTTGGAAAACAGTGTCAACGGTGGTTACGCAAAAGATATCGCCTGTAAGATACGAGCTAATGGCATAGAGGCTGTGCATAGAACTCGGTGTCGTCTTGACAACCAGCTGAAACGGCATAGTCTGCAAAGCATTTTTGGCAGCATATTGCCGCAAATGACGAATGGTCTCTTCGTGCAAGTCGTTACAAATGACAACCGTATTGGCAGGCTCGGAAGCAGTAAATATTCTGAGCAACCTGTCAACCAGCGGCTCACCGCCAATCTTCACCAAGGGCTTAGGAACCTTCACCCCTTCTTGTAGAAGCCTTGAACCCTCACCTGCGGCAATAACCCCGAAGTTCATAAGAAGTCGAACGCTTTATAATTAACACACTAGTTGTCAGTCAAATAAGATGGCTTCTGAAAGTGATTTTCCTTTGAGGTCTTTCTCACTTGTGATAATGTCTTTGGGGTCAATCGGCCACTGGATGTTGATGTCGGGGTCGTTCCATCGGATGCTGGCCTCATGTGCGGGCGCATACGTGTTATCTACCTTATAAGTAAAAATAGCCTCCTCGCTCAAGACAAGAAAACCATGGGCAAAACCTCGGGGGATAAACAACTGGCGTTTATTCTCTTCTGATAACTCAACGGCAACATGCTGCCCAAATGTGGGCGAGCTCTTTCTGATATCAACGGCAACATCGACCACCTTACCCTTAATCACTCTTACGAGCTTGGCCTGCGCATGGTCGCCCGTCTGGTAATGCAGGCCACGCAACACACCATAAGAAGACTTCGACTCGTTGTCTTGAATAAACTCAACTTTGCCTATATGCTCCTCGAAATCAGAAAGTTTCCACGATTCGAAGAAGTAACCCCTCGGGTCGCTAAACACTTTAGGCTCAATAATCCATACACCTTTGATTGATGCTTCAACGTATTTCATAATTCATTATTTGATGTTTACGGGGTACAAAGTTACAAAAAAAATGGTTTAAAAACTTTTTATCTTCAACCTTTTTTTGTATCTTTGCAGCGTGATAAGACTTGACAAACATATTGAAATCCTTCTCTTGGAGCATGATTGCGTCATCGTTCCAGGGTTTGGCGGTTTTGTTTCCCATCATGTAGAAGCACATTGGGACAACAATGACAATATGTTTCTCCCCCCCTCGCGAACATTAGGGTTTAACAGTCAGTTGACATTGAACGACTCGCTTTTGGCACAATCGTATGTTGACACCTACGACATGAGCTATCCTGAGGCTTTGCGAGAAATAGAAAAAGAAGTCTCTGAGCTGAGACATACGATCGACTTCGAAGGTGTTTATGAACTGCATGGGTTAGGAAATTTGCATAGGAACACTACGGGAAGCTATCACTTCGAGCCCAATGAAAGCGGAATCCTCACCCCTGCGCTCTACGGATTGAGTGGATTTGAGATAAGTCCTCTTGGTAATACCCAAAAGGCCGAAAAGGAAGCCATTGGTGCGGAGCACACCCCAAAGGCTATCAGCATCAAACTGAGCACGCTTCGAAAGGCCGCTGTAGCATGTGTGGCCGCACTTATTCTGTGGATGCTGCCCTCCCCTATCCTGAATACCGGGACTCCAAACCTGAAAGGCGGGATAAACACGGAGATGCTCTACAATATTATGCCGAAAAGCATAACAACGGGCAAACCGGGGATAAAGGTGAAAACAGAAAGAACAAACGCAGGCAAGACCGCTCAACCCAATCGCAACACGAATACTACAAAGGCCGTGCAGCCACAGCCAAAGAGCGAAGGCCCGTGGACAATAGTCCTTGCGTGCGGTCTTCCGGAGGCAAATGCCAACATGTATATAAAGGATCTGGCACAGCAAGGTGTTGATGATGTGCGGGTTGTTCTTTCGGGGAATAAATCTAAAGTGCTCAAAGGAAGATACAATAGCCGAGAAGAGGCATCGGAGGGTCTGAAAGAAATGCAAGCAAAAGCACCGAAGGTGCCGGGATGGGTAACGAATCAGGAATAAGAGTATTATGAAACGGGTCAGATGTCCGAAATGCGATAACTATATCATATTCGATGAGACAAAATATGCAGACGGGCAGTCGCTCGTTTTTTCATGTCCACAATGCAATAAGCAGTTCAGCATTCGCATGGGGGCATCTAAACTCCACCGGCTGCAACGGGATGAGCATCCCGACGAACACGACCATGAGGATGGAGTAGGATGCATTGTGGTCATAGAAAACGTTTTCCATTTCAAGCAAGTTATTCCTCTCCAGATGGGTGACAACACGATTGGCCGCTACCAGAAAGGCAATCCCATCAATTGTCCGATAGAGACGGTTGACCCAAGTGTGGACATGACCCATTGTGTCATAAATGTCAGTCGCGACAAAAACGGCAGACTCAAATATGTGCTGAGAGACGGGCCGAGCTACACGGGCACGTTCGTGGATAACCAGATACTGGGCGACAGGGAGCGCCGCGTTATCGAAGACGGAACCTTGTTCACCATTGGTGCCACGAGCATATTGCTTCGCACCAGAAGCCAAGACGAATAGCGTTTCAACGGCATGCGTTTATAAAGTTGGATTATTATGAGGATTGCAATTGTAAAATATAATGCCGGAAACATTTTCTCGGTGACTAAAGCCTTCAAGCGATTAGGCATAGAGCCGATTGTGACCGATAACCCGGAAACGCTGATGTCGGCAGACCGTATTGTATTTCCCGGTCAAGGGGAAGCTTCTACGGCCATGCATTATTTAAAGGCGCATCAACTGGACGAAATCATCCGCAATCTCACCCAGCCGGTATTGGGCATTTGTATTGGGCAGCAATTGCTTTGTGCGCATACAGAAGAAGGCGATACAGATTGTATCGGTATTTTTCCAATTGAAGTCAAGAAATTTTGTCCTGCCAGACATGAGGATAAAGTCCCGGCTATGGGCTGGAATATGCTGACCCGTTTATCAGGACCCTTATTCAAGGGAATTGACGAAGAGTCGTTTGCCTATTTTGTGCACAGCTATTACGTGCCGCTATGCGAATGGACCATTGCCCAGTCTGATTATATCCAGCCCTTCAGTGCGGCTCTCAATAAAGCGAATTTCTATGCCACACAATTTCATCCGGAGAAAAGTGGCGCGGTAGGAGAACTCATCATTAAAAACTTTTTGGAGCTATGATAGAACTGATACCCGCCATAGATATCTTAGAAGGAAGATGCGTCAGGCTTGCCAAAGGCGACTATGACAAGAAAACGGAGTATGAGCGTACACCCGTAGAGGTCGCCCAGACTTTTGAGGATTACGGTTTTCGCCGCCTTCATGTCGTTGACCTTGATGGTGCAAAGGCGAGGCATATTGTAAATGGGGAGGCCTTGAAAGCGATTGCAAAGAGCACGAATCTGACCATCGACTTTGGTGGTGGCATTAAAACCGATGAGGATATTCAAAAAGCATTTGATTGTGGGGCAACAATGGTGACCATAGGGTCGGTTGCTGTGACCCACCCGGAGATAGTCTATGAGTGGATAGACAGATATGGAGCGGAAAGAATTATTATCGGCGCAGATGTCAAAGATGGTGTTATAGCCATAAACGGATGGCTGGAGAAATCACAAGAGGGTCTTTTTCCTTTTATTCAAAAGTACATTAAGAAAGGCATCAACAAAATACTCTGCACAGATATCTCCCGAGACGGGATGATGAAAGGGCCTGCCGTAGATTTATATATGCGTATTCTTCAGGAGTTCCCCCATCTACACCTTATCGCAAGCGGAGGGGTTTCTTCAAATGAAGATATTTGCCAACTTGAAGCAGCCGGGGTTCCTGCCGTTGTTTTTGGAAAGGTATATTATGAAGGAAAGATTAACGTTGAACAATTGTTAGAGAATCGTGAATAAAGGACTGGCTAAACGGATTATTCCTTGTCTTGACGTAAAAGACGGAAAGACGGTAAAGGGGGTGAACTTCATCAACCTTCAAATGGCTGGTGATCCTGTGGAACTGGGTAGTGCCTATAGTCAGGCAGGGGCTGACGAGCTGGTTTTTCTGGACATCACGGCGTCTCATGAAGGCAGAAAAACCTTTGCCGAGATGGTAACCCGTGTGGCAGAAGAAGTCAACATTCCCTTTACGGTTGGTGGCGGTATTAATGAAATCAGCGATGTTGATAGACTGCTTGGTGCTGGAGCTGATAAAATCAGTATAAATTCAGCAGCTCTGAAAAATCCCGGGCTTATTGATGAGATTGCCTCGAAATACGGCAGTCAGGTCTGCGTCTGCGCCATAGATGCCCACTATGAGGATGGCGAGTGGTATTGCTATATGCACGGGGGACGTATAAAAACAGAGTTAACACTTCTCAATTGGGCTCATGAGGCACAAGAGCGTGGCGCCGGTGAGATTCTGTTCACGAGCATGGATCACGACGGCATGAAAACCGGTTTTGCCTACGATGCCTTGGCTATGCTTTCAGAACAGCTCTCCATACCGATTATAGCAAGTGGAGGTGCCGGACGGAAAGAACATTTCCGCAATGTTTTTATTACGGGAAAGGCCGATGCGGCGCTTGCGGCAAGTGTTTTCCATTTTGGACAGATTGGCATCGCGGAGTTAAAGGAATATTTGAAACGAGAAGGTGTATATGTTAGGAGTTAAAATGAAAATAGATTTTGAGAAAATGAGCGGTCTTGTTCCGGCAATCATTCAAGATGCAAGCACCCGAAAAGTCTTGATGCTGGGATTCATGAATGAAGAAGCCTACAAACAGACTTTATCCACCCGGAAAGTCACCTTCTGGAGCCGTACCCGCCACTGTCTATGGACAAAGGGAGAGACATCCGGAAACTTCTTGCATGTGGTGGACATCAAATGTGACTGCGATAACGACAGCCTGCTCATACAAGTTCATCCCGAAGGTCCTGTCTGCCACACGGGCGCAGATACCTGTTGGCATGAGGAGAACCTGTCTGCTCCCCTACTCTTCTTGTCAGAGTTGCAGGACTTTATCGTCAAGCGCCATGAGGAGATGCCGGAAGGCTCTTACACGACAAGTCTGTTTAAAGACGGTCTGAACCGAATGGCCCAGAAATTCGGAGAAGAGGCACTGGAAACCGTTATTGAGGCGACAAACGGAACATCAGAACGCCTTGTTTATGAAGCATCAGATATGTTGTATCATTTAATTGTATTACTCACCAGCAAAGGGTTGCGCATAGAAGACCTCGCTCGCGAGCTTCAAGTTCGCCACAATCCGAACTGGAAAAAACACTAATGATTATGCTGATAGACTATAAAAAAGTAAATGTATACCAGGAGGATGTTCTCATTCTAAAAGATGTGGACATTGTGGTTAGCGAAGGCGAGCTTGTTTACCTGATTGGAAAAGTCGGGTCAGGAAAAAGCTCTTTGCTGAAAACCATGTACGGCGAATTGGATGTCTTCAAAGATGAAGCAGAAAAGGCAGAAGTTCTTGGGCGCGACATGGTGACCATCAAACGGAAGGAAATACCAGCCTTACGAAAGGAAATGGGTATTATCTTCCAAGATTTTCAGCTATTGCACAACTACACCGTAGAAAAAAACCTCCAGTTTGTCCTACGTTCCACAGGATGGAAGAAAGCCGATATTGAAGGGCGCATTGCCGATGTCCTCAATGTGGTGGAAATGACAGAGAAGAAAGACAAGCTGCCCCATGAGCTGTCTGGAGGAGAGCAACAGCGCATAGCGATAGCCAGGGCTCTGCTGAATAACCCCAAAATAATCCTTGCCGACGAGCCGACAGGAAACCTTGACGCGGAGACGGCAGACAACATCATGCGGCTGTTTAAGGACATCACAGCTTCGGGAACAGCAGTTGTCATGTCAACACATAATATCGGGTTGCTGGACAAATATTCCGGACGTGTCTATCGTTGCAAGGAAGGGGGGCACATGAGTGAGGTGACCACAGAATACAGCAATATGGACCTTACTGAGGACGGTGAGGATAGCTGAAAGTTGAAAAGTTGAAAAGTTGAAAAATCACTAAACGCTAAACACTAAACATGAAAGTAATGAAATTTGGAGGCACATCCGTCGGCACACCTGAACGGATGAAACACGTTGCCTCGCTAATTGTGGAATCAGGTGAGCCGACCTTTGTTGTTTTGTCGGCGATGTCGGGTACCACCAACTCACTTGTCGAGATAACCGACTATCTCTATAAGAAGAATCCGGAAGGAGCCAATGAAGTCATCAACCAGTTAGAGAAAGAATATACTCAGCACGTAGAAGAGTTGTTTTCCACGACGGAGGCAAAAGAAAAGATGCAAGCGTTTCTTCACGAAGAGTTCGACTACCTGCACTCCTTTACCAAAGACCTCTTCACCAGTTTTGAGGAGAAAAGTGTTGTTGCACAAGGCGAGATTCTGAGCACAAACATGATGGTCGGCTATATGCAGGAGCAAGGCATCGATGCCGTATTGCTGTCGGCTCTTGATTTCATGCGCACCGACAAGAATGCCGAGCCCGACCCTCAATATATCAAGGAAAAGCTGGCCAGTGTTATGAGCGAGCATCAAGGACATCAAATCTATGTGACCCAAGGGTTTATCTGTCGCAACGCCTACGGTGAGGTCGATAACCTGCTCCGTGGAGGCAGCGACTATACCGCCTCGCTTATAGGAGCAGCCCTCCCCGCCGACGAGATACAGATATGGACCGACATCGACGGGATGCACAACAACGACCCGCGCATCGTTGACAACACAGAGGCCATCCGCCAGCTCAACTTCGAGGAGGCTGCCGAGCTTGCCTATTTCGGCGCAAAGATTCTTCATCCCACCTGTGTCCAGCCCGCGAAATATGCCGGCATACCCGTCAGACTGAAGAACACCCTTGACCCGCAGGCTGAGGGAACCATCATCGACAACGTTCTCGTGCGAGGAAAAATCAAGGCTGTGGCAGCCAAGGACAATATCATCGCCATAAAGATTAAATCGTCAAGGATGCTGCTGGCCACAGGGTTCCTGCGCAAGATATTTGAGATTTTCGAAAGCTACCAGACTCCCATCGACATGATAGCCACTTCCGAGGTCGGTGTCTCGATGAGCATCGACAACGACAGCCATCTCAACGACATTGTCGATGAACTGAAGCAATACGGCACCGTCACTGTCGATAGCGACATGTGTATCGTCTGTGTCGTAGGCGACCTGGACTGGAGTAATCTCGGATTTGAGACCCTCGCCCTCGACGCGATGAGAAATATCCCCGTGCGTATGATTTCATACGGTGGGAGCAACTACAACATCTCCTTCCTCATCCGCAAAGCCGACAAGAAACGTGCCCTGCAAAGTCTGAGCGATGTGTTGTTCCCCAATTCATAATGCATAATTGGAACCACGGACAAACACGGAGGGACATTAAACGCTCAACACTAAACGTGAAAATTGTAAATCGTCAAAATGTTTCCCATAGACAAATTCAAAAACCTCAGAACACCCTTCTACTATTACGATACGCGACTGCTTCGTGAGACCCTTCGCATCATAAATGCGGAGGTACACCCCTCTCCCCTCTCACCTCTCACCCCTCACCCCTGGGAGGTACACTACGCCGTCAAGGCCAACGCCAACCCTGCCCTGCTCCGCATCATCAGCCAAGAGGGATTTGGAGCCGACTGTGTCAGTGGAGGTGAGATAGAGGCAGCCCTGAAGGCAGGCTTCCCCCCCTCCAAGATAGTCTATGCCGGAGTAGGAAAAGCCGACTGGGAAATCAACCTTGCCCTTCAGAACGACATCTTCTGTTTTAACGTAGAAAGCCTCGCCGAGCTCGAAGTCATCAACCAGTTAGCAGCCGCCCAAGGCAAGGTAGCACGCATCGCCCTCCGCATCAACCCTGACGTAGGCGCGCACACACATGCCAACATCACAACCGGCCTTGCCGAGAACAAGTTTGGCATAGCCATGAGCGATATGCTTCCAGCAATAGAGCAAAGCCGCCACATGTCCAGCGTACAGCTAGAGGGGTTGCACTTCCATATCGGTTCCCAGATACTCGACATGGGCGACTTCAAGGCCCTGTGCAATCGCGCGGGCGACCTGCTGCAACAGCTTCAGCGGCATCGTATAGCCGTGCGCCACATCAACGTAGGCGGAGGGCTCGGCATCAGCTATACCCATCCCGACCGGCAACCCATGGCCGACTTCCACAGCTATTTCCGCACCTTCGCCCGCCACCTGCATCTGCAATCAGGGCAAACCCTCCACTTCGAACTCGGGCGGGCAGTAGTCGCCCAGTGCGGCACACTCGTCAGCCGCGTACTCTACGTCAAGCAAGGCACGCGCAAGCAATTCGCCATCCTCGACGCCGGCATGACCGAACTCATCCGCCCCGCCCTCTACCAGGCAAGCCACCGCATACAAAACCTCACCAGCCAAGAGCCCGTCGAGACCTACGACGTCGTAGGGCCGATATGCGAGTCGAGCGATGTCTTCGGCAAAGCCATCGACCTCAACCGCTGCCGCCGGGGCGACCTCATAGCCATCCGCTCCGCAGGAGCCTACGGCCAGTCCATGGCCAGCCAGTACAACTGCCGCCCCCTACCGAAAGCATATTTGACAGAAGAGCTATGAGCGCAGAAATATTCGCCGTCCTCGCCGCAACCGCCATACTCCTGCTGGCCGTTAGCAGCCCACTGGCAAATCCTTTCTTTGTATGGAAGAAAAGGAAGTTGCCCGCTTGCCCAATCCCGACGTCCACACTCTCGCCCGTCTCAGTGCTCGTCATACCAAACAGGAACGCGGAAGCTCTGCGCGAACATCTGCCCGTTATCCTGCGACAAGAGTATGCGGGCGACATGCAGGTGGTCGTCGTCACCGAAAAAGGCGACACTGAGACCGAAGATGCCCTGACAGCCTTTGAGACCGATTCTCGCTTATACGTCACCTATATCCCGGAAAGCTCCCGATACATCAGCCGCAAAAAACTGGCCATTACCCTTGGCGTTAAAGCTGCGAAACACGAATGGATTGTCCTTATCGACGCTGAGAGCTGCCCGGAAACGTCTCAATGGCTTTCCGCTATATCGAGAAACTTCACACCAGACAAAAATCTTGTGCTCAGTTACTGCCATACACCCGGAGCCACCTCTTTCCAACGGTTCTGCCAACTGCGCCTTGTTTGCCAATTGATGCGGCAAGCCGTGCCTTGGCGGGCAATTGGCGGATGCCTTGCCTTCAGGAAGAGCTTGTTTCTCGACAGGCATGGCTATCGGCAAAACCTTCAGTTCGTCGGTGGAGAATATGATTTTCTTGTCAGCCTCTTTGCCTCCAAGGACTCAACCACAATAGAAATGTCTCCCGAGGCATACGTAAAAGAAGATGCACCGACGAAGCGCAGATGGCGCAACAGTCAGCTGCAATATCTCAGCATCAGAGGCCACCTCAAGAAAACGGTTTTGGCTCGTATGCGCTTTAATCTTGAGAATGCGCTTATGTTCCTGACCGACATAGCCATGCTGGCCGGCCTGCTTGCACCTCTCGCCTCCATCCCGAGCGATGCTCCCACTCCCGCTGCCTTCCACCTCTCATCCCTCATCTCTAATACAACAGGCCAGTGGATTGTTTTCGGCACTGCCCTCCTGTCAATATTCGTCAACACATTTTTGCGCATCCGCTTCGCCAAGAAAGCCGCCGAACGTCGTAATGAGAGATTGCCTTTGCCCATGATTCCCTTCTATGAGAGGGTACTGCCCCTTCATCATCTTCTGCGCCTATACCAATACAGGCGCTCAGACAAAACCGATTACAGCACTCACAAAGTCTGACCTTGATTTTCGACATGACCGTTCAATACCTGTATCCCGCTTCTTTTAGGAAAGACTTTCTTCTGCAAATGGAGGATTTCCTTCTTACCGGATTTCTCTCATCTCTCAGCCCTCATCCCTCATCCTTTGAGGGAGCATTGCCGGTAAAACCATTGCGCTATGACGGGCGGTCAGCGGCTAATAGCTTTCCCTCGCCCGATATATATCATCTGCTGGGTCGCCCCGATGAAAAAATCACGACGATTCTGCGACATGCCTACAAGTTAAGAGTCCCGGTAGTCTATTCTCCGCTCGACACGACGGCCATGACTTTCAGCGGCATGGAGCGCTATGTCAGCGCCATACATCTCAACAGCAGAATAGAGCAAAGGGAACTGGCAAAGACAGCGTACAAGGGAAAAGGCGTGCTCATTCCGAACGCCCTGACAACCACGCTCATCACTCCCCAAGCGATGGCAGGGCAATTGCACCAGCTCTATTCGGAAGTTCTGAAATTAAGCGAGGAGAAGATACGGAAAGAAATCGCCTCAAAAGTGCCCCAGGCGGAAGAGCCGCTGCAGGTCATCTGCCAACAAGTGCTATACGCCCGGTTGCTGATAGCGCGCCGCCGTCTGACACGCCGCTTCCTCTCCGACCTGGCATCCTATCTCGTCCAGACACCCTACGACGAAGACAAGCTGCAAGAACTCTTGCTAGCACTCAAGGTCTATCCACTAATGGGCCGGCTGCTCCAGCTGATGTCTGAGACCGCCCGGCTGACAGAGGGCTTCATGCCCATTCCCCCGCTCGACGACAAGGCGGCAAACCATATCAGGCAGCATCTCGAGGAATGAGTGCTTTCCCACATGTCCCTATACGATTTTGAAACGGATGCGAAAAGTGTGAGTCAGCTCGTCCCAATTTGTGCCCAACAGCTCGAAACGCCCAATCTGACTTGTTGAACGCACGTGCTTTCCGATACAAGGGCAAACGTCGTAATCGCCGATACGCACAAGACGGATAGCATCCGACACGTCTTCGGGCAAACGTGTGGCATCCACGCCCTCCGGCAAATGCATACGGTCAACAAGCTCGAAGGTCACGGGCAGATCTTCTGCTATGAGCTCATTCATTCGCCGTTCGATTTCCTTTTCCTCGCTCCTGTCTGGTTTGCGGTCGAGCGTATAGCTGATTTTACTTTTCTTGCGCTCAACGTGAGCATTGCGGCTGCGCTCACAACCGAACATTCTAGTCATCAGCTGGTTTAGCAGATGCTCCGCCGTATGCGCAGGGGGGTACTCGTCTTTGTTATGCCCGTTGAGCAAATAGGTTTTATCCATATCGGGTATTTTGATTATTCCGTATCCCGCAGGCTCAAAGTCTGCCGTTTACGATGATTTTGCAGGCATTGTCCGCTCTTCCACCAAATGAAAAGCCGTCTTTCGGCAAAAATTCCCTAGGGAATTTATTGCGAAAGGTATATGTTTCAGACAAAATTCCCTAGAGAATTTTTGCCGGAACATCGTCTTTTGCAATCATAGCTCATGCATGCGGATGGATTTTTTAGCCTTTTAGGGATTGCGGTCTTTTAGTGATGGAGCGCCTGCAGACGCTGCCGGAGCTGCTCTGCCTGTGAGCGGCGGATAGCAAGGGTGATGGAGCACGTGTTGTCGTAGGTCTGGGAGATGATACGGGGATTCATGTCTTTGACTATGCGCATGACATCGTTCATCATGGGATAGGCAAAATCATAGACGATGGTTTCCTCAACATGTCGCTCCTCGGTTGTTGCATGGGCGATGGCATCGGCGGCAGCCTCGCGATAAGCCACGATAAGACCGCTCGTGCCGAGGTTCACTCCGCCATAGTAGCGAACAACAACGATAAGTGTATCGGTAAGCCCGCTGGAGTTAATCTGTCCGAGGATGGGCTTGCCAGCCGTGGAGGAGGGTTCACCGTCGTCGTTGGCGCGATAGTCCTGGCGGTCGGGACCCAATATGTAGGCATAGCATACGTGGCGGGCATCGTAGTATTTCCTGCGATAGCTCGCGATGATGGTTTTTATCTCCTCTGTAGAAGTCACATGATGCGCAAAAGCGAAGAACTTACTCCGTTTCTCGGAGTAAAATCCTTCGCTCTTGCCAGTTATGGTCGTGTACGTATCGGTCATGCGAGTTTATGGATGACAAGTCCGCTGCGCAGCTTGGGCTCAAACCATGTGGCTTTCGGCGGCATGATGTTTCCGCTGTCGGCTATGTCCATTATCTGCTGCATACTGACAGGATAGAGGGCGAGGGCGGCTCGCATCTCTCCGCTGTCGACGCGGCGTTTCAACTCCCCTAATCCTCGCAGTCCTCCGACGAAATCGATGCGATGCGACGACCGCAGGTCGCCAATCTGCAAAATCTCGTCGAGTATTAGCCGCGAGGAGATGTCCACATCGAGCACACCGATAGGGTCGCTGTCGTCGAAGGTTCCCTCGCGGGCATTGAGGGCGTACCAGCAACCATCGAGATAAAGCGAGAACTCGTGCAGGCGGGCGGGTTTGTAGATTTCGCAGCCTTTCTTTTCTATGGTAAAATTCTTCCGAAGTGCCTCGAGGAACTGCTCCGACGAGAGCCCGTTAAGGTCTTTCACCACGCGGTTGTAGTCGAGTACGGTCAGCTGCGACGCCTGGAACGCGACGGCCATGAAGTAGTTGTACTCCTCGTCGCCCCGATGGTTGGGGTTCTGGCGGGCTTTCTCCGCACCCACGAGCGCAGCAGCGGCCGATCGGTGGTGGCCGTCGGCAATGTATAGCGACGGCATCTTGCGGAACTCGTCGGTGATAGTGGCGATGTCGGTCTTGTCGGAGATAACCCAGAACTGATGGCGGAATCCGTCGATGGGCGCGATGAAATCATACTCAGGCTCGCCCTTCGCATACCGCATGATGAGCCGGTCGAGCACGGCATTGTCGGGATAGGCGAAGAAGACGGGCTCGATGTTGGCATTGTTTACCCGGACGTGCCTCATGCGGTCTTCCTCTTTGTCGCGGCGGGTGAGCTCGTGTTTCTTGATTACACCGCTCATGTAGTCATCGACCCTCGCGCCAACGACCAGCCCGTACTGGGTCTTCCCGGAAGCCCCCCGCAGCCCCCACAGGGGGGATTCTCCTATGGTCTGCGCGTAGATGTAATAGTGCTCCGACGTATCCTGTACCAGCCACCCGCGTTCCTGGAACTTCCGGAAATTTTCGGCGGCACGCTCATAGACACGAGGGTCGTATTCGCTCGTTCCAACGGGGAAGTCTATTTCCGGCTTGATGATATGGTAAAGGCTCATCTCATTGTCACCAGCCTCGGCACGCGCCTCCTCTGAGGAGAGCACGTCGTAGGGACGGCTCTCTACAAGTTCTACCAATTCTTTCGGCGGGCGGATACCCTTAAATGGTTTTACTGTTGCCATGAATCATTTGTTTACTTGGAATCGGGTGTCACCATCTTTGAAGAAGGCGTTTATCTGGCGGGCAGCGGCAATACCAGCGTTGATGTTGGCCTCGGCAGTCTGTGCGCCCATCTTCTTCGGTGTTGAGAAATAGCGGCCTTCAAACTGGCGGAAGTCGGCATCAGCATCGGGCATGATGTCGGTAACAAATTTCAGATCATCGCGCTCCTGCATCAACTTCAACAGCTCAGGCTCGTTAATGACCTCTTTGCGGGCAGTATTCACGAGGATGCCGCCTTTCATCATCTTGTTCACAAGCGCATAGTTAATGCTCTCGCGCGTCTCTGCTGTCGCGGGGATATGAAGCGAGACAACATTGCACTGCTCGAAAAGTTCCTCCTGGTTGGCTACCGGACATGCGCCTCCAGCCTCGATGACATCGGCGGGACAATAGGCGTCGTAGGCATATACCTCCATGCCAAAGCCCTTGGCGATACGGGCCACATTGCGCCCCACATTCCCGAAGGCGAGCAAGCCAAGCTTCTTGCCTTTCAGCTCTGAGCCGCTTTTACCATTGAAGAAGTTACGCACCGCATAAACCAATAACCCGAATACGAGTTCTGCCACCGCGTTCGCATTCTGGCCAGGGGTGTTCTCTGCCACAACACCATGAGCAGTTGCGGCCTGAAGGTCGATGTTGTCGTAGCCGGCACCGGCACGGACAACAATTTTCAGTTGCTTTGCCGCATCCAAGACCTCGGCATCAACCTTGTCTGAGCGGATAATCAGCGCGTCAGCATCCTTCACGGCTTCGAGCAGCTGACCCTTCTCCGTGTATTTCTCTAAGAGCACAAGTTCATGACCTGCGGCTTCTACTTCATTCTTGATACCCTCTACGGCAGCTGCGGCAAAGGGTTTCTCTGTTGCTACTAATACTTTCATCGGTTCTTTACAATTAATGTTGGGCTTCAAATTCTCTCATACAAGCGACAAGCGCGTTCACGCCCTCAATGGTCTGGGCGTTGTAGCAGCTGGCGCGGAAACCGCCGACAGAGCGATGACCCTTCACGCCGACCATGCCTTTAGATGTGGCAAACTCCATGAAAGACTTTTCGAGTTCAGCATACTCGTCATTCATCACAAAGCAGATGTTCATCAGCGAGCGGTCTTCCCCGGCAACAGTTCCGCGGAAGAGCTTGTTGCGGTCAATCTCATCATATACTATTTTCGCACGCTCCTGTGCCAACTTGTCCATAGCCGCTACCCCACCATTGCGCTTTATCCAACGCAATGTCTCAAGTGCCGAATAGATGGGCACAACTGGCGGAGTATTGAACATGGAGCCTTTTTCTACGTGTGTGCGATAGTCGAGCATCGTGGGAATTTCGCGAGGAGCACGCCCCAGTTTTTCTTCTTTGACGATGATGACCGTCACGCCTGCCATAGCCAGATTTTTCTGGGCACCGGCATAGATGCAGTCGTACTTTGCGACATCTATGGGACGTGAGAAAATGTCGGACGACATGTCGGCAACCAGCGGCACGCTGACATCGAGGTCTTTTCGAATCTCTGTGCCGTAGATGGTATTGTTTGTCGTGATGTGTAAGTAATCCACATCGTCAGGAACCGTCCATCCTTTGGGGATGAAGGTATAGTTAGCATCAGCCGAGCTTGCCACCTCGACCACCTCACCAAAATGCTTAGCCTCCTTCATGGCTTTCTTTGCCCATACGCCTGTGTTGAGGTAGGCGGCTTTCTTGATGAGCAGGTTGCAGGGCACTTGGCAGAATTGCAATGAAGCACCGCCACCAAGGAATACTACGGCATAGCCTTCGGGTACGTCGAGCAGTTCCTTGATTAACGCCATGGCTTCGTCAACCACGGGTTGGAAGTCTTTGGCGCGATGACTGATCTCCATGAGTGAGAGGCCGGAGCCATTGAAGTCGAGAATTTGTTGGGCAGTAGCCTCAATCACCTCACGTGGAAGCATCGAAGGCCCTGCATTGAAATTGTACTTTTTCATCACTTTTTTATATATTCATTAAAATATTGCTTCTTATTCCTTCTTTTTGTTTCTGAGAAGCGCGTCTATCTCATCAAACTCTTTCCCCATGTTGAGATTCAGATAAATGGTGTAGAGGGGCATAGCCCATCGCTCTTGTGCATGGGGGGCTAGGATTCTATATCTTTGTAAATATGGTAGTGCCTGTTTGTAGAGTGCCTGGCGACGAGCCCGTTGCTGTCTGGTTTCCTGCCCTCTCTGCAAGTCTATCGTCTGATTGAAATAGGCGGCTCCTGCATTATAATAAGCATCGGCAAGAGTGTCGGCAGCAGCAATCAGTTCATCGCAGATGGCTATACATTCGTCATAACGGCGGAGACTCAAGAGCAGGGTGCTCTTGGCCAGACGATAGTAGGGGTTGCGTGGGTCGGTCAAGAGTGCTTGATTGCAAACGTCAAGGGCAGTTTGCGGTTCTCCCTGACTGGCATAATGGTCGATAAGGCGTGGAAAGAAATACGGGAAACTTGGATGATTGGCTATGCCCTGCCTGAGGATTTGCAGATAATTTGCCGTATCGCCTTGCAACTTATAGGTTTCGCCAAGGTATTGCAAAAGATAGGCTTGGCGAGTAGTGTCGGATAGGGCCAGTTCTTTGTATTTCAAGGTAGCTTGGGCATCTTGTAGCTTGTAGCCGCTATATACGGCCCAGTAGGCGGCCTGCGGCATCATCGTGTCGCGCTCAAGGTATTTATAGTGCGCGAGTAGCGGTTGACAGGCACAATCAATATATGTGTCAAAAAACTCAAACGCATGAGCAAAATCCTGTTTCTTTATAAACCAGCTACCACCATTATAAAGGTTTGGACGATGGGATTTGATATATTCTGAGTGCTTCCGACGGTATTTCCATTTGATTTTTCCATATTTGTCGGGATGGGCATCGATAGAGTCGAAACTTTCGAGCACGTCAAACATTTTCTTCGTAGCAAGAAAAAGCTGAGCGGTGTCGTAGGGTTGTTTTAAGTAGAGTTTTTCGTTGCCGATCTCATATTGTTTCTTTATAGCCTCAAAAAGAGTGAGCCAAATCTTCGTATTTTTACGGTTAGCAGAGTCGGCAAGTAAGTTGCGCATGGATTGTTCGGCCTGCGCGAGATTGTTTTTTGCCTTAATAAGTTGCCGTGCCTGCGCAAGCTCTTTCCGCTGAGCATTGGCAGGCACAGAAAGAAAGATAGTAATGAGGATGGAAAACACAAGGTTTAGCGGCACAAAAACTATGTTTCGTGCCACTAAATCTTGAAATGCTATTCCTTTATTTGTCATATTCCGCGTCTTTGGTCTTGGGATCGTTCTCGCCATAGCGACCGTAGTAAGCCTGATAGCGGTTGTATCCCCAGTTGGCACGCTGCTTGTTGGGATCGAGCTGTTTGGCCTTGTCAAAAGCTTTGATAGCCTCGTCGAAGTAGGGAATGGCCTGTTGCTGGGTTTCCTGATTACCGGCTTTTACGGTATAGCATGTGCCAAGATAGGTCTGGATGAGCGCGTCGTCGTCTTTCACCGTCAAGGCTCTCTTCAAGTACGTGATGGCATCTTCCACATTGTTCTCGTTCATGGCGATGAGTCCCTTGTCAGCCAGGGCAATGTAGTTGTTGGGATCGCTGGCCAGCTTGTCATCGACAAACTTCCGCTGGATGTCCTTCTCACCAAGTGATCCGTAAATATTGAATATCATGTCGAACACCTCATCGTTAGAGGGGTCGGCTTCGTATTCGGCTTTAAGGTCGTTGACGAACTTCACGGAATCCTCGCGTGAGGTGAGCGACTCTTTCATGAAGATATACTTCAATGTCTGAGCCTCCTTTGCTTTTTTTGCGTCGGGATCTTTCATGGCTATGTCGCAATAGCGCTTTGCTCGCTCTATGTCTTTTTCCTGATAAGCCCAGCGTGCGGTGTAGTCGGCTATCTGATAGATGAACTCACTTTCCTGTGTACGGTCTTGCTTGGCAAAAAGCGGAGCATTCTCAGAGTCGAGCAGTGTGCCCCAGTATTTCAGCACGTCCTTTCCATTCTGCGCCGATGAGGCGTCGTTGCCGGCATTCACCAGCTGTATGCGCGCATTCCAAACCTTCAGGGCGTTAGCTTCCGCGAAACGCGGTTTCACCTTTCCCTTCGCATCGGGCTTCTGATCATATTTGTCGCACTCGACGGCAGCTGTCACGGCCTGATAGACGGCCTCATACATGCCAGGCATGTCAACAGGTTGCTCCTTGGCCTTATCGCCTTGCAGCTGCTTGGCAACCTCATTTTGCTGGAGCGTGGCAACTTCTTTGTCATACTTTGCCATTGCAAGCTCCACGAGTTTATTGTAGGCTTTGGCCTTTTCCTGGTCGTTGGCCAACTGACTCAACGTCGAATTGACTAATTGGGAAGCCTCAGCATAAGTTGAAGCTTTCAAGATAGCCTTCAGTGCGTCGCTGTCGCCAGCGAAAACATTAGTGGCAGCTACTGCCATCAATGCCATAAGAAATAATTTTTTCATAATCGTATAAAATTTAAAAGGTTTTTTTATTCTGTTTGCTGTTCGTCTTCGGTGAAGTTTACAAGCGGTGTGGCCTGCTCAGCATCATCTTCGGCGTTTTGCTCATTTGACGTGCCGGCATTATTATCGTTTAATTCCGCTCCTTGTTTTTTTGCCCATTGGGCACGACTTTCCTCTTCAACCATGGCCTCGAGCTCTGAGCTCATCACCTTGCAGACGCTGGCAATGACATCGTTTTTCTTGGCCAGGTTGATGAGCCGAACGCCCTGCGTAGCGCGTCCCATGACACGGCACTCGGCAACGGCCAGACGGATGGTGACACCGCTCTTGTTGATAATCATGAGGTCGTTGCTGTCGGTAACATTCTTGATGGCCACGAGACGGCCTGTCTTCTCGGTGATGTTAAGCGTCCGCACACCCTTCGCGCCGCGGTTGGTCTTGCGGTAGTCCTCAACCTGTGATCGCTTGCCGTAGCCGTTCTCGCTGACCACCATGACGGTTTCGTTGGCGGCGTCGTTGACGACTATCATGCCGACCACCTCGTCGTCGCCCTCGTCGATACGCATGCCGATGACACCTGTCGCCACACGGCCCATCGAGCGGATGGCCGACTCGTGGAACCGAACGGCACGACCGTTGCGGTTAGCCAGAATGAGCTCGTTGTGTCCGTTTGTCAGGCGTACATCCACCACCTCGTCGCCCTCGACAATATTGATGGCATTCACGCCGTTGCTGCGCGGACGCGAATAGGCTTCAAGACAAGTCTTTTTAACTGTTCCGTTCTTCGTGGCGAAGATGACATAGTGGTTCTTCACAAATTCCTCGTCGTTCAACCCGCGCAGACGAAGGATGGCGTTCACGCTGTCGTCGCTGTCGATGTTGAGCAGGTTTTGTATCGCCCTGCCCTTCGAGTCGCGTGCGCCCTCGGGAATCTCGTAGCACTTCAGCCAATAGCAGCGTCCCTTGCGGGTGAAGAAGAGCATGGTCTGATGCATTGTGGCGGGATAGATAAACTCGGTAAAGTCTTGCTCGCGGTGACGGGCGGCCTTCATGCCGACGCCGCCACGTGCCTGCTCACGGAACTCGGAGAGCGGCATTCGCTTGATATATCCCAGGTGGCTCACGGTGATGACCACAGGGTCATTGGGATAGAAGTCCTCGGCATTGAACTCATGCTCGGCGGGGATAATCTCCGTGCGCCGCTCGTCGCCATATTTCTCTTTCACATCCTGCAAGTCGGCCTTCATTACCTCGCGGCAGCGCTCGGGGTTGTCGAGAATCTCTTGCAGGTCGGCTATCAGCTTCTGCAAATCCTCATACTCCTGATGCAGCTGATCAACGCGTAAGCCTGTCAGCTGGCTCAGTCGCATGTCAACGATGGCCTTCGATTGCAATTCATCCAGTCCGAAACGTTTTTCAAGATTGCGCTGGGCATCGGCAGGAGTCTTCGAGGCGCGGATGATATGTACCACCTCGTCGATGTTGTCGCAGGCAATGATGAGTCCCTCGAGAATGTGGGCGCGCTCTTGGGCTTTCCTCAGGTCGAACCGCGTGCGGCGAAGGGTCACGTCGTGACGATGCTCTACAAAGTATTTCACACATTCTCTGAGCGAGAGCAGGCGTGGGCGGCCTTTTACGAGTGCAATGTTATTCACTGAGAATGAACTTTGTAGGGCTGTCATCTTGAAGAGCTTGTTCAAAATAACATTGGCATTGGCATCGCGCTTCACGTCGATGACGATGCGCATACCCTGACGACCTGACTCGTCATTGGCATTGGAGATGCCGTCGAGTTTTCCTTCCTTCACCAGATCGGCAATATACTCAATAAGCTGTGCCTTGTTGACCCCATAGGGAATCTCCGTGATGACAATCTTGTCGTGTGAGTCGTCGCTCTCTATCTCGGCCTTGGCACGCATGACGATGCGCCCCCGGCCTGTCTCGTAAGCGTCTTTCACGCCCTGCAAGCCATAGATATATCCGCCTGTAGGGAAGTCAGGTGCCTTGATATGCTGCATTAACCCCTCGGTGTCAATCTCAGGATTGTCGATATAGGCACAACAGCCATCGATAACTTCGCCGAGGTTGTGTGTCGGCATGTTTGTGGCCATACCTACGGCGATGCCGTTTCCTCCGTTGACAAGCAGATTGGGCACCTTTGTCGGCATTACGCTCGGCTCGGTCAGCGTGTCGTCGAAGTTGTTGACCATATCGACCGTGTCTTTCTCCAGGTCGTCCATGATGTGCTCGCCCATCTTCGACAGTCGGCACTCCGTATATCGCATGGCCGCCGGCGAGTCGCCGTCAACGCTGCCGAAGTTGCCTTGTCCGTCAACCAGCGTGTAGCGCATGTTCCATTCCTGCGCAAGTCTGACAAGGGCGCCATAGACAGAGCTGTCGCCGTGAGGGTGATATTTTCCCAACACGTCGCCTACCACGCGCGCACATTTCTTATAAGGTTTGTCACTGGTGTTGCCCAATCCCTGCATACCATAGAGTATGCGGCGGTGAACGGGCTTAAAGCCGTCGCGCACATCGGGCAGCGCACGGGCCACGATAACCGACATCGAGTAATCAATATACGAGGATTTCATTTCCTCCTCGATATTGATTTTAATGATTCGGTCCTGATCAAAAGTCTGATTTTCTTCCATTCGTTTTTTTTATTGTTTTTATATACCTTCAGCTTTTCGGTTTTTTCGGGAAATCGCCACAGAGGCCGTTTATTTGCCCGCTGAGCGATTTTGCCCGTTTTTATTAACGATGCAAAATTACAAAAAAACGATAAGACAGGCAAACTTTTCTATTGGAAAAAACGCTTTAAAATGTTAAAAAAACAGGGAGGCGTGTATCCAAGCGTCTCCTTGGTTAAGAAAGGTTAATCACGCGGGGAGAAATGTTAAAAACCAGGTGTTTCCAGAATGGGATTTTAACATCGAGAAACGCAAGAAAACCGCACGGCAGGACAGTCGTCCACCAAGACGGAGAAAAGGCCGTAGCGACGATGCCCTACAAGTCGCTGCAAAACAGCGACATACAACCCTCATCACTCATCTTTTATCCCTCTTCATTTCCGAAACATATACCTCTCATCTCCGAGAGATATATGTTTCGGGTGGTGAAAGACCGTCTTTCGGAGTGCGAAAGACCATGATTGGGGAGGTGAAACATATATGTTTCGGAAATGAAGAGGAATGAAAGAGGAGTGAAAAGGGAGGTTAAAGGGGAGTGAAAGGGACGATAGGGGTGTTTTTTGAAATGTTAAATCGGAATTTTCGTTTTAACATTTCGCGAGGTGAAAGATAGATTGCAAACAATCACATGGGAACGGATGAATACGGATTGACACGGATTTTTGTTTGTCCAATTATCGTCAGGACAAAGGTTCCGTGTCAATCCGTGCTCATCCGTTACTGCGATTTACTCCCACTCGATGGTTGCGGGGGGCTTGGAGGAGATG
>JAFRZC010000041.1 GCA_017442765.1 Prevotella sp. | reverse complement strand
CTCAGCAAAGACCTCGCTCTTCGAGAGCAGGTTCATGAGGGTTGACTTCCCCACGTTTGTATAACCCACAAGAGCCACCCGGATGAGCCTGCCCCGGTTTTTCCGCTGTGTGGTCTTCTGCTTGTCAATTTCCACAAGACGTTCTTTCAGCAGCGATATGCGTTGCCGGATGATGCGCTGGTCCATCTCGAGCTGAGTCTCGCCTGGTCCGCGCAAACCCACACTGCCTTTTCCGCCGCCTGATCCCGAGCCGCCCCCCTGGCGCTCGAGGTGGGTCCACAGCCGTTGCAGGCGCGGGAGCATATAACGGTACTGCGCCAGCTCTACCTGCGTCTTCGCCGCTGCCGTCTGCGCACGCATGGCGAAGATGTCGAGGATAAGACTTGTGCGGTCCAGTATCTTCACGCCGAGCTCTTTCTCAATATTGCGAATCTGCCTGGCCGACAGCTCATCATCGAAGATGGCCATGCCAACGGGTTCTTCGTTATCCTCGCAATCTTTAATATATTGGCCAATCTCTTGCAGCTTTCCACTACCCACGTATGTCACCTGGCTGGGACCGCCTACACGTTGCGTGAAGCGGTGCACCACACGGGCACCGGCAGTCTCGGCCAGAAACTCGAGCTCATCGAGATACTCTTTCGTCCGATCCTCGTCTTGTGTCTTCGTGATTAAGCCGACCAAAACGGCGGTTTCAGCCCTCACTTCAGAGATGACAAAATCTTTCATATATAATTATTGTTGCAAAATTACGCATAAAAACCGAACGTTGCAAATAAACTCCTTCAAAACAGGCAGATTTCTCCTATTTGTTACATGTGTATATACTTTTTCCGAACAGCTTTAGGAAGTTTCGACACTATAAGCTGATAGGACTCTTTAATCCACTCCTCAATTTGCGCATCGTCCAGTTGTTCGTAATACACGTCGCTCCAGTGGGTCTTGTTCCAGTGATAGGCAGGTGTCACTGCGGAGAATTGTTCACGAAGCTCCTGATTTCTGTCTGGCGACAGTTTCAAGGCTATTCTTGAAACACCGTCTCTCATGTCATACCTGCCTCCACCCAACCATAGGCAGACAAAGATTTTCCCTTCCACGCGGAAGTTGATAATGTCCTCTCCGAATGCCTGATCTTCGGTCACGCCTGTGAGCGACAGCGTGTATTCCCGTACTTGCTCAATGTTCATACCCACTCGAAATTTTCTTTTTCCGCCCCAATCTCAAAGTGGCACTTGGCAATCCCCAGGTCTATCTGTGTGTAGCCGATGAGCGAAAAACCTTTCTTGGCTCTCACCTGATGGCGATGATTGCTCATGCCCGCATACTCAAACGAAAACTTCTGCTGGTTCACGGCCGTAGGAGCAAGCAGGGCCGCTTCCACACCTTTGCGGAACCAGGAAGGAGTGATGTCAGTAGCGTTACTTACCTGCCCGACGGTCTTAATCTTATGCCCGACACCCTGTGTCTCACCATAGCCAATGGCAATATAGCACGCAATCTTCTCGCCCTTTTCAAGGACATACGTTCCTGACACCTTCGAGTAGCTGAGACCCACCCAGCAGGTGTTCAGACCTAATGTCTGAGCGAACAACACAAGCTGCTCGCCATAGTAGCCAATGCGCTCACCAAAGTCGTCAGCCCGCATTCCGGCCATGACAAGGTAGTTGGTCACACCCCGGAACTTCCCGTATTTGGCCAGTGTGCCGCGAAATGCCTTCGGCTCATTCCGTATCAGCTGGATATGCAGCTGCCCTTCGCGATTTATCTCAGCTATTCTCTCTTCCAGTGCCTTGACGATTTCTGATGTCAACAGCTGCTCCCTGTAAGCCCTCACACTGTGCCTGGCTTCAATGGCCTCTTGTAATGTCATAGTGAGGTATTATATTAGCGAGAAGGCCACCTCCATCATGTGTGTGAAGGTTGTCTGGCGCTCTTCTGCTGTCGTCGCCTCGCCTGTGAGGATATGATCGGAGACGGTCAGGATGGTTAGGGCGCGGTTACCCGAGCGGACGGCGTTCATGTAGAGGGCGGCAGCCTCCATCTCCACAGCCAGCACGCCCATCTTCATCCACCGGTCGTTGTGCGGATTGTCGTGATAGAAAATATCCGACGACACGACATTGCCCACCTTATAGCGGTAGCCAAGCTGCTCACAGGCATCAACGGCACCGCGCAAGAGACCGTAGTCGGCTATGGGCGCGAAGGTCCCGGGCAACTCGAACTGGCAGCCGTAGTTGGAATCCGTGCATGCGCCCATGGCAAAAACCAAGTCGCCAAGATGCAAATCATGATTGATGGAGCCCGAGGAACCGACACGAATGATGGTCTTCACACCATAGAAATTGTAGAGCTCATAGGTGTAGATGCCGATGGAGGCCATGCCCATCCCGTGACCCATCACGCTCACACGCTTTCCTTTGTACTCGCCGGTATAGCCCAGCATTCCGCGTACATTATTAAACTGAACTGGATTCTCCAGAAATTTCTCTGCCATAAATTTGACGCGAAGCGGGTCGCCCGCCATAATCACTGTTTCGGCTATCTCGCCGAATTTTGCCCCGATGTGGGGAGTTGGTGTCTTACTCATAATTGATAATTTTTAATTCATAATTTATAATGCATAATTAACCACGGACAAACGCGGATAAACACTAAACGCTAAACGCTAAACACTAAACACTAAACACTAAACACTATATTCCTTTGTCTGACGGCCTCGAAGAGCAGTATCGCCGTGCTGACCGACACGTTCAGCGAGTCGAGACGGCCAAGCATGGGGATGCGGATGTGCGCATCGGCAGCTTTCCGCCATTGCTCGGTCAACCCCGTCGATTCTGTGCCCATGACGAGGGCCGTTCCGCCCCGCATGTCGGTATCGTAATACGGATGAGCATCTTGCAGCTGAGCCGTCAGTATTCTTATCTTCCGCTCCTTGAGCCAGGCAATGCACTCCTCCGACGGGCAAGCGACAACCGGCACCGCGAAGACGGCACCTATGGAGCTGCGGATGAGATTGGGATTGTAGAGGTCGGTCAGCGGATCGCAGACGACAACGGCATCAGCCCCCGCAGCATCGGCACTTCGCAGCACGGCACCAAGATTGCCGGGCTTCTCCACACGCTCCAGCACAACAACAAGCGGACAGTCCTTCAGCCGCAAGTCGCAGAGCCGCGCCTGACGCGACCTCACCACAGCCAGCACCCCCTCCGTGCCGCCACGATAAGCCAGCTTGGCATAGACCGCAGGAGCCACCTCATACCATTGGCAGGAGCCGCTCAAGCCCGACAAGAAAGCCGGCGGCCTGTCGGCCACAATTTCCTCGCAACAGAAGACAGACACCACCTCGAAGCCCGCCTCGACACAACGAGCCAGCTCACGAAGCCCCTCCACGACAAAAAGCCCCGACTTCCGGCGCTCCGAAGACTTCCGCTGAAGAGCCGCCACACGCTTTATCTTCAAATTCTGAAGACTTGAGATAAACTCACTTTTCACTTTTCAGTCATTAGTCACTCCCCTTTCACAGTGCAAAAGTAATAAAAAGTTTTATTCCCGAAAGCGGATGGCAGTGGCTTTTGCATAAATTAACTTAATGCCACTACAAGATTTTCATTCATAAAAAAATAATGAGTAACTTTGCAGCGTGATTTAAAACAAGACCGTTTCATAATTGACAATTGACAATTGAAAGTTGAAAGTTGAAAAAACACTAAACACTAAACGCTAAACACTAAATATGAATTATGAATTATAAAGACATCTGACTATGAATGATTCGATTAAGAGAGAGCAGAGTAAAACGAGTTTGAATTCTGCCGAACGTGAGAACCAACGGTCGCTGACCGAAGGAAAAAGCAATTGTCGTACGAAGTACAAAAGTTTTGGAGCAAAGCCGTGGACTCTTCCACAACCCGTACTGATTATAGGCACATACGACAAAGAAGGCAAGCCTAACGCAATGAACGCGGCCTGGGGTGGTCAGTGGGACATGCGGGAAATCGTTATCTCGCTTGGCTCTCACGCTACGACGGACAACCTTGCCGTTAACCCCGAGTTTACAGTCACGTTTGCTACTGCCGACACATTGGTGGCCGCCGACTACGTGGGCATCGTTAGCGGAAGGAAAGTTACGGACAAGATGCGGAAAACAGGTTGGACGATAGAGAAAGCACCCAATGTGAACGCACCCCTGTTCAAGGATTTCCCGATGACACTTGAATGCAGGGTTAAACAGAAAATCGACGAGAGTGAGACGGGCTATTACCTGATTGCGGAAATCGTCAACATACTATGCGACGAGAAGTATCTTGGAGAAGACGGCACCCCCGATGTGGAGCAAATGAATCTGATTACCTATGACCCGGTACATCATTCTTATATCCGACTGGGAGAAACTGTGGGAAAGGCATTCTCTGACGGCAAGCAATTAAAGTGAAAGATTAAAACGAGACACCATGCCACGCAAAGAAGACGGGATGTTGTTTGAGGTACATCCAGCCCCGCTGAAAGATCGCGAGGGTCGTTGGCAGTCGGCGGTGGGCTACATGTCGGCGCATCAGCACGGCCCGAACGCCAACAACCTGTGGCAGTACTTCTAGACAGTGCTGAATTGGACGATGAACAACTTCGACATGAAGCGGTTTAAGAGAATTATGAAAGGCCTTGACTGGGCTTTCTTTTACGACATACCACACCGAGACACTCGACACGGTGGCTATGGGCAAGCGAATCTCGGAGCTGATGCGCGACATCGAGATACTGCGCAGCGGGGGAATCATCCCCTACGTGCTGATAGGCGACGAGCACTATCTGGATTTAAGGGCCTTCCCCAAGGACTTCAAGCAGGCCGTCTGAGAGCAACAGGGACACCATTGCACCATGTGCGGCAAGGAATTCGACTTCTAGTTTATGGGAGACGACCACATCACGCCGTGGCGCGACGGAGGGCGAACAGTGGTTGAGAACTGCCAGATGCTCTGTAGGGAATGTAACCGAAGAAAAGGAGCAAAGTAAAAAAATGTTTAGTGCTTAGTGTTTACCTGATTCTGTCGGCGGCACGGACAAGTCGCTCGTCGGCGCGTATGCCGGCACGGGCCATAGCCAGAAGAATTATGGCGCACACGGGCAAAGCGGCAGCGAAGACGGGGCGGAACGTAGTTTTCTCCATGCCTATTCCCCACCCCAGTACCGCATAGCCGACACACCAGGCAAGACACAGCAGCATGGAAAGCACGCAAAGGCGTGCCTGCAGCTTGCGGCGCTTAAAGAAAAATATCGTCACAAAGGTGATGGGCGCAGCCAACAGCAAGACGGCAAACAGCGGCCATACGGCCGGTGCACCGGCATTGTCGCTTCTGACGAAGAGATTGAACATCTCCGACGATGTTCCCATTTGCACCGGCTCAAAGTAGCCCACTTGCATGCATAGGCAGCATGCGATGGCCACAAAAGCCAAAAACAGATAGACAGTTTGCTTGCGCTGAATCATCTTTTTAATTCATAATGCATAATTCATAATGCATAATTAACCACGGACAAACGCGGATAAACACTAAACGCTAAACAATTTCTTGTGGCTCCTGCGAAGGGTCGCGATAATAGATTTTGCCCTCGGCAAATTCCTCGGTGGCAAGCAATGTGGGCTTCGGGAGCTTCTCATAATAGCGGGAAATCTCAATCTGCTCGCGGTTTTCGAAAACCTCTTCCAGCGAATCGTTGTATGATGCAAACTCGGCGAGTTTCTTGCTCAGGTCTTGCTTAATCTCGGAGGAAATTTGATTGGCACGTTTTGAGATGATGGCAACACTCTCGTAGATGTTACCAGTTTCCTCACACAAATCCATCACGTCGCGCGTGACGGTGTTTACCGGTGCTTTTGACTTTTTGTAATCCATGTGTCTCTAATATTTAATATCGGTTATTTTCCACATCAGTCTTTTACGACTTCCTTGCATTTTTCAATATACTTTTCTGCAGTGGCCACCTCCTTCGACTCGGGGAATTCGTTGAGAAACCCGTAGCACTCGTCTTCCGCATCCTGATAGCGCTCAAGTTTCTTCGCTTCCACGCTCTGCTGGGCGAGCTCGAACTTGCTCTTCATGATGAGTACGGAGAAATCTTCGCGATAGGTGGTATAAGGATAGTCCTTAATGGCGTTCTGGGCTGTAATGATGCAGGCCTCGTAGTTGTTGCCGCCTTGTGCGCAATTGCCGAAATACTGTCCGAGGTTGTAATAAAGTTGGGCGGAGTAGAGTTCTTTCAGTACCAGCTTGTTCTGCAATTCAAAAAGCCGCTGCTGAGCCAAGGGGCGCTTGTCGGAATCCGGATACAAATCGAGGAACTCCTGGAAAGAGGCGATGGCCTGCATCGTCGGCGACTGGTCGAGGCGTGGCTCGGGTGTGCTCTTGAACAAGCTCTCACCGATATAGAAGTTAGCCTCCTCACCATAGACACCACGCGGGTAACTCTGGTAGTAGCGTTTGAAAGTGGCCGCCGCTCCCTCGTAGTCTTTATCAAGGAATTGCGACATCGCCAGCAGGTAGAGGCTCTCCTGCGCATTATCGGTTCCCTTCATCGTCGTAATGACGGTCTCCAAGATTGACGACGCACGAACGTATTTCCCTTGTGCGAAGGCTTCCTTGGCATATTCGTACTTATAGGCGGCATCGGTGCTCTTAAATACTTGGTTGAATTCTTGTGCACACCCCGTGACTAACAGTACGAAAAGAACTACGATAAACGATTTTATTTTCATCTTTCCACTTTTTTGATTAAATCGCTTCCGCCCAGTAATTAGAACGAGCGATTTTGGATAAATCGCTTTCGCTCGGTAATTTTGAGAACGAGCTCTCATTACTCTCGCTTAGTCGCGATTTTCAGCCTGCAAAGGTAATCATATTTCTCCGAAATACAAAGAATTTAAAACTATTTTTCAAAAAATAGGATTGTTTATAATGTTTTTTCGTCCTTCATCTTTCGTCTTTCAGCTTTTTTTTATACCTTTGCCGTTCATGATTTTCAAACTTACATCGGCTTACGCGCCTACTGGTGACCAGCCAGAGGCTATCAGACAACTGACTGAGGGCGTTGAGCATGGCGACTATGCTCAGGTTCTGCTCGGTGTAACGGGGTCGGGAAAGACGTTCACCATGGCAAACGTCATCGCTAACGTGGGCAAACCGACCTTGATTCTCAGTCACAACAAAACGCTGGCAGCACAGTTGTACGAGGAGATGAAAGGCTTTTTCCCCGACAATGCCGTGGAGTACTATGTCTCCTATTACGACTACTATCAACCCGAAGCCTATCTCCCCTCCTCCGACACCTATATTGAGAAAGACCTGGCCATCAACGAGGAAATCGACCGTCTGCGGCTGAGCGCGGTGAGTGCGTTGCTCTCCGGGCGGCAGGACGTGGTCATCGTCTCCTCCGTGTCGTGCATCTATGGCATGGGAGGACCTGCTGCAATGGCTCAGAGCGTAATATCCATCAGGCGCGGGCAACGCATCGACCGCAACGAGTTCCTTCGCAAGTTGGTCGATTCGCTCTATGTCAGGAACGACCTTGAGCTGAAGCGCGGATATTTCCGTGTGAAAGGTGACACCGTCGATATCTCAATGGCCTACAGCGAGAACGTTTTGCGTGTGACATGGTGGGACGACGAGATTGAAGATATAGAAGAACTCAACAGCACCGACTATCATCATCTGGCTTCTTTCGACGATTATCAGTTGTATCCAGCCAACATCTTTGTCACGTCGAAAGAGCAGGCAGCCTCCGCCATCCGTCAAATTCAAGACGACCTTCTCAAACAAATTGACTTCTTTAACGAAATAGGCGACAATATTAAGGCTCAGCGAATTAAGGAACGTGTGGAATACGACATGGAGATGATAAAAGAACTTGGTCATTGCAGCGGAATAGAGAACTATTCGCGCTATTTTGACGGTCGTGAGGCAGGACAAAAGCCCTATTGTCTGCTCGACTTTTTCCCGAAAGATTTTCTCCTTTTCATCGACGAGAGCCATGTGAGTGTGCCACAGATAGGGGCCATGTACGGCGGCGACCGTGCGCGGAAGCAGAACTTAGTGGAATATGGCTTCCGCCTGCCGGCCGCCTTCGACAATCGCCCATTGCGCTTCGACGAGTTCATGGACATGGTTCATCAGGTCATTTATGTCTCTGCCACTCCAGCCGACTTTGAACTTGGAGAAGCCGAGGGAGTTGTTGTTGAACAGATTATCCGCCCCACCGGTCTTTTAGATCCTGTCATCGAGGTACGGCCGAGCGAGAATCAGATTGACGACCTGATGAGTGAGATTCTCGACCGTACTGAGCGCGATGAGCGCGTACTCGTGACAACCCTCACCAAGCGCATGGCCGAAGAACTCACTGAGTACCTGCTCAACCATGATGTCCACGCCAACTACATTCACAGCGACGTGGCCACACTCGACCGCGTGCAGATTATGAACGACCTGCGAGCCGGTCTTTTCGATGTCCTTGTTGGCGTGAACCTGCTGCGCGAGGGTCTCGATTTGCCCGAAGTGTCACTTGTAGCCATCCTCGATGCCGACAAGGAGGGATTTCTCCGAAGCCACCGTTCGCTCACGCAGACCGTAGGACGCGCGGCTCGGCACGTCAACGGCAAAGCCATCATGTATGCCGACACCATTACTGAAAGCATGCAGAAAACTATCGACGAGACGGCCCGCCGCCGCTCCGTGCAGCTTAAATACAATGAGGAGCACGGCATCACTCCGCAACAAATTGTAAAGAATATCAAGGGAACGCTGAAACCAGCCAAGAAGAATACCAAGGAAAGCAACACCTCATATAAACCATACGTTGAGCCCGAACGTGCACTCATGGCCGCCGATGCCATTGAACGGCGCATGACCCGCCCGCAGATAGAGAAGAGCATCGCCAACCTGACTGCACTCATGAAGCAGGCCGCGGCCGACCTCGATTTTCTCCAGGCTGCACAATACCGCGACGAGATTATCGTCTTGCAAGAACAGTTGAAAAAGTTAAATATTCCTTAAATCACACGATAATCCCTCGGAAATTTGTAATTTTGCTGCGTAAAAACCAAAACTGAAAGATGAAAAGAATACTAATCATGATGGTCGTCATTGCATTATCACCCTTTTACGCAATGGCACAAAGCGAATGGGAAAGACCGCTCACGGCCGCTGAGCAGTTGTAAAAGGCAAAGCAGGCCGAGGCGGTGGCCATGCGAGCCGTGAAAGAGGCAAAAAAAGCCGCCAAGAGAGCGGCGAAAGAAGAAAAGCGAGCCGGAAAGACAGTGCCGACAACGCCAACACAGATGCCAACGACAGCGACAATCCCCGCCAAGCCATCGACGCCGTCCAAGCCTGTCGCCAACGAAAAACCCATTCCCACATCAACCCCGCAGCCTGTTGCACCCATAGTCTCTCAGGACGCGCCGTATCTTGCCGGTGCCGTACCTGTTGTTGACGGTAAAGTGGT
>JAFRZC010000040.1 GCA_017442765.1 Prevotella sp. | reverse complement strand
TTGACGTGCGCGGCATTCAGGGAAACTTCTTCCCGGGTATCAAGATGCAGGCCATGAAGATGGCTGTCGGCGAGGGCATGGAAATCGTGCAGAACTTCGACCCGCTCCCGCTTTACGAGGTAATGGACGGATTAGGCTTCGAGCGTCACACCGAAAAGGTGACCGAGACGGAGTACCACGCCTATTTCTACCGCACCGAGGTGAAGCAATTAGAAAAAGACATCCCGATGCGACCGGCACCGCTGACCCACATGCCGATGATTGACGAGAAACTCGGCAACATCGCCTTGAATTTCTGGGACTTGACCTGGAACGACGAACACCGTTACCTGCCTTACGAGATGCGACTGCTGCTCTCGCTGACCAACGCTGTAGGAGCGGGTCGTATGCGCCAAGCGACGCGCGAATTAGTGAAAGCCTACATCCACGGCCTTGACTCCGCCGCCTTGGATGATGTGTTTGAGTTGCTGGCATGGAATCAGGGCATCGGCTACTTCAGCTCGGAGATTGGCCCGTCGGCATTGTTCCAAGCCTACAAGACCATCAAGCAGATGGAGAAGAAAGGCAACACCCGCGAAGAAATCGGCGAGGTGCTAAAGGAGAAGTTCGGAGAGAAACACCCTGATGTTAAGGTAGTTTAGAGTTGAGAGTGTAGAGTTTAGAGTAGTTGAAAGTTTAGAGTTTAAAGTTTAAAATCATGGAAATCACAAAAGAAACCAAGCTGGCCGACCTTCTCGCGGAATATCCGTGGTTGAAAGCAGAACTGCCGAAGGTCAACGAAAAGTTCAAGATGTTGAACACGCCCGTTGGCAAAATCATGTTGGGCAAGGCTACCATCGCCGAAATGAGCAAGAAATCGGGGATGGAAGTGGAGGCCATCATCGAGAGAATCAAAGGATTGATTAACCAACACATAAACAAATAACAGAAAGGAACCTCATCATGAAGTACAAAGTAAATGACGGTTGCATCGGCTGTGGGCTTTGCGAGTCCACTTGCCCTGAAGTGTTCCACATGAACGGCGATGTGGCCGTTGCCATCGATGGCGATGTGCCGGAAAAGGTATTGGCCGCTGCCGCCGAAGCCAAAGAAGGCTGCCCTGTGGGAGCTATTGAGGAAGCTTAAAACAGGCACCGTGCGCGGGGAGTTGAAAAAAAAGCGTATATTTGCAGCAAAACTAGTTATCATCTACCCGTAGTAAGAGCCACTGCTATGAATTATAATAAAGGAAAGAAACTGCTTTCAGAAAGATTCTACCTGACATGGGCAGGAGAGCAAATGAGCTGGACGTGCCGCTTGACCTTGAAGATGAAGGATGCCGTTGACGGTGACTTATTGCGCCAAGCTGTGGAGTCAACGCGTCAGCGATATCCATACTATCAAGTGAGGCTCGGCATCAGGAAAGATGCTGCCGGCACGGAATACTTTGTGTATGAAGACAACTGCGAACCATGGGTGGTAAACGAAGGTGAAAGACCGGTGCAGCTGATTGGCCCAGAGTCGAACAACCATCTGCTGGCATTCTGTTTTTGGAACGACTGCATCGCCTTGGATTTTTTTCACTGCCTGACTGACGGCACGGGGGCCTACAACATCATGCGCACCCTTCTCTTTGAGTATTGCCGTCGACGCTATGATGCGACACTGAGTCGTGAAATAAACGGATTGCACATTCGAGTGTCAGGTGACACTATTGGCCCGGAGGAATGGGAAGACCCTGCCACTCAGGCCCAACCCGATCATCTGGCCCCGTTGCCTTTGCCGGAACGCCCGCGTTGTATCAATCTTACCTCACAGGCTAAGACGAAGGTAAACGAGACTGTGGAAACTGTCAATATCCTTGTTCAGGAGCAAGATATGATGAAGTATGTCTCTTCAAGCGACACCTCGCCTGCCACGCTTGTTTCTCTGCTGCTTGACCGTGCCATTGTCCGCTTGCATCCCGACATGGCAGAAGGAGTTCCGATGGTGGTACTGGCCATCAACCAGCGTCCTGCCTTGGGCTGTCCGCAGGCTGGCCAGACGATGGCAGCCTCGCTTCGGCTGCCCTTGAAAGAAGAGATGCGTGGGATGGATCTTGAAATGCAGCAGACGATATTTCGAGGTATGGTAGTATTGCAGTCGAACGATGACAATGTCATTGAGGGGTTCTGGCAAACTCAGAATACACAAGACATGTTCGAGAAGGTGCCCACCCTTGAGGGACGTCATCAGGCAATGGCCAAAGCCTTCAGCGTAGCGTTGTCGGCAGCTACAGCTTGTGTCAGCTATGTCGGCAAGGCTCATCTGGGTGCTGCCGAACAATACGTCAGGGAGATGTATACAGAGGCTGATACACCGTATGCCCTCACTATTGAAATGAGCGCCGTGGGGGGCACGTTCTGTATTAGTCTGATGCAGCGGTTTGCGGATGATCTTTATCTCGATTCTTTCCTCGACGAATTCCGCCAGATTGGCCTCGACTATCGCATTGCCATGCGCCATCCGTTGACGGTGGCACCCATAGCAGACTATCGGAAAAGCATCATAATCAAATAATCTTGGTTATCGCCGCAAGGGTTTTCGTGACCTTTGCGGCGGCTTTGTTTTATCGGCTATCTATGGTGGCATGATGAAAGGCTTTGCCTAGTCGTTTGGCGACACAATGGTCGATTTGCCGACGCAAAAAGCCACAGAGGTTCCTTTTGGCAGCACGCAAAACTATGCTGGCGTTGACTTCCGTTTCGAGCACGGAGCGTCAAGCGACTTCCCTGGTGCTAGCATCATCATAGGTGGACAGGTGTATTATAGCCATTGGGCATATTACCCCGCCCACATGAGTCCGCTCCAATTGGGCAATGCAGATGCCATT
>JAFRZC010000039.1 GCA_017442765.1 Prevotella sp. | reverse complement strand
TTTCTCCATACCCACGGTTACCACGCCTTTTTCTCCGTAGGAACCGTCGTCGGTCATGATAATCACCTCGTCGGATGATTCGCGCACCTTGTCCTCCAGGATAATCAGATCCTTCGAGCGGCCTGCCATCACGGAGAGCACACGGTTGCCGGCTGCCTTCAGCGCCTGGATGATGGGCAGCATGGGAGCCACGCCAAGTCCGCCTCCGGCGCATACCACCGTGCCGTATTTCTCTATGCGGGTGGGATTGCCCAGCGGACCTACCACATCGGCCACAAAGTCGCCCACGTTCAAGGCACATAGTTTCTTACTCGACAGACCAACCATTTGCACGACGAGTGTGATGGTGCCTTTTTCGATGTCGGCACCGGCGATGGTCAGCGGCATGCGCTCACCCTTCTTGTCGACGCGCACGATGACGAAGTTGCCTGCCTTTCGGCTCTTGGCGATGAGCGGTGCCTCAATTTCGAAAAGGAAGACCTTTTCGGAGAATTGTTCTTTCTTTACAATCTTGTTCATTATCTTTATTGTTTCTTGTCGTTTTCGTTTTTAATGGTTATTTCCTTCAGCTTTGCCGTAGCGGGCGACAACTCAGGGGTGCTTTCCGGTATCTCGGTCACGACGCTTTCGTCGAATCCCTCTTGTTTCTTTATTTCCTTGGCTTTTTCTTTCGAAATGTATTCCATGTCTGTGAAGAAAACCTCGGAATAAAAATGTCCTTTCATCGGATAATCCTTTTTCGAGAAATTGGCGTCGTATTTCCTATTGATAATTTTTACGATTCTCTTTCCGCCCATGAGAGCCTCTTTACAAGACGAGACTCCCATCAGGCTCGAGAACTTGTATTGTCCGGGTTCTCTGAGGTGATAGAGATGGTTGTCATTCATGTCGGTGAACTTGATATCGACGCCCAGCAATGTGCTCAACAACGGGAATCTCATGGAGTGGCCTTCCTTGTCGGCCAGTTCATCGGTACCCACGTTGATGGTCTTTCCGCTCTTCGAGAAATAGGCCTTTGGCCAGAATTTTCCTTGCAAGGTGTCGGCATTAAGGCTGAAGTTGAGTTTCTCAACCTTGTACGAATTGATGAGCAGTTCCGAACTTAGTGAAGGTAGGAAACGTCGTGCTGCGCTTAGTGTTTTCTTGTCGTTGTGCTTGAATGATGTCTTTACGATGGAGTCGCCTGTCGACTTGACCGTGTAGATGTCGGCGGTGAGCACGCGCGGCCTTTTCGAGAGCGTCATATCTTTGTTTTTTATCAGATATTCCAGCATGCCTTCGGTGTATTCCTGCTTCAGCGTGTCAAGCATCTCAATGCTTGTGTATTTCCTGTAGTAGCCGCGCAGGTAGATGTAGTCCTGGCTCCCTCCTTTTATCACCACCTCGTCCACATTGTAGGTTCGGGGTGTAAGTGCCACGGTTTTCGCCTCGATGTCGGCAGCTGTCAGCGTATAGGTCTCATAGGCCATGTGGTGGATGGTGAGGCCTTCGGCGGCTTTGATGTCGTCGGGAATCATTCCCTCCTTGGTGGTGAATCCCATCAGCCGGCCTTTCGTGTCCTGGATTTGAGCCAGTATCACGATGTTGCCATTCGTCGCATCCGTCACTTTAACCTGTGCCTTGCCCGTGAGTGCAAAGGCTGCAAGCAGTAGTGCCAGGGCCAGGCGGAGTGCTGTTCTTTTCATGTGTTTTCTTTTCATGTGTTTAAGTTATGGTCAGTCAATCATGTCGCATCCCATGTAGGGAACGAGGGCCTTCGGCACACGAATGCCGTTTTCCGTCTGGTTGTTCTCCAGCAGGGCGGCCACGATGCGGGGCAGGGCCAGTGCCGAGCCGTTCAGCGTGTGGCAGAGTTCGGGTTTCTTGGCACCCTCGGGGCGATAGCGGCACTTCAGTCGGTTGGCCTGATAGGTGTCGAAATTGCTCACGCTTGAGACTTCCAGCCAGCGTTTCTGGGCTTCGGAGTACACCTCGAAGTCGTAGCAGATGGATGAGGTGAAACTCTGGTCGCCGCCGCAGAGCAACAGTACGCGGTAGGGCAGTTCCAGTTTCTTGAGCAGGCCTTCAACATGCTCCAGCATCTCGCG
>JAFRZC010000038.1 GCA_017442765.1 Prevotella sp. | reverse complement strand
CCGGCTCCGTAGGATTAGAGTCGTCCACCACGATGGCACGCATCATCAAGTGATAACGGTCGTGGGTCAGCAGGATGTCGCCCTTTTTGGCTTTGCCGTTCTTGTCTAACGGGATGATCAGCGCATTGGGCACCTCGATGGCGTCACCGTAATTATTGATAGTCGTCTTCTCGCGTCCCGGCTGGGCGATGGTTGTGTCATACCACATCATCGTTTTTTTCAACAGGCCCTCGCCATCTTTCACATGTTCGAAATAGTGCATCTGGCAGGTCAGGGCCTCCTGTCCTGCCTCGGCCTGAATCTCAAGTCCCTGTGGGAAATCCCATGCCCACACCTTCGGGTCGGCATTGTCCTGCGCCGTTGTCGTCACCATGCACACACACATGGCAATCGTAGCCATCATTGTTGTTTTGATTACTTGTTTCATATTACTTCAGAGTTTTAATGATGAATAATTATGTCGTCAATTTCATTGGTGATGTGTATAAGAATTGGCTACAAAGGTAATCATTATTTTTGTAATTTGAAATTTTTGTGTAAATTTGCACCAAGGTTTTTAATTTCACAAGGTAAAAAGAGTTTATGAAGATTGCAGTTATTGGAGCAGGCGCAATGGGTGGCGCGTTTATCGACGGACTTCTGGCAAGCCGGGCTGTCGAGGCTTCCGACATCGTGGTGGCCAACCCGACAGAGGGCAAGCTGCTGCGGTTTGCGGAAAAGGGTGTCCGCGTGACAACCAGCAATGTCGTGGCTGCGAAGGCTGTCGACATCGTAGTGGTAGCAGTAAAACCGTGGCTCGTGGAGTCGGTGATGCAGGAGATTGCTCCAGCCATAGCGGGGCGGAAAGTGATTCTCGTCAGTTTCGCGGCAGGCGGCCCCCTCCCGACCTCCCCCCGAGGGGGAGGAGAAGGGCCTGGGGTTATCACGGTGATTCCCAACATTGCCATCGCACAGCGGCAGTCGATGACGTTTATCGCCGGCGGAGATGTTCCGGAAGACGACGTGTGCGTAGTAAAAACACTGTTCGACCAGTTAGGACAGACACGGCTCGTCAACGAGAAGCAGCTCCGTGCAGGCACCATACTAGCCTCTTGCGGTATCGCCTATGCCATGCGCTACATCCGCGCGGCAGCGGAGGGCGGTGTAGAGATTGGCTTCCGTGCCGACGAGGCCAAGGACATTGTGCTCCAGACCGTGAAGGGAGCCGTCGAGTTGCTGCAGGCGACAGGCGAACATCCCGAGCAGGCCATCGACCGCGTGACCACGCCTGGCGGCATCACCATCCGGGGACTGAACGCAATGGAACAGGCGGGCTTCACAAAGGCCGTCATAGAAGGACTAAAAATTAGAAGCTAAGAAGTTAAGTAGTTAAAGAAGTTAAGCCGATAGTTAAAGTCCTCGGCGTTTCGATAATGAATAATCTATAATTCCTGGAATAAAACTAATAGCTTAACTACTTAACTTCTTTAACTTCAATAACTTCAGAAAATTGAATCAATTATCAATTATAAAAATACGATGAAAAGGATAGTTGTAAAAGTAGGCTCGAACGTGCTGACCCGCGCTGACGGCAAGCTTGACGTGACGCGCATGTCGGCCATCGTCGATCAGGTTGCATGGCTGCGACAGCAGGGGCACGAGGTGATTCTCGTCACAAGCGGTGCCGTAGCCTGCGGACGCAGTGAGCTCCACACCGACCACTCGCTCGACTCCGTCGAGCAGCGCCAGCTCTTCTCCGCCATCGGACAGGTGAAACTCGTGGGGCTTTACTACGACCTCTTCCGCGAACACCATATCCATGTCGGGCAGGTGCTCACCATGAAGGAGAACTTCCAGCCAGGCGAGCAGTACGACAACCAGCAGGCCTGCATGAAGGTAATGCTCGAAAACGGCGTGCTGCCCATCGTCAACGAGAACGACACCGTCTGCGTCACCGAGCTGATGTTCACCGACAACGACGAGCTGTCTGGCCTCATCGCCCGCATGATGAAAGCCGACGCGCTCATCCTGCTCACCAACGTTGATGGCATCTATACCGATGATCCCGACAACCCCGATGCACAGCTCATCAGAAGCGTATCGCCCGACGACGACCTCTCAACCCATATCCATGAAGGGAAAAGCCATTTCGGACGCGGCGGCATGGCCTCGAAATATCATACGGCACATACCACCAGCGCCGAGGGCATCCGTGTCATCATCGCCAACGGCACCCGCCCCGACATTCTGCCCCTTCTGCTGCAAAACCCCGACGAAGTACCCCACACAGCATTCAAACCATGACAACAGAAAAGATTTTTCAGCAAGTGAAATCGGCCAGCAGCAGCTTGGCCCTGATGACCGATGCGCAGCGCAACGAGGTGCTGCTGGCTGTGGCCGACGCGATTGTGGCAAACAAGGACCGGCTGCTCGCGGCAAATGCCGAGGATGTGAGGCGGATGGAGAAGACCAACCCACTTTACGACCGGCTGCTGCTCACGTCCGAACGGCTCGAAGGTATTGCCGCCGATATGCGCAATGTGGTGAAGCTGCCCTCGCCGTTGGACTTTGTGACAAAGGAACGGACATTGCCCAACGGCCTGCGTCTGTGCCGCGTGTCCGTGCCGTTCGGAGTCGTCGGCATTATCTACGAGGCCCGTCCCAATGTCACCTTCGATGTGTTCTCCCTCTGTTTCAAGAGCGGTAACGCCTGCATCCTCAAAGGCGGACGCGATGCCGAGTGTTCCAACCGCGAGGGTGTTGCCCTCATCCACGAGGTGCTGGAGCGTTTCAACATCGCCCCTGGCTGCGTCGCCCTTCTCCCCGCCACCCACGAGGCCACAGCCGAACTGCTTAATGCCGTCGATTATGTGGATCTCTGCATTCCGCGTGGCGGCAAACGGCTCATCGAGTTTGTGCGCGACACCGCCCGCATCCCCGTCATCGAGACCGGTGCAGGCGTGGTGCATACCTATTTCGACAAAGACGGCGACCTCGCCATGGGTCAGGCCATTGTCTGCAACGCCAAGACACGCCGCGTATCGGTCTGTAATGCCCTCGACTGCCTCATCATCCACAAGACCCGTCTGTCCGACCTGCCCGCCCTGGTCAGTCCGCTTGAACAGCACAGCGTCGTCCTGTACGCCGACGCCCCCGCATTCGACATACTGCAAGGCAAATACCCCGACACACTATTGCTTCATGCCAGTGACGACAGCTTCGGCACGGAGTTCATGGACTACAAGATGGCGGTCCGCACAGCCAACAACACCGACGAGGCCTTGGCGCACATCGCCACGTATAGCTCAAAGCACAGCGAGAGCATCATCACTCAGAATGCCGACACCGCCCGACGGTTCCAGCAATGCGTCGATGCGGCATGTGTCTATTGGAACGCGCCCACCTCGTTCACCGACGGTGCACAGTTCGGACTCGGTGCCGAGATCGGCATCTCCACCCAGAAGCTCGGCCCCCGCGGTCCGATGGGACTCGAGGAGCTCACCACCTACAAATGGCTCATCAACGGCAAAGGCCAGACCCGCCCATGAATTTACAGGGCGGGAAGCCTTTGTCTATGATTTATATCTTTGCACCGCAGTTGCGGTAGTTTTCTTTGAGCAACCCGGTTTTTTGAAGTTTTTTCGCTCAAAGAAGCACTATTACATTTTATTTTTGTATCTTTGCCGTCGGTTCGGGGAGAAATCCGGACTAACGAAGAAGCATTAGCTATTATTTCGCGTTAAGCCAAAATGCCCAGGAAACAGTTTGGAATAAGATACGCTCAGAAGTAATAGAGATGTGGGGTGTCGGGTAAAGGCATCTCCATTCCTCATCGATAAAGCTATGCATTCACGCCAACAGGCGTGGTGTACTCTTATAAGATGAGGATGGGGTTCCAATTCCTGGGCATGCCCCAAGCTTAACGCATAAGGAGCATCACGCTTTCTTTGTGCGTCAGCGATTGATAGTCGATGCTGGTGGACTCAAACTATCAATCGTATATGGCAAATACTAACTTAGCAAACGCCAAGACGGCAAAGAACGACGAATTCTATACGCAGTATGCTGACATTCAGAAGGAGATGAACGCCTATCTGGAGTACAACCCTGATGTCTTTCGTGGAAAGACTATCCTGCTACCATGTGACGACCCGGAGTGGAGCAATTTTACTAAATTCTTTGCTCAGAACTTTGAATCGTTTGGGCTGAAAAAACTCATCTCTACGAGTTATGCTGTAGAGTCAAAACGAATAAAGGACTGGCAACCTACACTTTTCGAGACTGAAAGCCCGTATTATGATGCTGACAAAAGCCGAACACATGGAAAGATTTTTATTCTTGATGAAGATATAAATGGCGACGGTCGTTTCAACATCAACGATTTGCAATGGTCGTATCTTGAAGGTGATGGCGATTTTCGCAGCGATGAGGTAAAGGCTCTGCGCAACGAGGCCGACATCATTATTACCAATCCGCCTTTCTCACTATTCAGAGAGTTCTTCACTTGGATAATGGAAGCAGGAAAACAATTTGTCATCATAGGAAATATCAATGCGGTGTCGTATAAAGAGATTTTCCCATACATCAAGAATGGCGAGGTTTGGCTGGGCAGTTCCTATTTCAATGGGGGAGCGGCATTCTTCATTGCAGATGCTAATCATTATGACCCATCAAAAATGTCAAGTCAGAAGAATGCTTTTTTCCAAGATGGTCATTTTTTATGGAGGGTTAACGGTGTAAGATGGTATACTAATATAGATCATGGGCGAAGACATGAGCCTCTTCCTCTTATGACAATGGAAGATAACATAATATACTCCAAGCACAAAGAGGTAAAAGGAAAAAAATATGTAAAATATGAGAACTTTAATGCTATTGAGGTTCCTTTCTATGATGCCATTCCTTCTGATTATGATGGTCTGATGGGAGTTCCTCGTTCTTTTCTTGATAAATATTGCCCCGAACAATTTGAGATAGTAGGTGTTGATTCAACAGACTTCTCTGAAGAAATGGGAATTAAGCCTATAGGAGAAGAATGGATAAAGAAATACAAAAACGCAGGTGGAACTGGGCACATGACAGCTAACATGAGAAATCTTGTTCTCATAGTAGGCGGCACTCCAAAAATAAGTTACGCAAGAATATTAATCCGCAAAAAACAATAACTATGCAAACGACGTTACTAACCGACCTGACGGTCAAGGAAATATGTGAGGGTTTTGTTTACAATCAGTTGGAAGGCAAAGGTTTGTTTGGATGGTCGGGCAAGCTTACTATCCAGCCGGAATACCAGCGTAACTACCTTTATGCCGAGAACGATGGCAAGAAAGAAGTTGCTGTGATTGACAGCATGTTGAAGGGCTATCCCATTGGACTTATCTATTTCAATGAGCCTGAACCCGGTAAGTACGAAATTCTCGATGGTCAGCAGCGCATCACAAGTATTGGCCGATTCGTCACGGAGAAGTTTGCCATCAAGGATAAGTTCGGAATGGAACAATATTTCACTGGTCTGACTGACGAGGACCAGGAAAAGATTCTCTTCTACAGATTGCTCATCTACATCTGCAACGGCCCGGAGAAGGAAATCAAAGAATGGTTTGAGACGATTAACATTGCCGGTGTACCTCTGAACAAGCAGGAACTGCTCAACGCCACATACAGCGGACCTTTTGTCACTGAAGCTAAAGCTATTTTCAGCAACTCGCGTAGTCCTCAACTACAAAAGTGGAGTTGCTACATCAAAGGCAGCGCCAACCGTCAGGACATCCTGCATACTGCACTGGCATGGGTGGCGAAAGGTGAGGACAATATCGGCGGGTACATGAGCCGACACCGGAAGGATAGTAATATTGAAGAGCTCAAGACTTATTTCGACACTGTGATAGAATGGGCAAAGACGCTCTTCGGAGAGACAAAAGACGAGATGCGGGGGTTGGAGTGGGGTGCCTTCTATGAGCAATATCATGCCAACTCTTATAACCCGGCTAAATTGCAGCAGCGAGTGAACGAACTTTATGCCGATGAGTATGTGACCAACAAGCGAGGCATTTTTGAATATCTGCTCGGTGGAGAAATCAACCAGAATCTGTTGAACATTCGTATATTTGAGGACAGCGTGAAAAAAACGGTGTATGCCCGTCAGACCAACGAGGCACAGGCACAAGGCATCTCCAACTGTCCTGAGTGCGCCAAAGGACACGACAATGTCCGCACAAAGATTTACAAGTTCTCTGAAATGGATGCTGACCATGTGACGGCTTGGAGCAAAGGCGGCAGCACAGACATCGACAACTGCCAGATGCTGTGCAAGACCCATAACAGGGCAAAAGGAAACCGATAATACCTGATCAGCCTAAGAGAAAAGTCAGAATTGTTAAAATCGGGTGGTTAGGCGGTGAGGATTTTAACACGCACAATCGCTCGAAATGGGACGGGTGGGGTAATGCTCCGTCGTGGTCGAGAAAAGCGATTGTGGGGAGGTTTTTGCAACATGCTGATTTTCATTGGTTTAACGCGGCATGCCACGTCCCTACAGGCGAAAGGGATGCTTTTTATTTTGCGAAAGATATATGTTTCGGCGCTGAAAGACCGTCTTTCGGGATGCAAAAGACCGTCTTTCGGGTGGTAAAAGACGGTCTTTCGGAAGGTGAAAGATATATGTTTGGAAGAAAAGGGGAAGTGAAAGGGAAGTCAAGGGGGAGTGAAAGGGACGATAGGGGCGATTTTTGAAATGTTAAAACGAAATTTGCCATTTAACACTTCACGAAGCGAGACGTATATGTTTCACCCCATGCGTTAACATTTTTTACAAGCACGTATTTTTATTCACGGTATTGGCAAAAGTCTGTTCCTGCTATGTAATCTGCGGTGATAAAAGAGTGTTCGAAACTTAAGTTAAATTCATATTTATTTGGTTCTTTGCTCGTTTATTCATAACTTTGCAGGCGGAAAAAAGAAAGACTTAAGCGTAAAAAGAGAATATGGACGAACAACTGAGACAGATTGGTGAGCGGTTGCGCGGGCTGCGCGATGCGCTCGACCTGAGTGCACAGGAGGTGGCCGACGTTTGCGGCATCGCGCTGGAGAAATATGAGAGGATTGAGAAGGGTGAGGTGGATATCACTATCTCGAACCTGATGAAGATTGCGCGGAAGTATGGTGTGAATGCCGAGGAGCTGATGTTTGCCGAGATGCCGCACATGCGTTCGTACAGCGTGACGCGCAAAGGTCAGGGACTGAGCGTGGAGCGCACGAAGGCGTATAAGTATCAAAGTCTGGTGAGCGGTTTTGTGGGACATAAGGCCGACGTGTTCATCGTGACCGTCGAGCCGAAGCCCGAGGCCACGAAGTTTTATAAGAACACGCACCCGGGGCAGGAGTTCAACATGGTGCTTGAGGGCTCGATGGAGCTCTACATCGCCGGCAAGACCATCACGCTGGATGAGGGCGACTCTATTTATTTCGACTCGACGAAGCCGCATGGCATGAAGGCGCTGGGCGACAAGGCGGTGAGGTTTCTGGCATTCACGGTGGAATAGGAGACCCACCCCAAGCCTCACCCCCTACCCCCCTCTCCAAAGGGCGAGGGGGAAGCCTACGGCAGGGAGGGGAGGAGTTACAATCAAGAATAGAAAAACAATTATGACTATAGAGACAAACTCAAAACAAAACCAAGCCTCACCCCCTACCCCCCTCTCCAAAGGGCGAGGGGGAAGCCTACGGCAGGGGGAGGGTCTGCTGGGCAGATTTCTCAAGCAGACTTCTTTCACTTCTGTGGAGGATTACAATAAAAACCTGGAGTTTATCGTACCCGAGAATTTCAATTTTGCCTACGACGTGATGGACGTGTGGGCTGAGGAGCAGCCCGACAAACTGGCGCTGTTGTGGACCAATGACGAGGGCGTGGAGATTCGCGCCACCTTCGCCGACCTGAAGCGCGAGAGCGACCAGGCGGCAGCCTACCTGCAGTCGCTTGGCATCGGCAAGGGCGACATGGTGATGCTCATCCTGAAACGCCGCTACGAGTGGTGGATCTCGATGCTAGCCCTGCACAAGCTGGGGGCCGTCGTCATCCCCGCCACGCACATGCTGACGAAGAAGGATATCGTCTATCGCAATCAGCGGGCATCGGTGAAAGCCATCATCTGCGTGGATGAGCCTTATGTGGTGAGTCAGATTGAAGCCGCCCTGCCCGAGAGCCCGACGGTAAAGACGGTCATCAGCCTCACCCCCGCCCCCCATCCCGAGCAGAGCTCGCCCCCCCGTTGCCTTCCTCCAAGGGGAGAGGGGAGTATATACGCTCAAGACGGAAATGAAGCAGAAGAGGTTACCACTCCCCTCCCTCATAGGGAGGGGCAGGGGGTGGGTCTTTTCCACGACTGGCACAAGGAGATCGGCTCGGCACCTGCCTTTGTGCGCCCTGCCCATGTCAACGACAACGACGACACGATGCTGATGTATTTCACCAGCGGCACGAGCGGTGAGCCGAAGATGGTGGCTCACGACTTCCTCTATGCGATGGGGCACCTGACCACAGGCGTGTTCTGGCACAATCTGCAACCTGACAGCATCCACCTCACCGTGGCTGACACGGGATGGGGAAAGGCCGTATGGGGAAAATTCTACGGCCAGTGGTTTGCCGGCGCGACGGTCTTTGTCTTCGACCACGAGAAGTTCAATGCCGACACGTTGCTGCGGCAGATTGAGAAATACAAGGTGACGTCGTTATGCGCGCCGCCGACCATCTACCGCTTCATGATACGCGAGGACCTGTCGAGGTACGATCTCTCCTCGCTTCGCTACTGCACCACCGCAGGCGAGGCATTGAACCCCGCCGTGTTCGACAAGTTCAAGGAGAAGACAGGCATACAGATGATGGAGGGATTCGGACAGACCGAGACCACGATGACGCTCGGCACGATGCCCTGGATGAAGCCGAAGCCGGGCTCAATGGGCATGCCCAACGCCCAATACGACATCGACCTGATCAAACCCGACGGCACCCGTTGCGAAGACGGCGAGAAGGGCGAGATTGTGATAAAAGCCCCCTCCCCTGCCTCTCCAAGGGGAGGAGTCTCATCGGCATGTCCCCCTCGGGGGAAGAAAGGGGGGCTTCCTCTGGGCTTGTTCAAGGAATACTATCGCGACGAGGAACTGACCCGCGAAGCCTGGCACGACGGACTCTACCACACGGGCGACGTGGCCTGGCGCGACGAGGACGGCTACTACTGGTTTGAGGGTCGCATCGACGATGTCATCAAGTCAAGCGGCTACCGTATCGGCCCGTTCGAGGTGGAGTCGGCACTGATGACCCACCCGGCTGTCGTGGAGTGTGCCATCACCGGCGTGCCCGACGACATCCGCGGCATGGTGGTCAAGGCGACGGTGGTGCTCGGCAAGGAGTGGAAACACCGTGCCGGCGAGGAGCTAATCAAGGAGCTGCAAAACCACGTGAAGCACGTGACGGCACCGTATAAGTATCCGCGCATCATCGAGTTTGTCGATGAGCTGCCGAAGACCATCAGCGGCAAAATCCGCCGCGTGGAGATCCGCGAGAAAGACAAGGGAGGCTCTTAGTTCCTTACGATTTCGCGGACACGTTGCTTGATAGTCTCTGCGAGAGCTTTGTTTGCCGGGCTGAGGTTGGCAATGGAGAAGATGTCGCCGACGGAAGCCTTGACCGAGCCGCCGTCGAGGTCGCCGCTGTTGATCTCGTCCAAGAGGGCGGTGAAGAGTGCATTGACCTCGTCGTCGGTCACGTCGTAGCTCCAGTTCTGCATGTCGGCAACGCTCACGATGTTCACGCCTGAGTTGCCTGCCATGTTGATGGGGATAATCTCCACGTCGGGGAATTTCTTAGTCAGCTGTTCCACTTTTCCAGCACTGGCACGGAAGTTGTTGACGAGGTAATCGACACCATAGAACCGCCACGTCTGTTTTCCTTTGCTGATGGCGTTCTTGTAGCAGGTGAGAATGTCGTTATAGACCATGACGATCTTCACGTTCTCCATGCCTGCCTGTTTTGCGCGGGCGACAACCTGCTCCAGTTGTCCGGGCTCGTTGAGCATGGCATCGTAGATGAGGCCGGCCTTCTTCATGTTGAGCTGGCGGACGGCTGTGCTCTTTCCGCAGGCTGGCGGGCCGGTGACGATGACAAGGTCTTTCTTGCCTGCACGCAGGGCTTTCCCCACCATCTTGTCAAACACGGCATCGACAACAATCCGCTCGGCCTCGCGGTAGTCGGTCCAGTTAGGGCCGGTATAGCCCAAGGGCCGGAACAGGCTGCGCACATCGTCGGGGTCGAGCTTGTTTCCAGCCGAGCCGAGATACTTATCCACGAGCTGTGTAAGGCGCGGACGCACCCATGCGGCAGCCTCCTCGCCGACAATCTGCGGTTGCGGTGCCTCGATGGAATAGGCCGCCGGGTGGTTGTTGATGCGGTTATGACGGCGGATGTCCATGAGTTTCTCGGCATTGAAATAGGAGTCGCCGGGCTGCTGGTAGCGGGCATTGCCATTGGCGGCAGGCTGGAAGAGCATCTGCGAATCCTCACCCTTATCGACAAACGTCACCCATCCGCGCGGCGAGAGATGATACTCACCGTCGCCCAGCACGGCGTTCACGAGGCAGTTGGTGTCCCACATGCGCTGGCCGGTGTCGCAGGTGTAGTTGGTATAGACGGCCTTGATGGGGTTCAGCTCGGTGCAGGAGAGGTCGGACAGCACGTCGGCAGGAACATAGTCCATGCCGTCGCCGATGTTACTGGGCGACATGATGAGATCGACATCTTTCGGCAGTTTGTCGTAGAAGACGGCCGACTGGCGCGATGCCGCACGCATGTTGTAGCCGCAGAGACTGTCGCCAGCCTCGAAACGGCCCGACTGGATATAGACGGCCTTCACCTTCTTGCCGAACAGGTCGGCACCGTTCAGGGGCGAGTACTCGTCAGCCTGCGACTCGAACAGTTGCGAGAGTGTTGTGGCAAAGCCGATGGCGACCACCACGATAGACTTGTCCTCGGCCTGACTGAGCAATCGGCGATAGAGCTTATAGCCATCGGGCAGCGTGCTCCAGTTGAGCGAGCGTTTGAACAGCGGGTTGCCCTGTGCGTCGGTCAGGTCGCAGATGCCGTTGTAAGGAATGAAGCAGCGCGGGTTCTTCACGCCGTTGCGCTCGATGCCGACGGGGATGTCGGGATGGCCGTAGTAGGTGTTGAAGATATCGACAACACCGGCATTCTTCTCGCCCTCACGGTCAACGACAATACCTTTCAGGTCAACTCGTCCCTCGTCGATATAATGGTTAAGCATCATCAGGGCGAAGAGGTCGTCGGTGGAACTGCCGAAGTCGGAGTCGAGAATCATCTTCACGGGCTTGGGCTGCTCGGTGTTGAGCGTGGCTTTTGCCTCGGGATACTGTACGGTTTTCTGAACAACTACACAGGCATTAAGCCCTGTGAGCATGACTGCTGCCACAATCATGATGACAGTCTGTTTCATGGATAGTCTGAATGGTTTTTTCATATCTTTATACGATTGTGAATGATGTCAGGAGTCAACACTCCCCTCCCTTGGGGGAAGGCAACGGGGGGGCGAACCCTCCCCCCAGGGGGAGCCGGAGGGGGCCTCGGGATGGGGGTTGGGGGTAGGCCTTGAATATCGAGAAGTTCACGCTGCCATAGACACGTTTTTCCTGAAAGTGCGGATGGCTGGAGAAGTCGTTGTCCTTGCCGTGCTCGAAGACGAGGATGCCTCCGTCGGCAAGCAGATTTTGTTGAAAGATGAGGTCGGGAATGGTCTGCAACTGCGGCAGGGCGTATGGCGGGTCGGCAAAGATGAATTGGAACTGCTGAGAGCAATGCTTGAGAAACTTAAACACATCGCCGCGTATCAGCACATTCTTGTCAGTGCCGATTTTCCTCATGCACTGGTCGATGAAGCGTGCATGGTCGCGGTCGGCCTCCACGCTCACCACGCGGCCACAGCCGCGCGAGAGCAGTTCCAACGATATGCTGCCCGTACCGGCGAACAGGTCGAGGGCCTCGATGCCTTCAAAGTCGAGGTATCCGCGAAGCACATTAAAGATGTTCTCCTTCGCGAAGTCGGTCGTGGGTCGCGCCTTGAACGAGCGCGGAACATCGAAATGCCGACCTTTATAGATGCCTGTAACGATTCTCATTATAATTCATAATGCATAATTATCTGTCGCGTGAGACACGCGACCTCCTATATTCATGTTTCGCTTTTCGTCAGGCCATAGGCCGAGACGATTGCCTGCATGTCAACGGGCATTGCGCTCAACGGCTCCGGCAGTCCCAGCTCACCGGCCAGTTGCCGCACATAGACCTTCCTCACATAGCGGCGGATGGTCTGCTCAAAACGCCCGTCGCCTGGCGACTGCCCCACGACGCAGAAAACATCGTGCTCGGCATCCATGCCCAGCTGCGTCCAGGCATTCAGCGAGAGATAGGCCGCATCGTCGGCGCTGTTCACCTCAAAGCTGTTGCAGAAGCGGAAACGGTTGTTCCGCACCGAGAACACATGCATGACCCCGTCGATGAAACACACGTTAAACTGTTGAGGCGCGTGATGCGACAAGTATTCCCACAAGGGTTGCGCCATGGGCAGGAACCTCGCCTCGGCGAACGTGCCGGAAACCACGCGGTGCACGTCATTGTCGATAGCAAACAAGGCCACCACGTCGAGCATCGGCACCACGCTGTGTCCGACCTGCTGCCGATTGTCGGTGGCAGGAAAGACGTGGTGATAGAGCATGTCGGCCTCGTCCTCGACGAACTCATCGACGGGTACGAGCATCGTGGGCGAGCTGACCATCACCAGCACCGTCCCAAATTCGTGGCTGGGGACTGATGTCCTCAATGCCTCGCGCAGATGGGCTGCCGGTGAGAGACCGCCTTTCAACTCGTAGGGAACATACTTCACCTCGTCCTGTCCGGCTGCCTTCCATGCGAAATCAATCGATGCCTGCCCCAGGCGTATAAACAAACTGTCTTTCATTGTTCAGATTTTCATTTTTAGGAGTTAACGGACGATAGTTATTTCCTATTCTCTCTCCGCTCTTCTCTCCCCTATCCTCAAAAGGCCTTGACGATACTGAGTATGCAGAGCGCGGCCAGCACCAGCACACACCCCGTCAGCAGCCAATAATGCCATGATTTTGTTTTATTGTCCATCATTCCGACCGCAAAAATAACAAAAAAAGCCCATAGTTCATCGTTCTTCGGCCATATTTTTTTAATTGTGTTCATTTCGTGAACTAAAAACGGGCGAAATGTTAAAACCGCCGTCCGCTTTTTTACGCTGAAAAACCGGGAAAACACCGTTTTTCCTCCCTTTCACTCCTACTTTACACCCTCATCCCTCATCTTTCATCTCTCATCCTTTCCCAAACATATATGTCTCACTTCCAAAAGACGGTCTTTCAGACTCCAAAAGACGGTCTTTCGGAACCCAAAACATATATCTTTCGGGAGCGAGACATGTATGTTTCGCAAAAGGTCTAATTAGAAGCTATAAGGTCTATAAGACTTATAAGTCTTATAATCAACGAGTTGGCAAAAACGGCTAAAAAAGCGGATTTTTCCCGGAAAACGGTGTGCGCATGAGCATTTTCCCTTTTTCATCGGAAAAAGAGCTTGGCAAATTAACTTAAAAGTGTTAAAAACTGGTCAACGGTAGTATTGCTCCACAAGGGGTTGAATGGCCCGGGGCACAAGGCGGTTGAGGGACTGCCCCTCTCGGACACGGCGACGAATTTCAGTACTGCTGACATTATAGAGCCGCGTCTTGACAAGACGCACGGAGGATGGCAGGGCAGACTCGTCAATGGGCGAGCCTTTACGGGGATAGACGATGACGGGATAGCGGCTGATGATGTCGTCGGCACGATACCACCGGGGGAAAAGCTGCCAGTTGTCAGCTCCGATGATGAGGGAGAAGCGGATGGAGGGATAGGCCTCGTTGAGTGCCTGAAGCGTGTTCCACGTATAGGAAGGCCGGGGCAGGTGGAACTCGAAGTCGGACGCTTCGATGCGGGGCTCGTTCTCGAGGGCCTTGCGGGCCATCTGAAGGCGCAGCTGCTCGTCCAACAGGTTCACATCACGCTTCAGCGGATTCTGCGGCGAGACCATCAGCCACACCTCGTCGAGCTCGGCAACCCCGACTATCTGCCGCGCCAACCGGATATGTCCCCAGTGGATGGGGTTGAACGATCCGCCAAAAATACCGATGGTCATTTTCATTGTTAAGACTCCACCCTCCTATTTTTAGGGGGCTAAGAGAAATTCGCTCACCACGCGCAGCGTTTCCTGCTTGGCGGTGTCGAGGTCGTCGTTGACGATGACGTGGTCGAACTGCGAGGCAAATGTCAGCTCATACTCGGCCTTGGCCACACGGTCGGCAATGGCCTCGGGCGTGTCGGTGCCCCGCGTCTCCAACCGGCGGCGCAGCTCCTCGATCGACGGAGGCTGGATGAACAGGCTGAGGGCGCGGTCGCCATAGTATCGCTTGATGCTGACACCGCCCTTCACATCGACGTCGAACACCACGTTCTGCCCTTTGGCGAGCTGCCGCTCCACCTGCCGCTTCAGCGTGCCGTAGTAGCGGTCTCGATACACTTCCTCGTATTCAAGAAACTCGCCGGCCTCGATTTTCTCGCGGAACTCCTCAGCCGTGAGAAAAAAATACTCCACCCCGTTCTGCTCGGTGCCGCGTGGCGGACGGCTGGTGCAGCTGATGGAAAACGCAAGGCGCAACTCGGGATGCTCCTGCATGAGCCAGTTGACGATGGTCGATTTGCCGCTGCCCGACGGTGCCGAGACGATGATTACTTTTCTCATAATGCGTTGAGGACTTGTTCTTTGATTTGTTCCAGCTCGTCTTTCATCCTGACCACGATGTTCTGCATCTCGGCATGATTACTCTTCGAGCCGGTGGTATTGATCTCGCGTCCCATCTCCTGAGCGATGAACCCGAGTTTCTTGCCCTGTCCGGCAGGCTCGGCCATGGTCTCGCGGAAATATTTGAGGTGGTTGGTGAGCCGCTGCTTCTCTTCGCTGATATCGAGCTTCTCGATGTAATAGATGAGTTCCTGCTCAAGGCGGTTCTTGTCGTACTCGGCCTCGGGGATGGCCTTGAGACCCTCTACGATACGGGTACGGATTTTCTCTACGCGCGACTTCTCATGCGTCTCGATACCTGCAAGCAACGCGGCAATGTTGTCAATCTTCTCGGTGAATTTCTTTTCAAGCGCGGCTCCCTCCTGCGTGCGGAACGCCACCAGATTGTCCGTGGCCTCTTTTATGGCCTGGCGGGCGGCGAGCCACTCTCCCTCGTCGAGCTCCTCGACCTCGGTCTTGGTGAGCACGTCGGGCATACGGACGAGCGTGGCAAACCAGTCTTGCGGCATGGGCAGCCCGTTGGCCTCGGCAATAGCCCTCAACTGGCGGCAGTAGTCGGCCACGAGCACTGTGTTAATGGGTGTGGCCTTCAGTCCGGCCTCATACTCTATCCATATGCAGAAATCAACCTTGCCGCGAATAAGCGCATCGGTGAGCATCTGGCGAATCTCCATCTCCTTCTCGCGATAGAGCGGTGCTATACGTGTGGAGAGGTCGAGCGTCTTGCTGTTGAGCGACTTTATCTCAACGTGGATTTTCTTTTCCCCATAGGTTGCGACAGCCTTGCCGTAACCTGTCATCGACTGTATCATTGTGTTGTTTGGTTAAAAATTTTGTGCAAAAGTACAAAAAATTATGAATTATGACGTGTTGTTGAGAAATTTTCTTTTCTAAAAATTATGAATTATGAATTATTTTGTACTTTTGCATTTTGATTGGGCGAAAGCGAAGCCAATAGCTCTTCTGGAATGGCGACGATTTTACACATAGAGACAAGCACGGCAGTATGCTCGGTGGCCGTGAGCTCGAACGGCGATTGCGTGTTTGAGCGCATCGACCGCGACGGTCCCAACCATGCCGTGCAGCTCGGCATATTCGTTGACGAGGCCCTGTCGTTTATCGACAGCAAGCTGCTGCCGCTCGATGCCGTCGGCGTGAGTGGAGGCCCCGGGTCTTATACGGGTCTGCGCATCGGGGTGTCGATGGCTAAGGGCATCTGCTACGGGCGCGGCATCCCAATCATTGCCGTCCCCACGCTCGAACTGATGGCTGTTCCGTTGCTGCTCGGCGAACGGGTTGAGGAGGGCGCGCTGCTCTGTCCGATGCTCGACGCACGACGCATGGAGGTCTATGCCGCCATCTACGACCGGTCACTGAAACCCGTGCGCGAGGTGCAGGCCGACGTGGTGGAGGCCGACACCTACCTGCCCTGGCTCGAGAAAGGGAAAGTGTGTTTCTTCGGCAACGGAGCGGAAAAATGCAAGGCGGTCATCACGCATCCCAATGCCTGCTTCATCGACGGCATAGAGCCTTTGGCCAAATGGATGATGCCCCTGGCAGAGCGAAGGCTATACAACGGGCAGACTGAGGACGTGGCCTACTACACGCCCTTCTACCTCAAAGACTTCGTGGCCAAAACACCGAGAAAACTTTTATAAGAAAACTATAACAGTCAACTAAATATGAATATAGAAGGACTTGATTACAACACTCAGCGGGAGCATCTGGTGCTTCCCGAATATGGAAGAGAGATTCAGAGCATGGTGAGCCATGCCGTGAACATCCCTGACCGTGCGGAGCGGCAGCGTTGCGCCGAGACCATCATCGAGATTATGCGACGCATGGTGCCCCAGAACGGAGACAACGAACGCTTTGAGCAAAAGCTATGGGACCATCTGGCACTGATGAGCGGGTTTCGTCTCGACATCGATTATCCCTACGACGTGACGGAAGCCGTGAAAATCGCCAAGAAGCCCGATCCGATGCCCTACCCGATGAAGGATATTCCCGTGCGCCACTACGGAAGCATGATGTTTGAGATCTTCGAGAAGCTGAAGACCATGCCCGACGGTTCCGAGCGCAATGAGCTCATCCGCGTTACAGCCAATCAGATGAAACGCAATCTGGCACAGTGGGGACACGGCTCCGTTGACAACGAGAAAGTGGCCGACGATCTGGCGCGCTATACCGACGGCAAGGTACAACTCGACCTCGACTCTTTCCGCTTCGAGCGGAAAGCAGGACGGGAAGGCAGACGCAAGAGAAAATAGGTTTAGTGTTTAGTGACTATGGAATCATTTGTTATCGAGGGCGGCCATCTGCTCAGCGGAGAGATAACACCGCAGGGCGCGAAGAACGAGGCACTGGAGGTCATCTGCGCCACGTTGCTCACCAGTGAGCCCGTACGCATAGAGAATGTGCCCGACATCTTGGACGTGAACAACCTCATCCGGCTGCTGCGCGACATCGGCGTAAAGGTGACGCGCCACAGCCGCAACGACTACACCTTTCAAGCCGATGAGCTCAACCTAACCTATCTCGACAGTCTCGAATTCGTGAGGAAATGCTCCTCGCTGCGCGGGTCGGTACTGATGTTCGGACCATTGCTCGGTCGCTTTGGAAAGGCTACCATTGCCAAACCCGGCGGCGACAAGATAGGACGGCGGCGACTGGATACTCATTTCCTCGGTTTCAAACAGCTCGGGGCGAATTTCGTTCACGAGGAGGAGCGCAACGTCTATCAGATTCAGGCCAAACGACTCAAGGGCAGCTATATCCTGCTCGACGAGGCTTCGGTAACGGGAACCGCCAACGTCGTCATGGCTGCTGTGCTGGCCGAAGGCACGACGACCATCTACAACGCCGCCTGCGAGCCTTACGTGCAACAGCTCTGCCATCTGCTCAACCAGATGGGCGCGCAAATCTCCGGCATTGCCTCGAACCTGCTGACCATCGTCGGTGTGAAATCGCTGCACGGAGCCAGTCACCGCGTGTTGCCCGACATGATTGAGGTAGGCTCGTTCATCGGCATGGCGGCAATGATTGGCGACGGCATCCGCATCAAGAACGTGGCACTGCGACATCTCGGCCCGATACCCGACGCTTTCCGCCGGCTGGGCATCAAGATAAAGGAGGAGGGCGACGACCTCTATATTCCACGTCAGCCACACTATGCCGTAGAGTCATTCATCGACGGCACCATCATGACCCTGGCCGACGCACCCTGGCCCGGGCTCACGCCCGACCTGCTCTCGGTGCTGCTCGTCGTGGCCACACAGGCCCGAGGGTCGGTGCTCATCCATCAGAAGATGTTTGAGAGCCGTCTGTTCTTTGTTGATAAGCTCATCGACATGGGAGCACAGATCATCCTCTGCGACCCGCATAGGGCCGTCGTCGTCGGACAGGACAGAAAGAAAAAACTGCGTGCAGGGCGAATGACAAGTCCTGACATCCGCGCTGGCATCGCCCTGCTCATCGCCGCATTGTCGGCAAACGGCATCAGCCGCATAGCCAATATCGCCCAGATTGACCGAGGCTACGAAGACATTGAGCACCGGCTCAATGCCCTTGGCGCAAAGATTACACGCGAAAAATGATACGAAAGGAAGAAGTCTATCGGATAGGCCGTATCGGCAAGCCGCACGGCGTAAAGGGTGAGGTGACGTTTCACTTCACCGACGATGTCTTTGACCGTGTAGAGGCCGACTTCCTCGTGCTCGACATTGACGGCATCCTTGTGCCGTTCTACATGGAGGAGTATCGTTTCCGCAGTGATGAGACTGCCCTGGTGAAGTTTTGCGACATCAACACGACCGGGGAAGCCCGCCGACTGACGCATTGCGAGGTGTATTTCCTGCGTGCGATGACCGACGACGAAGGTGATAGTATCAGTTCATGGGCACAGCTCACGGGGTTCATGCTCGTCGATGCACAGACCGGCACGACCGTCGGGACAATCCAGTCGGTTGACGACTCCACCCTCAACACCCTTTTTCAAGTCAACACTCCCGATGGCGGCAACGTACTGATACCAGCTCCTGACGAGCTCATTGAGAAGGTCGATGTCGCCAGACGCATCATTACCATACACCTGCCAGAAGGATTATTGGAATTATGAAACAGCAAATCTGTATTCTCGGCTCAACAGGCTCTATCGGCACACAGGCACTCGACGTGATTGCGCAGCACAGCGACCGCTTCGAGGTCTATGCGCTGACAGCCAACCGCCGGTGGGAACTGCTGGCCGAACAGGCGCGACAGTTCCGCCCTGCCGCTGTCGTGATAGCCGACGAGCAATACTACAAACCGCTCTGCGAGGCACTTGCCGACCTTCCCGACATCAAGATCTATGCCGGCAGTGACGCACTCGACCAGATTGTCGAGGCCGCCCCCATCGACATGGTACTCACGGCGATGGTCGGTTTCTCGGGTTTGTCGCCGACCGTTCACGCCATCAAGGCGCGAAAGAAGATTTGTCTGGCGAACAAAGAGACTCTTGTGGTGGCAGGCGAACTCATCTGTCAGTTGGCTCAGGAACATCGTGTTCCCATCCTGCCCGTCGATAGCGAGCACTCCGCCATCTTCCAGTCCATCGTCGGCGAGGGCGACAACGAGATTGAGAAGATACTGCTCACCTGTTCGGGCGGTCCGTTCCGTAAGATGTCTGATGCCGAGCTCGACAACGTGACGGCTGCCGATGCGCTCCGCCATCCCACATGGGACATGGGCGCAAAGATAACCATCGACTCGGCGACACTGATGAACAAGGGTTTCGAGGTGATAGAGGCCAAGTGGCTCTTTGGTGTTCCCGTTGAGAAGATACAGGTATTGATCCATCCGCAGAGCATCGTACATTCGGCAGTGCAGTTTGTCGATGGCGGCGTGAAGGCGCAGCTGGGCGTGCCCGACATGCACCTGCCCATCCAATATGCCTTCACTTATCCCGACCGGCTGCCGCTACAGGGCGAGCGCCTCGACCTGTTCCGTCAGCCGTTGGAGTTCTTCGAGCCCGACATCAAGAAGTTCCGCTGTCTCGGTCTGGCATTCGAGGCCATGCGGCAAGGCGGCAACATGCCGTGCATCCTTAACGCGGCCAACGAGGTGGTCAACGATGCCTTCCGCCGTGACCAATGTAGCTTCAGGGCTATGGCCGAGATTATTGAGACGACCATGCAACGCACCGCCTTCATCCCCCACCCCTCGTCTCTCGACGAATACTTCCAGACCGACCGCGAAGCCCGCAAAATCGCACAAGAGATGATAGAATAGGTTTCATTCCCCCCTTAAAAACTATAAAAAACAAGTATTTTGTAAGAAAATTCTTCCAAATATTTGGCGGAATGGAATAAATATATTACTTTCGCGCCATGAAAGATAGAATAAGACAAGCGACATATACAAAAGAATTTGAAAAATACTATCAAGGATTACCCCAGAAAGTAAGGGAAAAATACGACTATGTATTTGAAATAATGTTCACCAAATATGTCGTTAGTACAAAATTCGTCAAACATTTGGAAAAAACAGAGTTCTATGAGATGCGTGTGTCATTGGGGAACAATCAGTATAGAACAGTGCTCTTTGCCATTGATGCAAAAAGCTTCATAGAATGTAAGCGAATGGTAATGCTCAATTCCTTTGTAGAAAAGAGTTCAAAACAATATCATGCAGAAATTAAAAAAGCAGAACGAGTATTAAAAGAATGGGAGGATAGTTTATGATCAAAATTAGTGAAGAAAAATGGGCTAAATTGCCCCAAATAGACGATCGTTTGACAGAAAAGTACGGTCCTGTCGGTTCACCGTCTCGTAAGGAGTTTGAGGCCAAGGCCGAGGCCTGGTATTATGCCGAATTGCTCCGTGACGAGCGCAAACGCCAGAAAATCACCCAAAAGGAATTGGGCGAGCGCATCGGAAAGAAGCGTGAATACATCTCGGCTCTGGAACAAGGCCAGACCGATATGCAGCTCTCTACATTTATGCTCATTTCCAACGCTTTGGGCTTGAAGTTCTCACTGGTTGTAGGGTCGTATGTGTTGTTTTGTTTATTATTTAATGTTTAGCGTTTAGTGTTTAGTGTTTAGTGTTGTAGGGATGCGGCGAACCAGTTGTAAAAAACTATCGTCTTAACTCCTTTAACTACTTAACTTCTTTAACTTCTAAAATTAACTCCTATAAAATGGAAATATTTTTGATTAGACTGCTCCAGTTCGTACTGGCCATTTCGCTGCTCGTGCTGTTGCATGAGGGCGGACATTTCTTTTTCTCAAAACTTTTCGGCGTTCGCGTAGAGAAGTTCTATCTGTTCTTCGATCCCAGCATCTGGAAATGGGACGGGAGCCTGTTCAAGTGGAAGCCCAAGAAGAGCGACACGCAATATGGCGTGGGCTGGCTGCCGCTGGGCGGCTACTGCAAGATTGCGGGCATGATCGACGAGTCGTTCGACACCGAGCAGATGAAGCAGCCCGTACAGCAGTGGGAATTCCGCGCCAAGCCCGCCTGGCAGCGGCTGCTCATCATGATTGGCGGTGTGCTCGTGAACTTCCTGCTCGCGCTGTTCATCTATGCCATGTGCCTCTTCACCTGGGGCGACGACTTCATCCGTCCGAAGGACATGACGCTCGGTATGAAGTTCAACCAGGAGGCCAAGGCGCTCGGCTTCCACGACGGCGACATCCTCGTAGGAACCGAAAAGGGCGAGTTCAAGGAGTTCGGTGCCGACCTCTATCGCGACCTCTCGACCGCCTACGAGGCCAATATCATCCGCAACGGCAAGCCGATGACCGTGAAGCTCCCCGGTGACATCAACTACCTCGACATGCTCAAGAGCACGCCGCAGTTTGTGCGTCCGTTCATCCCTGCACGCATCGACAGCATCATGGAAGGCTCCATCGCCCAGAAGATCGGACTTGCCGCGGGCGACTCGCTGATAGCCCTGAACGGGAAAAATATAGACTCCTACAACGAGTTCACCAACGAGATCGGACGCATGCAGGACATGCTTGCCGCAGCTAAGACCCATGCCGACAGCCTGGCGGCGCGTAAGGCCGTCATCACCTTCGCCCATGCCGGCGACACCGCCCGCATCACGCAGACCGCCACGCTTGGCGACGACCTGCAGGTGGGCTTCTATGTGAAGAGCATCGCCTCGCTCTACACGCCCGAGCACCGGTCGTATGGTTTCTTTGAGAGCCTTCCCGCCGGTATGGCATACGGCTGGAACGTGCTGGGCGGCTATGTGCGCGACCTGAAATACGTCTTCACCGCCGACGGCGCGAAGAGCCTCGGGGGCTTCGGCACCATCGGCAGCCTCTTCCCCCCGACGTGGGACTGGCACCTGTTCTGGCTCATGACCGCCTTCCTCAGCATCATCCTCGCCTTCATGAACATCCTGCCCATCCCCGCGCTCGACGGCGGGCACGTGCTGTTCCTCATCTACGAGATGATTACCGGCCGCCAGCCCAGTGAGAAATTCCTCATCCGCGCCGAGTATGTCGGCTTCGGCCTGCTCATCCTGCTCATGGTCGTCGCCAACCTGAACGACATCCTCCGCTGGATTGGGTATATGTAAGCCGCGCGACTCTACATTCCGTGTTTTGTCCGCCCCTCGCCGTGTCTATCCGTGGCACCTGGGGGAGCAATAAAGAATTTCAAGTTTCGCAAGTTGTGCAAATACGGCCTAAAGGGCCAGCGAGCACTCAGCCCAGGGTATCACCCTGGGTACGAAGAGCGGGGCGCAATTTCACATGGTGGGCCGACCCAGGGCGGTGCCCCGGGCTGAGTGCTCGCTGGCCCTTCAGGCCGTTATCCATAGGCGGTGACCGATGGTTCAGGCCGTTTCTATACAGAATCCTCATTACTTGCGGAACTTGCATAAAGAATGTTAATTCACGTATGCCGGCGTTAACAATTCGTACTTTTCGGGAAAAGGCTTGAAAAAGTCGAAAATTAACATCCATTAACCAAAAATTGGCTTTCGACAAGGCCAAAATTAGTTCGCCGGTTGCGAAACATATATGTTTCACCTCCCAAAAAACCATGTTTCGGGTGGCGAAAGACGGTCTTTCGCCACCCGAAACATATATCTCTCAGATGCGAAAGATATATATCTCGGAAAATGGGCAGGGAACAAAAATAGCAGAAAGAGAGCTTAACCCGATGATTTCCAACGCTTTCACGCAATGCAAGAAAAACACGGCTTTTTCTGCCCACATGACAGTTTTTAACGCTGCGAACACCAAAAACTGCCGTTTCCGAAAGGACAACTGTTAAAATTTCAGGTGCCGATTTAAGAAAACTTCACAAAAAAAACTACGCATAAAAGATGTTCACTTACTTAATATGTTATTAATTCAACTTTCTGAAGTTATAGAAGTTAAGTAGTTAAAGAAGTTAAGCCGATAGTTTTACCTGGGCTATGGTCTCTTATAGAGACACTAACGGCTTAACTACTGTCCGAAGGACGAGCGAAGCGATAACTTCTTAACT
>JAFRZC010000037.1 GCA_017442765.1 Prevotella sp. | reverse complement strand
TGTCTTTGTTCATCTGCAATCCCTATTAAAAGGCTGCAAAATTACAAATTCAAATCGTCGCGCACTTAAAACTGCTCGTAAAAGACTTTATTTCAGCGATTTCAAAGAACGATTAGTCCACTTTAACGGGACAGTAGTGATATATATTATATATTATATACGCGCAATATACGCGCACGGCACAAAATCTAACCATCTAACTTTCTAACTTTCTAACCTTTTTCGTGATGGTTGGAAAATGAGCGTCGCACTGACTGATGGATGACTTCCGCACTGATTGACAAATGACTTCCGCACAGACAAACAAATGAGGCTCGCACAGATGCGTGTGTGTGCGGAACTCATTCGTGCGTGTGTGCGAGGGTCATTTATCGGAGAGTGCGGAAGTGAAAAAAAATTGCTCACGGAGCAAAAAAAATCGCTTTTCTATTGACAACCGCGTCCCTACGGTTGTAACTTTGCATCGTTTTCATTGTTTAACCCCCTAAAACCAACTTCATCATGCTCACTGTCAAAAGTTATTCCATCGTGTGTTCCCAGCCGCCACGGGTGTCAATGCCGGTGGCATCTGCCAGTTGTTCCAGGCGGGTCACTTCGTCGGCGGTGAGTTGGGTCTTGGCTGCCTGGGCGGCTTCGATGACGTGGCGTTCCTTGGTGGCTCCGATGATGGGGAGGGTGCCTTTGGTGATGGCCCATGCGATGCCGACCTGTGAGCAGGAAAGGCCGTACTTCTTGCCGATGGCGGTCATCTCGCCTGTGAGGGCTTCCAGTTGGGGCAGGACGGGGTTGTACTTCTTGCCTCGGTCGCTCTCGGCTGGCAGGGGGTTCTCCTTGCTGTATTTGCCTGAGAGGGCTCCTTGTTCCAGCACCATGTAGGCCCAGAATTCGATGTCTTGCTGCTTGCAGTAGTCGAGCACTCCGCCTTTCTCGGAGGAGCGGTAGAGCAGGGAGAAGTGGTTCTGCACGGCACTCACCCTGAAACCTGCCTCGCCGAGAATCTCGTTGGCGCGACGGATCTCCTTGATGTTGTGGTTCGACACGCCCACACGCTTCACCTTGCCGCTCTGCAAGAGGGGAATCAGTCCCGGTGTCCAGCGTTCCACGTCCATCGGGTTGTGAATCCAGTAGATGTCGATGTGGTCGCACCCCATGCGTTCGATGGAGGCATCAGCCATCTTCTCCACCGAGTTGTCAAACACCTCGGCGATCTGTGGGGTGAACTTGGTGGAAATCTGCACGTCCTCTCGCTTCACGCCTTTGGCCAGTGTGCCAAGAATGCGCTCCGACTCGCCCATGCCGTAGGCTGTGGCGGTGTCCCACAGGTTCAGCCCGGCCTTCATGGCTGCGTCGAACACTGGTTTCAGGTTCTCCTCGTCTGTCTTACTCCCAAACACGGTGTCGCCACCGAATGCGCCTGCGCCCCAGGCCCAGGTGCCTAATGCAATCTGTTTCATGTTCTTGACTTTTTTATTTCTTCGGGTGCAAAGGTAGGGGGAAAAATGTGTCTGTGGCTTAAACGTTTTACGGTTTCTTCAACCATTTTCACGGATTCTCGCGGAAAAGTTGTATCTTTGCCTCTCGATATGGAAAGAATCTTGAAAGTTCATCGGGTCAATGACTATGCCCGCTACATTGGCGCTCCTGAGTTGCATCCGCTCGTGTCGGTCATCCACTATGACGAGTTGGAACACTGCCGCCATTCGCTCAACAACTATGATGTCTATGGTCTCTTCATCGGCGACGAGACGCTGGAGGAACTGACCTACGGGCTCACCACCTACGACCTGCATCGCCATGCCCTCATGTGTGTGGCACCCGGGCAGATTGGCGGCAAGGCGGACACGGGCGAAGAGATTCACACCAAGGGGTGGGCTCTCCTCTTCGACCCCGAACTGCTGCATGGCTCTGACCTCGAACGCAGGATGTCTTCTTTCACCTATTTTTCTTACAACACCAACGAGGCGCTGCTCATGACCGACGAGCAGCGGATGACCATCGTCACTCTCTTGGAGGAGATTCGGCAGGAAACCGCTCATGGCGACGATGAACACACCCGTCACATTTTGGTGCATCGCATCGGTCTGGTGCTGGAGTATGTAGGCCGCTTCTATGCCCGCCAACTCTCCATTCCGACCAAAGACAACGCCGACCTGCTCACCCGTTTTGAAAATCTCCTGAAGCGCTACTACCGCGAGGCCCTGCAGCAGGAGCATGGTCTGCCCACGGTCCGCTATTGCGCACAGGAACTCTTCCTCTCGCCCAACTACTTCGGCGACCTCATCCGTCAACTGACAGGCGACACTGCCACCAGCATCATTCGCCGCTTCCTCATGCAGCGCGCCCAGGAACTCCTCATCAGCGGCGAGTCCATCACCGACACAGCCGAGCAACTCGGCTTTGACTATCCCCAGCATTTCACCCGCCTCTTCAAGAAGCATTTCGGTGTCACCCCTACTGCATTTCTGAACAACAAGAGCCGTGAACGAAAATGACCTCGTTCACGGCTCTTGCTGTTCGTAGGATGTTCTGTCTTGCTCGGCGGCACTTTAACCCAAATTGGTCATTAAGAAACAAATTACCATAATTAAAATAAT
>JAFRZC010000036.1 GCA_017442765.1 Prevotella sp. | reverse complement strand
CATTGTAAATGACATTCTCCATGATGTGGTTTTCTTCTTGCTGGCGGAAGTTAAGGCGGGCATTGCGCAGCCCCGCATCCACAAAGTAGTATTTCATCGGCGTACCGATATACTTGCGGCCTTTCACGTCGTAGCGCTGTGCTTTCTGAATGAGGAACGAATCCTCCAAATAGCCGAGGTAGCTGCTGACGGTGAACTGCGAAATCTTCAGATTGCGCTCTGAGGCGAAAGTGTTGGCGATGCGCAGCGGATTGGTAAGCGACCCGATGGACGATGCCACGACATTGGTCAGCTCGCCAATCTCATCCTTTCCCCGCAGGTGGTAGCGGTTGATGATGTCTGAGATATAAACCTGCTCAAACAGGTTCTTCAGGAAAGACTCTTTTTCCTGTGGTGTCTGCGCCTGCAAGGTCTGCGGCATGCCGCCATACCGGCTATACAAGCTCCATGCTTCCATCTTGTCACCGCCTTGAACGGAGTAGAACTCTGCGAAGCTGAATGGGTAGACGCGAATCTCGTCACCCCGTCCGCGGAACTCAGTAATGATGTCCGACGACAGGAACCGCGAGTTGCTGCCCGTGACATAGACATCGGCGTTGGGCAGATGCAGGAAACCGTTCAGCACGCTCTCAAACCCTTCTACCAGCTGTATCTCATCAAGCAGAATATAATAGTGGCCGCCATCTTTCACCCTGCCGACGACATAGTCGTATAGCACTTCGGCATCCAGGTATTTACGGTTGCCGAAATCGTCAAGTGCCAACGCGATAACGTGCTCGTCGTCCACGCCGTTTTCGCGCAGATAGCGGCGAAACAGCGTGAACAGCAGATAGGATTTTCCACACCTGCGCACACCGGTGATAATCTTCACCAGCCTGTTGCCCTGCTTGGCTTTAAGCCTGTCAATATAGTCTGCCCTGCTAACTTCTTTCATGTCCTTCTATTTAAAATTTGTGCAAAGATACGCAAAAATTTTAAATAAGCAAGCTAAAAGAACATTTTTCTTCCCAAATTCATTGCCAGTTCAATAAAACGTCGTATATTTACACCGTGTTTCGCAAGAGACACGAACTTTAGTTGCTCATTTCTCCGACGAATCACCACCTCGAAAGAAGAAGAGCAAAACAAAGTCCTTATGAAGCGTATGCATACAGCGTAGGCTTCCTATAGAGGATTTTTGGCTTGGGGTGAGCCAGTCGGAGATATAGCGATAGTCTGCGCTGTTCTCTGTCTATGAGTTTCTTCGCATTCTTCGCCCATTGAGAGAATAATTAAACAAAACAATTATGAGCAAAAAGAAAGTATTATCATTTGGACTTTTACTCCTGTTTCCATTGCTTGTAAACGCACAGGCAATCGTGAAGGGCTATCATGGAATGGTTGAGGGTGGCTATTCTTTAGTCTATTTCGGTTCGAGTTCGACAAAGGTCAACTGGACAGAGATTAACACCATTCACGGCTATTAGGCCACGCCGAATTTGTTTGTTGGAGCGGGTGTAGGCTTCCATTTTGTGCCTGATTTCAAGGATGGCGATATTGGTGGCAAACCTTACAAGAAAAGGGACGGCTCGATGGAAATTCCTTTGTTTGCAGATTTCCGATGGACTATTCTTAACAAGCGGGTGACACCTTTCATAGACCTGCGTCTCGGGCATGACTTGACGAACGGGAGTGGCATGTATCAATGTCTCAACATTGGTTGTCGGTTTGCACTGAAGAACAAACATGCCATCAATGCGATGATTGCCTTGGATTCTCACAAACTAAAATTCCAAGAGATATATTCATATAAGACAGGCAAGTATGATTATGAATGGGATTATAAAGATGTTATAGATGAGTCTCAGCAAGGACTCGTTCTAAAAGTTGGGTATGAATTCTAAAACGCAATAATTATGAAGAAGTATTTTCCTATTTGATGGCATTCCTTATGATTGCCTTGTTGAGCGTTAGTTTTGCGGCTTGCAGCAGTGATGATGACAATGAGGCCTCAGTTTCAAAAGCTGAACTCATCGGTACTTGGTACACTTTGGAGGACGACTGGGTGCTTGTTTTCACCGAGACCAGCGTAACGCAGTATGAAATCTGGAAGAGTTCGGGCAAATACTCTCTCAACTCGTACACGGTGACGACCAAGTATTCGCTTAGTGGAAACAAGATTATTGGCGAGGACGGGCTTAGTGCGACTGTCTCTATCAACGGAAACACCTTGAAAGTTTCCAACGGCAATGAAACGCTGACTTACACTAAGTTCAATGGTACACCGCAACAATTGATGGACTATTTTAACAAGTAGAGAATTCTCTACTATGACAAATCGCAGGGCGGGAACCCGTGCCGACATTCTCGGCCTCGGCTTCCTGCCCTGCGTTTCTCCATCTCTTTCTTATAGATACATCCGCTTGAATGCTGCAAGCGTCAATATTTGGCAATGGCCAAACTGGTGCAGGTCGGTGAGGTCCTTGTCGCCCGTGACAAGAATGTCGACATCGGCGACACGGGCCAATTCTAACAGATAATCGTCTTTCGGGTCACGGCATCGGGCCGGTATGTCGCCCAAGGGATAGTCCTCGCTGCGGGCACGAAGGAAAGCAAGCAGCCGCTCGCAGGCCTCAGGCGCAAAATAGCGGGCAAACTTGGGACGGGACGCTGCGGACGGTGGGTGAGGCTTTCAATCCGATAAGGAACGAAATCCACAGGTTCGTGTCGATGATGATTTTAACGTGTCTGTCGGGCATCGTAGAGTTCCTCCCTTACAAGTTCGCACTCACGGTCTACTTCCTCCTGCGAAATCTGGTCGGTGTTGAACATCGAGAGCAGTTCGTCCACCTCGGCCTCAAACACGCGGGGCTTCTCTGAAGCGCGGGCGGATGTCTCCTCCTTGCGGAACGCCCAGCCCATCGAGCGAAGCATCTGCTCGAACCAGCTCACCTGCCCTGTGGGAATCTGTACTGTCATTGTTGTCATACGTCTGTCCCTTTCCGTATTCATTAATAAGTTTACGTCGGCAAAGGTACAAAGAATTTCCGAAATTCCTTCATCTTTGCCCCACCTTTTATATTTTTAGGCGAAATCGGGCGGCTTCAGCATACGTATCATCAAGACAAGGACGGGGAGCCTTGCGATTTACGATTTGTCACCCTCGCGGAAGAGATGGGTGAAGTGCTTGTCGTAGAGGGCGGAGAGGCCCTGTCGGTTGTCGATGGACTCGCCCACGACGAGCATGGTGGTGAGGGTGAGGTGGTTGTCGTGGACAATTTTGGCCAAGTCTTTGAGCTGACCGCGATAAATCTTCTGGTCGGGCCAGGTGAGGTGGTAGCAGGCGGCAACGGGTGTGTCCTCGGGATATTCCGTCAGCAGCTCGCGCTGCACATCATCGACGATGGCGGCCGAGAGGAAGATGCACATCGTGCTCCGGCTGCGGGCGAGCAAGTGCAGCTGCTCTTTCTCCGGCATGGGCGTGCGGCCCTCACCACGGGTGAGGATGATCGTCTGGCATCGCTCCGGGATGGTGAACTGGCTGCGCAGTTCAGCAGCGGCGGCGAGGAAACTGGATATGCCTGGCGTTATGTGGTAGCGCATGTTGTTGGCATCGAAGAAAGCCATCTGCTCCTGAATGGCGCCGAAGATGCAGGGGTCGCCCGTATGCAGGCGCACGATGAAGTGGCCACGGTCGTAGTGCTCCTTCATCAGCGCACATTGCTCTTCGAGGGTCATGTCGGCAGAAGAGCGCACCACGGCACCTGGCTTGTGGCACTCCGTCAGTGCCTTGGGAACCAGTGAGCCGGCATAGAGAATCAGGTCGGCCCGCTCCAGCATCTTGCGGCCACGTACACTCACCAGGTCCGGGTCGCCTGGGCCGGCGCCGACAATCTCGACAAAGCCTCCCAGCAGACCCACCCCCAGCAGACCCACCCCCAGCCCCTCCCTGTAGGGAGGGGAGTAGTTACTGATTCCCTGAGAGCTTTCCGCGGAAGAACTATCTACTCCCCTCCCTACAGGGAGGGGCTG
>JAFRZC010000035.1 GCA_017442765.1 Prevotella sp. | reverse complement strand
CTGTTCATCGAGGACGGCTTTATACACGTCGAAGGCCCTTCTGCAGGGAAATGGTACTACGTGTCGGGCACACCTATGAACGATGACATGAAGACGCTCCAACAGAAATGTTTCAGCATACTCAACGAATATAAGGATGACAAGGAATTACGAAATCAAAAACTCGACGAAGTGACGGAGCCCGCAGTTCGCGCACATGCCGACGATGCCCTGGGGCTGGACTTAGTTAAAAACCTGACCATTTATTTCAGCGCAAAGCGAAGACTTGAATACATCGGGATGCTGAGTGAACGGCTGCAAGCTAACGAGGAAATCATTGCACAACGGAAAACATACGAGGTGCAACTTGGCAGTCGCGTAGGTGAGAAGTTCATAGACTTCGCCGTAGATTACGACGGCAAGACTACCCGTCTCAGCGACTACGTAGGCCACGGACAATATGTACTCATAGATTTTTGGGCCTCATGGTGCGGCCCCTGCCGGGCGGGGATTCCAAGACTTATCGCAGCCTATAATAAATATAAGGACAAAGGTTTGACAGTACTTGGTATTGCCGTCAAAGACAAGCCTGAAGCAACCCTGAAAGCAATCGCCGAGTTGCAGATTCCCTATCCACAAATCCTCGACTCGCAGGATGGTGCCTACAACCTCTATGGACTCAACGGCATTCCCTACACAATCCTCTTCGCCCCCGACGGCACCATCCTTGCCCGTGGGTTGGTCGGCGAAAACATCGAACAGCAATTAAAGAAGATTTTTAATGACTAATAAATAATGAACAAGAAAGCCATCATCACCCTCCTGCTCGCCATCGTCGCAATGGTGGGGCAGGCACAGGTCAAATGTCACATCATCGGCTCGGTGGCCGACGGCACAACACCCGTGAAATTGGTGATATACCGCGACGGGGAAGACCCGAAGAACAGCACGCTGCGGCCTGTGGTGAAAGACAGCCGTTTCGAGTGCGATATGGAGGATGTGCAGATTGAGCGTTGGCATATTGTCGATTTCGGCGAGGTGATGGAGAAGGGGATGACAAGCCGCTCGGGAGAGTTCTTCGTGGAGGATGGCGCGAGCGTGACCATCCGGCTCGACGGCGATGATTTTGACATCCAGTCCACTGGTAAGGAGTATCAGGCGTGGCAAGCTATGGAGCAAGTCGCCGAAGTAAAGTTCCGTCCAGCCTATGAGAAATTGGACGATAACGACAAGCAGAAGATGGCAGAACTGGAGAACGAATACCACCAATGGACGCTCGACTACTACAAAACCCATCCTATGCTCGGTTTCCTGTTCGAACTTGACGGACGGCTCAAAGGCTTTCACTTCAATGACACAGGTCTTGCCGCTATGCTCGACATCTACCACCGCCAATACTCCGCGCTCTATCCTGGCCACCCTGTGCATCAGCGTATCGCCGAACAAGAGGCTGTGGGTTATCAGATTTGTGGGCGAAAGTACAACGACTACGACGTGCGCACGAAGGACGGCCAGCAAGTCCATGCCTCTGAATACTACAAGGATAAGTTGACGCTCATCATTTGCTGGGCCTCATGGTGCGCTCCATGCATCCGCGACGCCTGCGAGATCATCCCTATCTACAACGAGTACCGCAATCGTGGTCTGAACGTGTTCAGCCTCGCCCACGAATTCAAGTCCACCGATGCTATGCGCAAGGCCGTCGAGCGTCACGCCTTTCCCTGGCCCTGCCTCGTTGACCTTGACGACGAGTTCGGCGTGTTCCGTAAGCACGGCACTCAAAATAGTGCTCTGTTCCTCATCGACCATGACGGCACCATCATTGCCGTGCCTAACAGCGTAGAAGAACTGAAAGCGAAACTCGAAGAGATTTTCCACGATAACAAATAAATTTAAATTAACATGAACAAGCAAACCATCATCACCATCCTGCTCGCCCTCGTCGCAGTGACGGGACAGGCGCAGACTTTCATCCCTGTTGTGGAGGACAGCATTGATTTCGTCATTGAGGGGACGGTCAGCGAAGGAGCCGACTCTGTATGTATGGAGG
>JAFRZC010000034.1 GCA_017442765.1 Prevotella sp. | reverse complement strand
TCCACTCTCCTCTCTCCACTAAATATGAGCCCGTTGAGGAGCTGACCATCAACGTGCCCGAGGAGTTTGCCTCGAAGATGATCGATATGGTGACCCGCCGCAAGGGTGAGCTCACATCCATGGAGACGCAGGGCGACCGCACGAACATAGAGTTTGTGATACCCTCACGCGGCATTATCGGCCTGCGCACGAACGTGCTCACAGCCAGTCAGGGCGAGGCCATCATGGCTCACCGCTATAAAGAGTACCAACCCTACAAGGGCGATATAGAACGGCGGGTCAATGGCTCGATGATTGCCTTGGAGACAGGCACGGCATACGCCTACGCTATCGACAAGCTGCAAGACCGTGGAAAATTCTTCATCGACCCGGGCGAGGAGGTCTATTTCGGACAGGTGGTGGGCGAGCATGTTCACGAGAAAGACCTTGTCATCAATGTTTGCAAGGCCAAGCAGCTCACCAACGTGCGTGCCTCGGGCAGCGACGAGAAAGCCCATATCGTGCCCAAGATTCAGATGAGTCTTGAGGAGTGTCTGGAATATATCAAGGGCGATGAATACGTGGAAGTCACGCCCAAGTCGATGCGTATGCGCAAGGTCATCCTCGACCACAACGACCGCAAACGCGCCAATAAGGAGTAGATTTAGGAGTTACTTCTCGAAATGCTGGTAGTCCTGACAGGATTTCCAACTGCCGCCCCATGTGAACCCATGCTGGATGAAAAGGCGATAGAGCAGGTCGCCCTTACGAATCGTATAAGGATGATGTTTTGTACGATCTACATAGGGTGTGGCGGTCTGCGGCTGCACGAAGAGAGTGCCGTCGGCACGGCGCTTGACGTAGGGGTTGTAGAGCGTGTTGATATCTACGGCCATGCCCCGCGCATGGTGGGACAGCACTTTCGTACCGGCCACGGCGCGGTAGCAGAAAGCCGATGAGTTGTTGTGGCGCATGGATTGCTCGTCGTCGGCATCGAAATCGTCGATAAGTAGCATCCGCTCAATGGGGTATCGTGCCTCATAGAGCTGACGGAAGATGCTGACAAGGTCTTTGGCAATGGCTTTGTTGACTACAAGCTCGCCAAGGCGGATGTTGCCTTCGGCATCGTGATGGAGCACGCGGATATAGCGGAGTTCTGTACGGGGAATGGTGCAGTGTGCGGGATATGACCTCCCTTTCATCCGTGCAAAAACACCGTCGCTGATGGTCTCGGCAACGAAACACTTGTCGATGCCGTAGGCCTTGACAGCCTTCTGGCTTACCGACTGTCCGGCTTTCCACTGGCGCAAAATTTCCTGTTCGTCGTCACCCGGGGTAAAGGCTACGGCGAACAGGGAGAACAAAACGAATATCAGTCTCATAGCAGGGCCTTTATTTTCGCGTCGAGCACGCTCTTGGGCGCAGCCCCGACGTGGCGGTCAACGAGTTGTCCGCCCTTGAAGAACAGGATGGTGGGGATGGACACCACGCGCAGTTGCGCGGCAATTTCCTCTTCTTCTTCCACGTCGCACTTGCCAATGACGACCTTGCCGTCGTACTCCGCGGCAAGCTCGCTGATGATGGGAGCCACCATGCGGCAGGGACCGCACCATGTGGCCCAAAGGTCAACAACCAATGGCAATGCGCCATTCTTGTAACTCTCAAAGTTTTCTGATGTGATTTTTACTTCCATAATTCTGTTTTTAATAGATGATATAATTCTGTGTTAATTGATCTGATAGCTGAATTGCGGGGTGGCGGAGATGTAGTCGAGTACTTTTTTGTTGAGGCTTACCCCTTGAAGGGTAGAACGCAGGGTGACACTCTCTTGTGAGTTTTCGGTAGTGACATGGAAGAAAACCTTTGTATTACCGGGATTCTCGAGCATCACCGTGGTAAGCTCGCCAAGTAGAATGTCGTCGAAATCGGCAGATGAGAAGTCGATGGTGATCTGCTGAAGGCGTTTCTCCTTGACATCGGAGAGAAATTCCACGCCTTCTACCTTGATTTCCAATGAGTCGGAAGCCCTGCTAAACCGTGGAGCAATTTTCGCGGTGATGAAAACGGAATAGCCCTCTGTCAATTTGTTCTTCCATTTTGTCCAATTGTCGCCGAAGATCATAAGCTCGCCCGAGCCATTGAAATCCTCGATGGTGACGATGCCGAAAGGCTTATTGGTTTTTGACGACCAACGTTCGATGGCTTTGGTGACAAGCCCCCCGAAGGTAAGCTCCTGTCGTTCGGAAAGGGTTTGCATGTCAGCGTCCCTGCTAATCTCTGTGCAGTTGGTGTTGCACAGATGGTTGAGTACCACGGCATAGTCGTCGAGCGGGTGAGCCGAGAGATAGATGCCAATGAGCTCACGTTCGCGGTTAAGCCGTTCAAGCACGTTCCACGGCTCGGCATCGGGTACGGGTGGTGTGGCAATGTCAATGGCCTCGGCATCGCCGAAGAGTGAGTTCTGATTTTGTAGCTGCTCTTGCTGATAGAGATTCCCGTATCGCACGAGGATGTCGAGGAACACGTCTCCCTTGGCATTGGCGGCAAAGTATTGCTCACGCCGTATGCCGAAGTTATCGAATCCTCCGCTGAGCACCAGGTTCTCCATAGCTTTTTTGTTGACGGCGGAGAGGTTCACGCGCTGCACGAAGTCGAAGATATCCTTGTAGGGACCGTTCTTCTCGCGTTCATCGATGATGGCCATTGCAGCACCGTCGCCCATGCCTTTGACGGCAGCCAGCCCGAAGTGGATTTCACCCTTCTTGTTTACGCTGAACTCAAGAAAACTCTCGTTCACATCGGGGCCGAGCGTAGGAATCCTCATCGCCTTGCATTCGTCCATGAGCTTGGTGATTTCCTTGATGTCGGCGCGTCGGCGCGTCATGATGGCTGCCATGAACTCGGCGGGGTAATGGGCTTTCATGTAGGCCGTCTGGTAGGCTACCCACGAATAGCAAGTGGCATGACTCTTGTTGAAGGCGTATTTGGCAAACTCCTGCCAGTCGCCCCATATTTTCTCCAGTACCTTCGGGTCATGCCCGTTTTTCTGTCCGCCTTCGATGAATTTGGGCTTCATGGCATTGATAAGCGGCGTTATCTTCTTTCCCATTGCCTTTCTGAGGGCATCGCTCTCGCCTCGGGTGAAGTTGGCGAGCTTTCTCGAAAGGAGCATCACCTGCTCCTGGTACACTGTGATGCCATAGGTGTCTTTCAGGAACTCCTCCATGATGGGTATGTCGTAGGTGATGGGCTCTTCGCCGTGCTTACGTTTGATGAACTTGGGGATGTATTGCATGGGTCCCGGCCGATAGAGGGCGTTCATGGCGATAAGGTCTTCGAAGACGGTTGGCTTCAGCTCGCGCAAGTTCTTTTGCATGCCAGCCGACTCAAACTGGAAGGTTCCTGTGGTCTGTCCACGCTGATAGAGCTGATAGGTCAGCTCGTCGTCGATGGGGATGTTGTCGAGGTCGATTTCTATGCCGCGTGAATGCTTCACATTCTTCACGGCCTCCTTCAACTCCGAGAGGGTCTTCAGTCCGAGGAAATCCATTTTGATGAGTCCTGTCTCCTCAATGACATGCCCGTCGTATTGCGTGACGGGAACCTTCGTGCCTTTGTTGTCGGGGTCGTCGGCAGTGCTTATGGGCACCCAGTCGGAGATGGGGTCGCGACAAATGATGAAGCCGCAGGCGTGGATGCCCGTTCCGCGGACGGTGCCTTCGAGCATCTTGGCATACTTGATGGTGTTCGCCAGTTTCTTGTCGGTTGACACCTCGGCATCTCTTAACTCGGGCGTGCACTTGATGGCATTGTCGAGATTCATCTTCATCCCATCGGGTAGTCGATCGGGGATGGCTTTGCAAAGCGCATTGGTCTCGTTGAGCGGATACTTCTCTACTCGCGCCACGTCCTTGATGGAGTTCTTTGTGGCCATGGTGCTGTAGGTAATGATGTGGGCGCAGTTCTCATGGCCGTATTTGTCCATCACCCATTGCAGCACCCGTCCGCGTCCGTCGTCGTCGAAGTCGGTGTCTATATCAGGAAGGGATATGCGGTCGGGGTTGAGGAAGCGCTCAAACAGCAGGTCGTATTTCAGGGGGTCAATCTTCGTAATGCCCAGACAGTAGGCCACCACACTTCCCGCAGCCGAGCCACGGCCGGGGCCGACCATCACGTCGAGCTTGTTGCGGGCCGCACTGATAAAGTCCTGCACAATGAGGAAGTAGCCGGGGAAGCCCATGGTCTTCATGATGTGGAGCTCGAAGCGTATGCGGTCGTCAACTTCTTTCGATAAAGGGTCACCGTAGATGCGGTGGGCACCGTCATAGGTTATCTTGGCCAGATAGTCGGCTTCGAGCTTGATGCGGTAGAGTTTGTCGTAACCGCCGAGATGGGCTATTTTCTTCTCGCCTTCTTCCCGTGTCAGCTGATGCTCACCGTTCTCGTCGGTGGTGAATTCATCAAAGAGTTGCTTCTCCGTGAATTTCTGCCGCCACAGCTCTTCCGTTCCGAAGTCCTCGGGTATGGGGAAGAAGGGCATTATGGGATCGTGGTTGATGCTGTAGAGTTCTACCTTGTCGAGAATCTCCAAGGTGTTGGAGAGTGCCTCGGGCACGTCGCTGAAGATGGCGTTCATCTCCTCGCGTGTCTTGAACCACTCCTGCTTGGAGTAGAGCAGACGGGTAGGGTCGTCGAGATCTTTTCCCGTTGACAGGCAGAGCAGGTGGTCGTGAGCCTCGGCGTTGTCTTTATCTACGAAGTGCGCGTCGTTGGTGCAGACCAGTTTGATACCGTATTCGTGTGCCAGTTCAATGAGCACTTTGTTGGCTCTTTGTTGCAAAGGATAGGTCTCGCGGTTGGCGCGTATCGTGGGGTCGGTCACTTCGTGGCGTTGTAGCTCCAGATAATAGTCGTCGCCGAAAACGCGCTGATGCCACTCGATGGCCTCGCGTGCTCCGGCGATGTCGTCGTCGAGAATCTTTTTGGGCACTTCGCCGGCGATACAGGCCGAACAGACGATGAGACCCTCATGATACTTCTCAAGGTCGGCTCGGTCGGTGCGCGGACGCATGTAGAAACCATCGACCCATGAGCGGCTGACAAGTTTAATGAGGTTTTTATAGCCTTTATAGTTTTTGGCCAGCACGATGAGGTGATAGCCGCTTTGGTCCTCCTTGCCGTTCTTCTGCTCCTTCGGGCCATACTTGGCCACATACATCTCACAGCCCACAATAGGCTTGAACAGCGGTTTGCCGGCTTTCTTGAGATTTTCGTTCACACGGCCGCAGTAATCGACAAACTCCTTGATGCCGAACATGTCGCCGTGGTCGGTGACGGCCATGCCGCGCATCCCGTCGGCGATGGCTTTGTCAACAAGTCGCGGAATACTCGACTGCCCGTCGAGAATAGAATAATAGGTATGTACGTGCAGGTGTATGAAGTCTTCCATTTCAAGTGCAAATTTGAGGTGTAAAATTACGACAAAAAAACGAGATGTGCAAAAGAATGAATGAAAAATTTGCCAAATCGATAAAAAATAACTAATTTTGCAGCCGCAAAATGAAAAAAATCAAGAAGATACATATTCACCGCGAAGGTACCGACACCCTGCTCTATGGATTTATCTTCGTGGCAGCCGTGGCTCTGCTGCTTTGGCGCATAGAGACGAAGATACCTTTCTGGCTGTTTGTAGCCGTCTTTGGAACAGCATACGCCATCGTGGTCAATTTCTTCCGCTGTCCCATCCGCTATTTCCCGCAAGAAGATACCGACAACATCGTGGTGGCGCCTGCCGACGGTCGGGTCGTGGTCATTGAGGAGGTGGAGGAAAACACCTATTTCCATGAGCGACGGCTGATGATCAGCATCTTCATGAGCCTGTTTAATGTCCATGCCAACTGGTTTCCCGTTGACGGAAAAGTGAAATTCGTGAAACATCAAAACGGTAACTTCCACAAAGCCTGGTTGCCGAAAGCCAGCGAGGAGAACGAGCGTGCCGACGTGATGATTACCACGCCCGACGGCACCGACGTGCTTTGCCGCCAGGTGGCTGGAGCGGTGGCGCGCCGTATCGTTACCTATGCCAAAGAGGGCGAGGACTGCTATATTGACGAGCACCTTGGTTTTATCAAGTTTGGCTCGCGTGTAGATGTCTTCCTGCCTATCGGCACTGAGGTCTGCGTGAAGATGGGTCAGGCCACGACAGGCGACCAGACCGTAATCGCAAAACTCAAGAAAAGAGGAGGATGAAAAAGCACATCCCGAATACCATCACCTGTTGCAACCTCATCGCTGGTTGCATTGCCACCTATTTCGCTTTTTCGGGTGATGCGACGTGGGCACTCGTCTGGATTATCATCGGAGCTGTGTTCGACTTCTTCGACGGCATGACCGCCCGCCTGCTAGGCGTCAGCTCACCCATAGGGAAAGAGCTCGACTCGCTGGCCGACGATATTACCTTCGGCTTTGCACCGTCGGCCATCATCTTCGCCACCCTGCAAGCTGTCAATTATCCCACCTGTATTGATACACCCGTTGTTCGCACAATGCTCCCTTATTCGGCATTCATCATGGCTGCATTCTCAGCTATTAGGCTCGCAAAGTTTAACCTCGACACCCGTCAGACCACCTCGTTCATCGGTCTGCCCACACCAGCCAACGCACTGTTCTGGGGGTCTTTGATTATTGTCGCAAAAACATACATCGACACCTGCGCATGGGTTACTCCCGTCATCATCGTCGGAATGCTCATCAGCTGCTGGCTACTCGTCTGCGAACTGCCGATGTTTGCCTTGAAATTCAAACATTGGGGGTGGAGAGGCAATGAGGTAAAGTACAGTTTTGTGGTCGCCTCGCTTGTAGCTATCCTGTTGCTTGGCCCGCTGAAAGCCTTTGCCCCCATCATCGCCTGCTATGTTATCCTCTCGGTTTTAATAGCACTATTTGAACCCCGAAAACCTCAAACCGACGTTCAAGATGATGGTCATTCTTAAATTCCTTCTCATACTTTTTCTGCTACTCATCATCTTCGGTGGTATCTCTATCTATGGACTTGCCGCAGGTATCAGACGCATGTTCCGGCAAGCCCGAAAAGCCGCAGCTGACTATGTCGGCCCCAAGAAAGACGAGACCGTCACCGACCGCCGTTCCCCCGATCGGACGCGCAAGAAAATCATTCCTAAGGAAGAAGGCGAGTATGTGGATTTCATCGAGGAATAATATTTCGTCATTGTTAAACGAAGCAATAGAAATCCAAAGATATAGGTTTCAATAAGAATTCTCACGATAATTTATACCGAAAGATGGTCTTTCAGATAAAATTATCGTGAGAATTTTTAGTCAAAGAGTTACCTTTTCTGTAGTTAAGGGTGCACCAGCGTGCCGATTTCCTCCCCTGCGATGACGCGCTTAAGGTTGCCTGGCTCGTCCATGTTGAAGACGTAGATGGGCAGACCGTTGTCGCGGCACATGACAATGGCCGAAAGGTCCATCACCTTCAGATTACGCGCTAACACCTCGTCGTAGCTGATGTCGTGGAACTTTGTGGCAGTGGGGTCTTTCTCGGGGTCGGCAGTGTAGATGCCATCGACGCGCGTGCCTTTCAGCATCACGTCGGCCTCAATCTCTACACCGCGCAGCGACGAGCCTGTGTCGGTCGTGAAATAGGGGCTGCCCGTGCCGGCGGAGAAGATGCAGACCTTTCCCTGCTCCATGGAGCGGATGGCACGCCACTTGGTGTAGAACTCACCCACTGGCTCCATGCGAATGGCCGTATAGACTTGGTTTCCCACACCCTCGGCATCAAGTGCCGATGAAAGCGCGAGCGAGTTGATGACGGTTGCCATCATACCCATCTGGTCGCCCTTCACACGGTCAAAACCCTTCTTGGCACCGCTCAGTCCACGGAAAATGTTACCGCCACCGATGACAATGCCAATCTGCACACCCATCTCATGAATCTCCCGTATCTGACGGGCATACTCGGCGAGACGCTCCGTGTCGATGCCGAAACCCGTTCCGGCTGCAAGGCTCTCACCGCTTAGTTTCAATAGTATTCGTTTAAATCTTGCCATATTTTTATGATATAAAAAATTAATCTATGATAAACTGTACCTCTTTAAAGCAATAGTGCCGCAGGACACCTTTGTCGTCTTTCAAGGTCAACCTTCCGTCGGGTTCTACATCAATCAGCTCAGCCATGAACTTGCCCTTAGCATCGTGATAGGGCCATATCCCATTTCGCCGATAGAGAAGCGACTCGTAGAGCGGTGGCAACGCTTGCAGGTCAAACCGTGAGAGGAAATCACCGAGCAACCCACCGCAGTCCTCTTCATGTCTTGTAATCTGGCAGAGTGAGACGGGGTTGGGCGCATCGCTATGGAACTCGCGCTGATTGACATTCAGCCCGATACCGACAATGCTGTCCGTTATCATACCGCTCCGCAGCGTGTTCTCTATCAGCATGCCGCATATCTTCCGGTCGTGCCAGTAGATGTCGTTGGGCCACTTGATACTAAAACCGTCGGCATATTGCGACAACAACTGACACAAGGCCACGCTCACCGCCTTTGAAACGAGGAACTGGTCTTTTGCCGTCACATCCACAGGGTGAAGCAACATCGAGAACAGAAGATTCTTGCCACGTTCGCTCTCCCATGTGTTGGTGCCGCAACCACGTCCGTCTGTTTGGTAATCAGCCCAAACCACGACATTTCTGTCGTAGCCAGGCAACGTCCGATGTGCTTTCAGCCAGCGGTTGGTAGAGTCCGTTTCGTCCAAACGTATGATACGGCAATCCATTTCTGTCTGCAAAATTACAAAATAATTGACAATTGACAATTGATAATTGATAATTATTTCGTACCTTTGGCTGCGCCGAAGGTACTCGCGCTTGAGAAAAGTCAAATTTTATTTGGTTTTCTGCTCGCTTAATTGTACCTTTGCATCGATAAAGGTAGAAATGATGAGGCGTAAAGTTTATTTCGCAGGCTCCATCCGAGGCGGGCGGATTGATGCCGAGCGCTATCGGCGAATGATTGAATATATCAGTCAGACTGCCGTCGTGCTGACCGAGCATGTCGGTAGCAGTAAACTGAGCCTTGTCGAACAAGGTCGTGAGCGCGACGCGCAAATCTACAACCAAGACACTTCATGGTTGCGTGAGAGCGACCTGCTCATCGGCGAATGCACCTGTCCGTCATTGGGCGTAGGCTATGAGTTGGCTTATGCTGAGGCGCATGGTATTCCCTGCCATATCTTCTACGACAAGAACAAAACACAATTGACGGCCATGCTCACCGGCAATCCCTATTTCAAGATTTATCCTTACGAAAAAGAAGAAGAAATTTATAATCAACTCGATAAAATTCTGCAAACAATATGACCCCGTCAGACAATATCCGCCCCTCGTCAAACGCTAAACGACGTTTCCATCGGCATTTTCCCACAAAGGGGCTGTCCTTCTATTGGATTCTCTTTGCCTATCTCATTATCGGTTGGTTCTATCCCGTCATCGGCTTCGTCGCACTGATTTGCATGATAGGGCCGGTGCTGACCTCCATCTGGCGTGGACGCTACTGGTGCGGACACATCTGCCCTCGGGGAAATATGTACGACCGACTGCTTTCCAAATATTCACCGCATCGTCCGATACCTAAGTTCGTGCGCACTTTCGGCTTCCGCCTGTTCATGGTGTTCTTCATTTTTACCATGTTCGGCATACAATTCTATCTGGGGTGGGGCGACTGGAACGCTATGGGAAAAGTCTTCTGGAATATTATTCTGCTTACCACCGTTGTCGGTGTCGTCCTGTCGTTCATCTATGCGCCGCGTACATGGTGTTCCTTCTGTCCGATGGGTACGATCTCGTCGTGGGTGGCACCAAAGAAAGCTCCGTTCCCGAAAGGTTTTAAGCGTATTCACGTGAGCAGTGCCTGCCAGATGAAATGCAAGAGCTGTGCCCGTGTCTGCCCCATGCAACTTGCACCATACGAGTGTCGGGGACAGGAGCAGGGTTATCTGCATGCCGACTGTATCAAGTGTGGCAAATGCGTACAAGCCTGCCCTACAAAAATAATGGAAATGAAAAGTTGAATTTAATAAATCTTTAATTTTAGTTTTATGGTAACAAACGCAAAACTTTACACACTGAACTATGATGAGGTAAGAACTTGGATGTGGGCTGCTGTATTCGTGGCCTGCAATATGATACTGCCTCAGGTGTTTCATCTGATTCCACAGGGTGGCATCATTTTCGCGCCTCTTTCGTTCGTAATACTTGCCGGCGCATATAAGCTGGGTTGGAAGACCGGACTGGTGGCTGCTGTCGCCTCGCCCATCGTCAACAATCTTGTTTTCGGAATGCCGGAGTGGGGCGTGTTGCCAGTGATGATGGTCAAGCTTGTCGTGTTGGCGATGGTAGCCGGACTGACCGCACAATATTTCAAAAGAGCAACCCTGCTGATTCTTCTCGGAGTGGTAATTGTCAGTGAGCTGTTGGGAGGTATTGGTGAGTTGATACTTACTGGAGGCGTTTCCGCAACCGTCGCAGATTTCACCATCGGGTGGCCTGGCTTGTTGTTGCAGCTTCTTGGAACCTATCTTATCGCTAAGATTGATTATTGATGACAGATAACCGTCAATTTCAGGAAGGAAATTCTGACGAGCGGTTTATGCGAATGGCATTGGCCGAGGCCGAACAGGCATGGCGGGCTGGTGAGGTGCCTGTTGGCGCTGTCATCACCTGCCAAGGGCGTGTTATTGCCCGTGCCCATAACTTGACCGAGACGCTGCACGATGTGACGGCACATGCCGAGATGCAGGCCATCACTGCCGCTGCCGACCAGCTCGGCGGCAAATACCTGAAAGACTGCACGCTCTATGTCACCGTTGAGCCATGCGTCATGTGCGCCGGAGCCATCGGATGGGCACAAATCTCTCGCGTGGTTTATGGCGCACCCGACGAGAAACGCGGCTACACCCGCTTCGCACCCAACGCGCTCCATCCCCGTTGCACCGTCACCCAGGGCATCCTTATCGACGACTGCCGCGACCTCATGCGGCAATTTTTCCAAAGCAAGAGAATGTAGTTTAAGTTATGGCCGATGAGGGGCTGAGGGATAGGCGGGGAAGTGTTTTGA
>JAFRZC010000033.1 GCA_017442765.1 Prevotella sp. | reverse complement strand
TGCCACCTGACATTTGCCTTCATCCTGCCCATGTTCAAGGGATCGGCGGTGGGTGGCGTAGCAGTGGCATACGCGACAATACTGGTGCTCGGAGCGTCGTTCTCGCTCGTGCCCGCCTCACTGTGGCCGAGTGTGCCCAAGCTTGTTGACCAGAAGGTCATCGGCTCGGCCTACGCGCTCATCTTCTGGATTCAGAACATCGGCCTCTGGCTCTTCCCTATGCTCATCGGACAGGTGCTCGACAAGACTAACCCCGGTGTGAGCGACCCGACACAATATGACTACACCGCACCGCTCGTGATGCTTGCCTGCCTTGGTGTGGCCGCATTGCTGCTCGGCCTTGTGCTGAAGGTTGTCGATAAAAAGAAAGGAATCGGACTCGAAGAACCGAATATTAAGGGATAGAGAGGCGGTAATTGATAATTGATAATTGATAATTGAAAATTATGATTAGTTCAACTATCGTCCCTTTCACCCTACACCATCCGCTCTCCACTTCCGATAACTCCTAAAATTGTCACATTATAAATTTAAAATATGAACAACATCAGTCCTTTAGCAGTTGTCCATCCCGAGGCAAAACTCGGCGACGGCAACGTAATCGGCCCATTCTGCTATATCGACCGTAACACCGTCATCGGCGACAACAACACGCTGCTCAACAGCGTGACCATCCACTACGGTGCACGCATCGGCAACGGCAACGAGTTTTTCCCGGGTGCAAGCATCTCTACCAAACCGCAAGACTTGAAATTCCAGGGCGAGGAGTCGATATGCGAAATCGGCGATAACAACTCCATCCGCGAGAATGTCACCATCAGCCGCGGCACCGCTTCGAAAGGCACAACTATCGTGGGCTCGCGCAACCTGCTCATGGAAACCGTGCACATTGCCCACGACTGCATCATCGGCGACGACTGCATCATCGGCAACAGCACCAAATTCGCAGGAGAGGTTGTTGTCGACGACAAGGCCATCGTCTCGGCAAACGTTCTCATACACCAGTTCTGCCGCATCGGCGGCTATGTGATGGTACAAGGCGGAAGCCGCACAAGTCAGGACATCCCGCCCTACGTCATCGCCGGAAAAGAGCCCATCCGTTTCGCGGGGCTCAACCTCGTGGGGCTCCGTCGACGGGGCTTCACGAACGAAACCATCGACCACATACACGAAGCCTACCGCATCATCTACAATCATGGCGGCACCCGCGCAGAAGCCATAGAGGAAATCAAAAAGACACTGACCATCACACCGGAAATCCAATATGTCATCGATTTCGTTCAGGCATCACAGCGAGGAATAATTAAATAGTCATGAATAGTCTCATTGTGCTGCTCGGCCCTACGGGAGTCGGTAAGACGGAGCTTTCCCTTCGTCTTGCCGACTTCTTGCATTCGCCCGTCATCAATGCCGACTCACGGCAAATCTATGCCGAGATTCCCATTGGCACCGCCGCACCCACGCCCGAGCAACTCACCCGCGTGAAACACTACTTCGTGGGCACACGACACATCACCGACTACTATAGCGCGTCGATGTATGAGCAAGACGTGATGAGACTCATCTCCCAACCTTCATCCCTTCATCCCACTCAGAGGGAAACGAGGGGATGGAGGTGCTTTCCTTCCCCTCAAGGGGGACAGGAGGGGGGCTTCCTCCTCTCGGGTGGCTCGATGATGTATATCGACGCCGTGTGTAACGGCATCGACGACATCCCCACGATACGCGACGACGTTCGCGCCCTGATGAAACAACGGCTGGCCAATGAGGGGCTACCCGCACTCGTTGAAGAACTCAAAAGGCTCGACCCCGAACATTGGGCTATTGTCGATAGAAATAACCCGAGAAGAGTGGTTCATGCACTCGAAATTTGCCATCAGACGGGGAAGCCCTATACCGCTTTCCGCACGAACAGCAAGAAACAACGCCCCTTCCGCATCATCAAGATAGGACTCACACGGCCGCGCGAGGAACTCTACGACCGTATCAACCGCCGCGTGCTGACAATGCTCGAACAGGGATTGATTGAAGAGGCGCGGCGGCTCTACCCCATGCGAAACCTCAACGCGCTTAACACCGTAGGCTACAAAGAACTCTTCGCACACTTCGACGGTGTCATTTCCCTCGACGAAGCCATCAGGCAAATACAATCAAACACCCGCCGCTATTGCCGGAAGCAACTCACATGGTTCAAGCGCGACAAGGAAATCAACTGGTTCCACCCCGGCCAATACGACGATATCATCAAAAAAATAGAGAGGTAAGAGGCGAGAATCGTAAATTGTAAAATTGTAAATAAAAACGATGAAAAAGATATTCCGTAAGATAGGCAACATGTGCTCGTGGTATCTCTCGCTATACCGCGGACGAAGGTGGTACACACGGCTGGCCATACTCGCCACGTCGGGCATTGTCAGCCTCATCACATGGCTTATACTCGTCGATATGAACTTCCTGTGGCTCTTCGGCAAGTCACCGGGCTTCTCGCAAATAATGAAACCCGACACACCCGTGGCCTCCGAAATCTATAGCGCAGACGGAAAACTCATCGGAAAGTATTTCAACGAGAACCGCACACCAGTGAAGTACGAAGAGGTGAACCCCGTCTTCTGGCAGGCGCTCATTGACACCGAGGACGAACGCTACTACCGCCACATGGGCATCGACTTCCAAGGGCTGGCCGCCGCCCTGAAAGACGCCGCCGTACATCGCGAGGCACGGGGCGCATCGACCATCACCCAACAGCTGGCCAAAAACATGTTCCGCGTGCGCACACAATACTCCACGGGGCTGCTCGGACAGATACCAGGCCTCCGTATGCTCATCATGAAAAGCAAAGAGTGGATTATCGCCACGAAACTCGAGCTGCTCTACGACAAACAGCAGATTCTCACCATGTACGCCAACACCGTCGATTTCGGCTCAAACGCATACGGCATCAAGACGGCAAGCAAGACCTACTTCGACACCACCCCGTCGGAGCTGACAACAGAACAAGTGGCCACGCTCGTGGGAATGCTCAAGGGCACTACCCTCTTCAACCCGCTCGTGAACCCCGAGCGTAGTCTGAAACGGCGCAACACCGTGCTGGCAAACATGCTTGAGCACGACGACCTCAACCGCATGGAGTACGACAGCCTCTGCCAGCAGCCCATGCAACTGCACTTCAGCTCGGAGGCGAAGAACGAAGGCACCGCCAACTATTTCAAGGAAGCCATAGTGAAGCATCTGGAGAAACAATTCTCGCGCCAGGAACTCGAGACGCAAGGCTACAAAATCTACACCCCTCTCGACTCGCGCCTGCAACGCTATGCCGAGCAAGCCGTGCGACGACAGATGCGACAGATACAAAGCAGCTTCGACGAGCATTGGAGCGGACGCGACCCGTGGATAGACGAAAGCGGACAACCCATACAAGGCTTCATCGAGAACATCGCACAAAAGCTGCCCCTCTATAAAGAGCTTTCCGCACGCTTTCCCAACCAGCCCGACTCCATACGTGCCGCACTCAACCGCCCGCACAAGGTGAAGCTCTTCGACTACGACCAGAGGAACTATGAGCGCGAAATGTCAACCCTCGACTCCATACGCTATATGGTGCGCTTCATGCATTGCGCCTTCCTTGCCATGGAGCCACAGACAGGGCACGTGAAAGCATGGGTGGGCGACATAGACTGGAACTCGTGGAAGTACGACAAGGTGACCGCTATGCGGCAACCCGGCTCAACCTTCAAGCTCTTCGTCTATACCGAAGCCATGAACCAAGGGCTCACCCCCTGCGACAAGCGGCGCGACGAACCCATCTCCTTCCCCGTGTGGAATGCGCACAAGCAACAGGAGGAGATGTGGACACCCACAAATGCCGGAGGCTCGTTCTCTGGCGACTCGCTCCCGTTGAAAAACGCCTTTGCACGAAGCATCAACTCCGTGGCCGTGCGGCTCGGACAAGAGATGGGCGTGAAGCGAATAGCCGAGACCGCCTACGCCATGGGCATTGAGAGCCCTCTTGAGGAAACCCCCTCGCTCGCACTTGGCTCAAGCGATGTCTGCCTGCTTGAAATGGTCGATGCCTATTGCACCATAGCCAACGATGGACGACGGCAAGCCCCCGTGCTCGTCACACGCATCGTTGACCGCGACGGACGGGAAATCTATACCGCGCCCACCGACGGCGACCAGGCCATCAGCTACAAAAGCGCGTTCTTCATGCAGCAGATGCTTCTCGGCGGACTGCGCGAGCCCGGAGGAACCTCGGCAGGGCTTTGGGAATACGTGGGCAACTACGACGATACCACCTTCGGCGGCAAGACAGGAACCACCAACAACAACAGCGACGGATGGTTCATGGGCGTAAGTCCGCGCCTCGTCGTCGGCGCATGGGTGGGTGGCGAGTACCGGAGCATACACTTCCGCACTGGCGCGCTCGGACAAGGCGCGCGCACGGCATTGCCCATCTGCGGACTATTCCTGCGGTCAATGCTTGGCGACAGGGCTTTCCGACAATACCACGCACGGTTCTCTGGACCTAACGACAGCGACATCACACCCGACCTCTACACCTGTGAGGGATACACGCCCGAAAGCAGCGACTCGACTGACGTGGACAGCCTCTACTATTATGAAGATGAGATTGTATTCGACGAAAGCGGCAACCCCGTAGTCCGACAAGTGCGACGGCGACGTGAGCTGCCCGACGACGAAGACCCCTATTCACCCAATAGCCAGGGAGCCCTTCGCGAAGAGGAAATCAACTTCGACAATCTGTAAAAAAACATACAGCCCTTGAACGGAAGACCATCGTTCGCGGAAAATTCCCTAGGGAATTTCTTCCGAAAGACCGTTTTTCGCAAAAAATTCTCTAGGGAATTTTTCATACCCGACTCGTCAATCCTCGGGGAAAAGAAGTTAGACGGGGTCGCTTTCGGGCGAGTCGCCAAACAAGTCCTCGGCCTGTAGCAACTCCTCGGCATCGAACCAGGTGTTGAGTTTGGCCTTGGCCTTCTGCCTGACCTCGTCGGACACCTCGCCCCAAACCTTGTGCAAGACATAGACGAGCACGGCGAGGTCGTCGCCCAGCCCTGCAATGGGAATTGCATCGGGTATCACGTCGAGCGGGCTGATGAGATAGCCCAAGGCACCGACGATGATAGCCTTGTCCTTAATGGAAACCTTGTCGTTCTCAAGCGTGTAATAGAGTAAAAGGGCGGCATAGACAAGTTTTGCACCGGCACGCTTCGCGATGCGCGATATTTTCTCAACAAATTTCTCAGTAGAGAACTTGTCCTTGTAGGACATGAAGTCGGGTAATTGCACCATAGAATAAATGAAAGATAAGTTGGTTTTTACCGATAGTTAAGGACTGCTTCTATATAGTGTTCAAGATCGGGTTGATAGAGCTTACGGAGTTTTATCCTGACTATCGCTTTTCTGGCAAAATAGACGATGGCCGAGAGTGCCAGTCCGATGGCAATGCCCACAAAGACGAACAGCTCTCTTCCAGGCAGTTTCTCCGGTGGAAAGGCTGCTATCACAATGATAGGCAGAATGATGAGAATACCCGTAGTAACGTAGCGGCTCTTCTCCGACCCCTCGCTGTCGAGGATGGCCTGCTTGTCGAAAAGATAGTCGTCAAGGTCGGCGCGGGTAATACCGTAGTCATCCATACGGGGAAAATCAGGCAAGCTGGCAAACTTCGCGATTTTGTTCGTCACGCTATGCTCGTAGTCGTTCAATAGCTCATTCGTCGTTTCCATCATAATTCTATAACGGAGATTTCCGCATTTTATTGCCCTCGCTCCTCTCCACACGCTCCACTCTGATCTGCCGCAACTCGCCGAGATAACGCGCGTAAGCCTCACCGAAACCGGCAGGAAGGCTCTCCTCGTAAGACACCATCTGAATACCTGTGGGATGCTCGCCCGCGTCGTTCAGCCGCTCGGCAAGAACGCCCATGTTGAGTTTCTCTGGCGACAATGCCGGCTGGTAAACCATCGCGGACGCATCACCGACCGTAATGCTCTCGTTCACCAGCCCCACCTTCACCATGCCCCGTAAAAGAGCCGTCACCACACGCACGGGAATGCCCGTGGCGTTCTTCAGATCTAATGCCGTATAAGGCCGCCCGCCCTCGTCAAGCCGACTGCAAAGACTTCCGAGCAACACCGCGCTCAACACAAAACGGTCGCGGCCGCTCATGCTCTCCACGTTACTCATAAAACTGAAATCCTCAAGATTCTGATTCGTGTAGCTCAGCTCTGCACCGAAAAGACATATCGTCCACGAAATCTGCACCCAAAGCATGAACAGCGGTAAGGCGGCAAAAGAACCATAGATGGCATTATGGCTGGAGAGGAGTATCTGGGCGTGGATATAGAACAGCTGCAAGAGTTGCATGGCCACACCCGCCAGCACACCGGGCACCAACGCGCTTCTGAACCTCACCCGCGTATCAGGCAGGAACATATACATGCCCACAAATACCGCCGACATCAGTACGTATGGCATCAACCGCAAAATAAAACGCAGAAAAGTTCCCACAAAAACATACTTGTCGGCTATCGTCGCAACAAATATGGAAAGACCCGACGAGACGACGATAAGAATAGGCACAAGGAAGAAAATGGCAATATAGTCGGTGCTCCGGCGAAGAAAACTACGTTGCGACTTCACCTGCCAAATGTCATTGAAAGCCTGCTCAACATTGCGCGTAAGCATGAGCACCGTCCAAAGCATGAAGAGCAAACCAATACCCAGAATAATGCCGCTACGCGCGTGAACAAGATAGGAGTTGACAAAGCCGATTATCGTCTCAGCTACCTGAGGCTGGCTCGACAACACATCGCGGAACCACACCTCAATATACTTGGAGAAGCCAAAACCACGCGCAATGGCAAACACCACGGCAACTACCGGGACTATCGCCAAAAGCGTGCTATACGTTAACGCCGAGGCACGGTCCATCACTCCCTTCGCGGTAAAGAACTTCACCGCCAGCAGCAACTTTCGCAGGACATTGTAAAGCAAACAGCGCCACCAGCCGCAATCCTCAGGAACAGGCTTCCAGAGCTCCTCCTTAAAAAAACTGATAATCTTTCCCATGTATAAACAGAAAAAAGAAAAAGCAGTGCCCCTATAAGCCGGGTTCTGTCCAACGTCCAATAACGGACGACGTGCCTGTCATTTATCTACACCGCAAGTCACCCTGCGGCTTTAGCGTTCTACCCTCCATCGTCGCAAAGGTCGGGCGGGCAGCCCTCAAACGACGGTTTACATGAACTTACAGCCTCCAGCCGACACAACACGGCGATCACCCGCCGCCTGGTGAGCTCTTACCTCACCTTCTCACCCTTACCGCCCATGAGGACGGCGGTTGTTTTCTTCTGCCGTCACCTACTGTCACCAATAGCTTCCATTCTCAGAAGTGGAGTGCCCTATGCTGCCCGGACTTTCCTCCCGCACCATCGAAGATGCCGGCGACAAGCCGGAGCACTGACTTTTTTAGAATTGCAAAAGTACAAAGAATATTACAAAAGAGCAAATTAAGAAAAGAAAAACATCTTTTTCTGCTATTTTTTCATCTTTCACCCCTCATCTTTCATTAAAAATTCGTATCTTTGCACCTTGAAAATTATTTTTCTTAATTGTTACAAGTCGATTATCCATTTAATTATAAATAAATATCGTGGCTGAAACAAAATACATCTTCGTGACAGGTGGTGTGGTTTCCTCATTGGGAAAAGGCATCATATCGTCATCAATCGGCAAGCTCCTCCAGGCAAGAGGATACAACATCACCATCCAGAAGATGGACCCCTACATTAACATCGACCCTGGAACGCTGAACCCCTATGAGCATGGTGAGTGCTACGTAACCGTTGACGGAATGGAAACCGACCTCGACCTCGGACACTATGAGCGCTTCACCGGCATAAAAACCACACGCGCCAACTCGCTCACCACCGGACGAATCTACAAGGCCGTCATCGACAAGGAGCGTCGGGGCGACTATCTGGGAAAAACGATTCAGGTAGTGCCGCACATCACCGACGAGATTAAACGCCGCATCAAACTGCTGGGCGAGAAATTCCACTACGACTTCGTCATCACCGAGATAGGCGGAACCATCGGCGACATTGAGAGCGCGCCGTTCATGGAGGCCATCCGACAGATGAAATGGGAGCTCGGGCACAACGCTTGTTGCGTCCACCTGACCTATGTTCCCTATCTGAAAGCCGCCGGCGAGCTGAAGACAAAACCCACCCAGCACTCCGTGAAAGAACTCCAAAGCGTGGGTATCCAGCCGGACGTACTCGTCTTACGCACCGAAAAACACCTGAGCGACGACATCCGAAAGAAGGTGGCCGCCTTCTGTAACGTCGATTTCGATTGCGTGGTGCAGAGCGAAGACCTGCCCAGCATATACGAAGTACCCGTCAACATGCAAAACCAAGGGCTCGATGCCGCCATACTTCGTAAAATCGGAGAACCCATTGGCGAGAAACCAAGCCTCGGACCTTGGCGTAGCTTCCTTGAGCGGAGAAAGAAAGCCACAAAGGAGGTACACATCGGACTTGTAGGCAAATACGACCTGCAGGATGCCTATAAGAGTATTCGCGAAAGTCTCTCACAGGCAGGAACTTACAACGACTACAAAACCGTGCTTCACTTTGTCAATTCTGAAACAATCACCGAAGAGAATGCTGCCGAAAAGCTACAAGGCATGAATGGCATTGTCATTTGCCCAGGATTCGGCCAACGCGGTATTGAAGGTAAAGTCGTAGCCGCCCATTACGCCCGAACAAACGACATCCCCACATTCGGCATCTGCCTCGGTATGCAGATGATGGTCATCGAGTTTGCCCGTAACGTACTCGGCTATGCTGATGCCAACTCGCGCGAGATGAATAAAACAACGCCGCACAACGTCATCGACATCATGGAGGAGCAGAAGAATATCACCAACATGGGAGGTACGATGCGTCTGGGCGCATACGAGTGCACGTTGGAGAAAGGCTCACATGTGGCCAACATCTATAAGCAAGAGTCCATTATGGAGCGCCACCGCCACCGCTATGAGTTCAACAACAACTTCCAACAGGAATATGAGCAAAGCGGAATGCATTGCGTCGGGCGCAATCCTGAGTCGGGACTTGTCGAAATTGTCGAGATTCCCACTCTGAAGTGGTACATAGGCACACAATTCCACCCAGAATACCAATCGACTGTTCTCGACCCCCATCCACTTTTCGTAAACTTCATTAGAAACGCTATAGAAAACAAATAAAGAAACATGGATAAAAACACCATCACCGGCTTCATACTCATCGCTATTGTGCTCATCGGCTTCAGTTGGTACAGCAAACCATCAGCCGATCAGCAGCGTGCCGCTTTTGTACAGGACTCCATCAGAAAGGTGGAACAACAGAAAGTCGAAGCAAGGAAAAAGCAAGCGGCGAAGAAAGCCGCCGAAGAAAAAGCCAAACAGGAGGCCGACACCACTGCCCTCTTCCATGCCGCCATGCAAACAGCAAAGGGCGAACCTGTCGTCTTAAAGAACGACAAGGTAGAGCTGACACTCAACACGAAAGGCGGTACCGTTGAGAAAGCTGTCATCAAAGGCTATAAAGACCGTAACGGCAAACCCGACGTGACACTCTTCGACGGCAAGGAGCAGCAGTTGAACTTCATGCTTGCAACCAAAGAAAGCAATATTGCCACACAAGACCTCACTTTCCAGGCTTCAGACGTAAGCGACACTACCGTAACCTTTGTGGCCGATGCCGGAAATAGCAGGAACATCACCATCAGCTATCAGCTCAGCAAAGAATACATGTTGCGCATGAAGATGCAGGCAAACGGTATGGCCGGATTGTTTGCCCCCAACTATAGCCAGATAGATGTTGATTGGAAAGGCAAGCTGCGTCAGCAGGAAAAAGGCTTCACCTTCGAGAACCGTTATGCAACGCTAACCTACAAGGAAAAAGGCGAATCAACCGACTATCTGAGCGAGACAAAAGAAGAGGTGGATAAGCCGATGGAAAAAGCTCTTGATTGGGTGGCGTTCAAAGACCAGTTCTTCTCGGCTATCATGATAGCCAAGACCGACTTCTCTGCCAATGCCCTCCTGTCAAGCATACCCCAAGAAAAAGGCTCCGGCTACCTGAAGGCATACGAAGCCAAGATGAAAACGGCCTTTGACCCCACAGGAAAAGAACCTACAGAATTTGAGTTTTACTTCGGCCCCAACGACTTCCAAATTCTACAACATGCCAGTGAACAGACAACAACGGGCAAAGACCTACAGCTAAAGAAGCTCGTCTATCTCGGATGGCCGGTTGTCAGATGGATTAACCGCTTCTTCACTATCTACGTCTTCGACTGGCTTTCAAAAATCTTCCCCATGGGCATTGTGCTCATCCTCATTACTCTGCTACTGAAAGCTATCACCTATCCGCTTGTAAAGAAAAGCTATATGTCGAGCGCAAAGATGCGTGTGCTCAAACCCAAACTCGAGGAAGCCACAAAGCAATTCAACAACCCCGAAGACCAGATGCAGAAGCAGCAAGCCATGATGCAGGAATATGCCAAATATGGTGTTTCTCCACTCTCCGGCTGCCTGCCCATGCTCATACAGATGCCCATCTGGATTGCCATGTTCAACTTCGTGCCCAACGCCATTCAGCTGCGCGGAGAAAAGTTCCTATGGATTAACGACCTCTCCACCTACGACCCCATCGTCGAGTGGGGAAAGCACATCTGGGGCATCGGCGACCATCTCTCGCTAACCTGCATTCTTTTCTGCGTCGCCAACGTGCTCTACTCCTTCATGACCATGCGCCAGCAACGCGACCAGATGGTAGGTCAGCAGGCGGAGCAGATGAAAATGATGCAATGGATGATGTATCTTATGCCAGTGATGTTCTTCTTCATGTTCAACGACTACTCGTCAGGCCTTAACTTCTACTACTTCGTATCGCTCTTCATGAGTGCAACCATCATGTTCATCCTGCGCAAGACCACCAACGACGAGAAGCTGCTTGCCATGCTCGAAGCCCGCTACAAGGAGAACAAGAATAACCCGAAGAAGTTGACAGGACTTGCCGCACGTCTTCAAGCCATGCAGGAGCAGCAACAGGAAATGCTCCGCAAACGCCAAGAGCTTGAACGCAAGAAAAACCAGCTGAACAAAAAATAAGCATCGCGCTCACTCAAATTACATTTTGACATTACGCCATCCGGCGGGGATGGGTGTCTGGAACTCCATACGCTGGTGAGTGACGGGATGGAAGAAGCAAAGCATATAGGCATGCAGGCACAGGCGATGGAGGGGGTTGTCGCCGTTGCCATACTTGGTATCACCGCAAACGGGATGCCCCATGTCTGCCGCATGGACACGTATCTGGTTCTTGCGACCAGTCTCTAAGCTAAATTCCACGAGCGAGTGGCTGACGGTGCGATGCAGCACATGGAAATGGGTGACGGCATATTTCCCGCCGTTGTCAACAGGCGAGCTATAGGTGACGTATGCTTTGTTGTCTTTCAGCCAGTTGGCAATAGTGCCGCCTTCTTCAACAACTTCGCCCGAGAGGAGGGCTACGTAACGGCGGTCGTAAACTATATCGTGCCAGTTGTGCTCAAGCGTCTGCTCGGTCTGCAAGTCTTTGGCGTAAATCATAAGACCAGAGGTTTCACGGTCGAGGCGATGGACGACGTGGGCGGTGCATCGCTGCCGAGTCTTATGGAAATAGTCATCGAGCACGCTCTTGACATTGAGAGAGTTGTGTCCGGTAGCCATGGAGAGTATGCCGGCTTTCTTCTCGACGACGGCGAGGTACTGGTCTTCATAGACGAGTCTGACATAACGGCTACTGGGTTGACTGCCGGGCTTCGACTTACTGATACTTACTCGCATCCCGGGTTCGAGGGGATAGTCGTACTGGGTGACGTGCTTACCATTGACTTTTACCCCATGCCCTTGCAAGGTGGCTTTCAGCTTTGTGCGGCTACCCTTGAGGTTGGCAAGCATCCATGCTAATAGTGGAGAGGATTGTTTTACGGTATAGTGAGTATAGTCATTCATAAATCAAAGCTTTTTATTCTTCTTTTTGAGCACGAGTTTGGGAATCTTTATCACGTCGCCCTCTTTAAACTCTCTCTTTCCGTTGAATGCCTCGATATACTGGTCGGCTCCAGGACTCGGGCCGAAATATTGCCTGCTAATTGTGACAAGCGTCTGTCCTTTCTTTACGGTAACCTCTGCGGCTACCCCGTCGAACTCATACGCGCCATATTGCATGATGGGATAAGAAGCGTAGTCGGTGTTCTCTTGTTTCACATTTTCCTTCTCGGGAACAGCTTGCTCTTTTGCAACTTCCCGTTTCTCAGTAGCCATCTGCTCCTCAGTGGCCTTCGTTTCTTGCTCCCCGCCACTCTTCGCTGTAGTTGCATCGCGCAAGAAGTAAAATGCGCCAAAGACAGCCAAAAGAAGCAACAGGGCTACGGTTCCAAACCAGGCTCTATACCTCCCTTTTGCCTTCTTAGAGGGAATGGACGTTTCTGGCTCGGCAGGTGTCTCCTCTGTGAGAGTGCGGAGCTCTGGCTGAGAGGCTGGGGATGGCGGTTGCTGTTCTGCCTCTCTCTGAGGTGAGAGGTGAGAAGCTGTAGAAATGGACTCTTCCAACTCGACGCCGTCGTTCACGACGACTGTCTCAAACTGAGCAAACGGACTATTCACCCGGTCGCGCAAGCTTGCGTCGGGGGTAAATGTGATTTTATCACGACTACTGATAACGATTGGCTCGCCCGTATTCACATTGACACTTTTCCGAGCACTCACAGAGGTCACCTTGAAGGTGCCCATGCCTTTTATCTTCACTTGTTTGTCTTCACGCAAGCCATCGTTGAGCACTTCGGTCATCTGCAATAGGAACTGCTCGGCATCTTTCACTGTCAATCCGAACTTCCCTGCCAGCGGGGCTGCCATTTCTGAAAACTTACTCATCCTCGTTTCCTCCCTTCTTTAGTTTGTCTTTTACCGAGGCTACCGGCTTGAACGACAGCACCATCTTCGGCGGCACCAACATCCGTTGCCCTGTAGCGGGGTTGACCACAATGCGCTCGGCACGTTCCTTCACATCGAATGTTCCGAAGCCCGAGACAAAGATGCTCTCTCCCTCATCAAACTTCACAGCCATCGCATCGATTACCTGTTTAACAAACTGCTGTGTCTGGCCGGGCGAATAACCACTGCGTCGCGCCAGTTCTGCTATGTATTCTTTGTTGTTCATAATTCTGCAAATAAGTCAAATGCCTCACTATCTGTTATTCTCACATCATAGAAATGGCCCCTGCGTAGTTTACGCCTCGTATGTATGAGTACTTCCGGATCAACCTCCGGCGAGCAAAACTCCGAACGCCCGACATAATATTCACCCTCTTTGCGGTCGATAATGACCCGCATGGTCGTACCCACCTTTTCAGCCTCAATCTCTTCGCTGATCTGCTGTTGCAAGGACATCAATCGGTCTAAACGGTCTTGCTTCACCTCGGCAGGTACATTATCTTTGTAGTGGCGCGCGCTATAGGTGCCGTCTTCCTCAGAATAGGCAAAAGCACCCATCCGCTCAAAGCGTGCTTGTCGGACAAAGTCCATCAACTCATTGAAATCCTCTTCCGTCTCACCCGGAAACCCGACCATCAGCGTTGTCCGGAGATGAATGCCCGGAACCCGGCTTCTCAGCTCATGTATAAAATCGACGGTCTGCTGCTTGGTGACATGGCGACGCATTCGCTCCAGAATAGAATCGGAGATATGCTGAAGGGCTATGTCCAAATAGCGGCAGACATTCTTCTTTTCGTTCATCACATCGAGCAGTTCCATCGGGAAATCATTTGGATAGGCATAATGCAAACGGATCCACTCAACGCCTTCTATATCGGCCATCTCACTGACCAAAGGAGCTATCTGTCGCGTGCCATCAATATCAACACCATAATAGGTCAGCTCCTGCGCGATGAGCTGAAACTCCTTCACTCCCTGACGAGCCAGCTGTCTGACTTCATCAAGTATCTCTTCCCGCCGCCGGCTTACATGCTTACCCGTCATCATCGGGATTGCACAATAGGCGCATTGCCGATTGCAGCCCTCCCCTATCTTAATGTAGGCATAATGAGGAGGTGTCGTGAGTTTTCTTTCCGCATCTGCCAAGTAGTGGTTCTCAGACAAATCGGCAAGCAGTTGTTTAAAGTTGAACTTCCCATACCACTTGTCCACCTGTGGGATTTCCTTTTCAAGCTCTTTCTGATATCGCTGGGACAGACAGCCCATGACATAGAGATGTTGTAGCCGGCCCTCGTCTTTCCTGTTGGCAAATTCCAGTATTATGTCAATGCTCTCCTGCTTCGCATCCTCAATGAAACCACACGTATTGATAACTGCAATGTCTGCCTGTGGATGTCTTGGGTCGTGTGTGCAATGAAACCCGTTACGTTCGAAAAGTCCCATCAGCACCTCACTATCCACCAGATTCTTGGAGCAGCCCAATGTCACGAAATCAATAGCCGGCAAGTTCATTGCTCATTATTCATAATTAATGATTAGTGGCAAACAGCGAATCCACAAACTCTCGACGGTTGAAGAGTTGCAAATCCTCCATCCCCTCGCCCAGTCCGATATACTTTACAGGAACCTTCAACTGGTCGCTGATACCTACGACCACGCCGCCTTTTGCCGTTCCGTCAAGTTTCGTTATGGCCAGACTTGTCACCTGCGTGACTGCCGCGAACTGTTTGGCCTGCTCAAAGGCATTCTGTCCCGTAGAGCCGTCGAGAACAAGGAGCACCTCATCGGGTGCCTCGGGTATCACTTTTTTCATTACCGCCTTGATTTTCTTCAGTTCGTTCATCAAGCCGATCTTGTTGTGCAACCGGCCGGCAGTATCAATCAGCACCACATCGGCACCGTTTGCCTTTGCCGATTGCAACGTGTCGAAAGCCACGCTTGCAGGGTCTGAGCCCATCTGCTGCTTCACGACGGGCACGCCTACACGCTCACCCCAAATACAAACCTGTTCAACTGCAGCAGCACGAAAGGTATCAGCTGCGCCAATATACACCTTCTTTCCCGCCTGTTTCAGCTGCCACGCCAGCTTGCCGATAGTCGTAGTCTTACCTACACCATTCACACCGACCACGAGTATGACATAAGGCTTATGATCCTGTGGCAGCTCCCATGAATCTCCGTCTTCCGTATTGTTCTCTGCCAATAAGGCCGCAATCTCATCGCGAAGTATGCCGTTCAGCTCGTTTGTCGAAACATATTTGTCGCGGGCGACACGCTCTTCTATGCGCTTGATAATCTTCAGTGTTGTATCTACACCTACGTCGCTTGTAATCAACACCTCCTCAAGGTCGTCGAGCACGTCGTCATCGACCGTCGATTTTCCTGCCACTGCACGGGTCAGTTTATCGAAAACGCTTTGCTTCGTTTTCTCCAGTCCTTTATCAAGTGTTTCCTTTTTCTGTTTATTGAACAATCCAAAAAATCCCATACCAGATATCTCCTCGGTTATTATTCCGTTGGTAAACTCCCAAATCTTTAACCTGTCTTTTATATAGAATCGTAAACCATTTGCATGATTTCTTTACCAAGTGCGTCGGCCTCTTCCATCGTATGCGCCTCGCTATAGACACGGATAATGGGCTCGGTATTCGACTTGCGCAGATGCACCCAGCGGTCAGGAAAATCAATCTTCACTCCGTCGATGTCATTGATCTGCTGGTCGGCGTACATGGCCTTCACCTTGTTGAGGATGGCATCAATATCGGTGGAAGGCGTGAGGTCGATACGGTTCTTGGCAATGTAATAGTCGGGATATTGAGCACGCAGCTGGCTCACGGTACAGCCTTTATGGGCAAGATGGCTGAGGAAGAGGGCTATGCCGACAAGCGCGTCGCGTCCGTAGTGGCTCTCGGGATAGATGACACCACCGTTGCCCTCGCCGCCGATGACAGCACCTACGGCTTTCATCTGTGTGGTGACGTTGACCTCGCCGACAGCCGCAGCGGTGTAAGTTCCGCCGTGTTGCTCGGTAACATCGCGCAAAGCACGGGTGCTGCTGAGATTGGAAACCGTATTGCCTGATGTATTCGAAAGCACATAGTCGGCTACCGAGACCAGCGTATATTCCTCGCCGAACATGCGCCCGTCCTCACAAATGAAGGCAAGACGGTCAACATCGGGGTCAACGACGATGCCGAGATTATATTTACCCGTCTTCATCTCATCCATGATGCCTGACAGATTCTTCTCCAACGGCTCAGGGTTATGGGCAAAATCGCCGGTGGGGTCGGCATTGAGTATCTTGTATTCCACGCCAAGGGCTTCGAGCAGACGGGGAAGGATGATACCGCCCACGCTGTTGATGGCATCGACGCAGACACGGAAATGGGCATTGCGGACAGCCTCCACATCGACCAAATCGAGCTCAAGCACGCCGTCGATATGCCACTGGTCGGCCTCGTCGCAATTGATGAGATGGCCCAACTGCTCAACATCGGCATACTCGAAATCTTCCTTCTCCGCAATGGCCAGAACCTCGGCACCGTCTTTAGCCGTTAGGAACTCGCCTTCGCGGTTGAGCAGTTTCAAGGCATTCCACTGCCGGGGGTTGTGCGAGGCCGTGATGATGATGCCGCCATCGGCTCCCAGCGTGCGCACGGCAAGCTCAGTAGTGGGTGTTGTGGCCAGACCGATGTTCACCACATCGTAGCCGATGCCCATGAGCGTACCGCATACGACGCTATCGACCATGACTCCGGAGATGCGTGCGTCGCGCCCCACGACTATTGTCGGACGATTATGGTTGAAACCTGCATCGCGTCCAATTCCGCCCTGACGACGAATGAATGTGGCGTATGCCGATGTGAACTTTACAATATCAAGCGGGTTCAGCGTGTCACCTGCCCGTCCGCCAATCGTACCACGAATGCCGGAGATTGATTTTATCAGAGTCATAAATATTTACGATTTTATAATTTACTATTTTCATGAATTAAGGAACAACAGACGTACTCATCATAATTCTTAATTCATAATTCTTAATGATTAATTCTCCCTGACGGTCTTTATCGCCCACGTTCATAGCTTATATCGTAGAAACAGGGATAGACACTCTCTGCGGCATATTGCTGTCCTTGAGTGTGAGGCACGATAAGTTTGACCCGGGCAATTTCATCGTTTTCGCTTTCCGGGCGGCCAATCTTTATGTAGCTTAGCGGCACAAGCCAACCCGACGGGACTGCCGCCGACTGGTAGCGGGCATACATCAGACTGGCACCTTTCACAAATGAGGCCTTGAACGTGCCCGACGTGTTCTTCACCGTCATCTTATCTACCTGGGAAGAATAGGTCAGCACACGATTCGACAATATCAAAGAGTCGGTCATGATATTATACTCGTCGAAGCGGCAAAGCACGGTTGCCGTCTCGCCCGATTTCAACTTCTCTCCGCAGCCTGTTCTGACAATCTGCATATAAACACCCGTATTTCCAAACAGCACATACTCGTTGCTGGCGACATTTGTCTGGTAGCCATTGGCTATAAACGTTTGTTCCGAGATTACATTGATGCCCTCATCGACTATATACTGATTGATGGCCGAGCGCTCCTTGTCTTTCTGCTCTGCGTAGGTTTCCGTATCGCTGCACGAAGTCCACAACACCGCCGTCACAAGCATCAAGACGTAAATTCCATATTTTCTCATTACCACATTATTATATTATAAATCGTCTGCAAAGTTAATAAAAAATGAGGGAAGGATGAAAGATGAATTATGAAAAATATTATTTCTTGACATTTTTTATTATTCAAGAGTGCTAAACACCAAAGCCATCATCAAAAATTCCCTAGGGAATATTATCCAAAAGACGGTCTTTCGCAAGAAATTCCCTAGGGAATTTTCCACAACCTCATAGTCTCCGGCTGTATAATCTGTGTACTCAGGTAAATGTTTGGTGCTCCACGGAAAACTGAGGATACTCTAATTGGCCTTCAGTTTCTCAAAAACCTCTTTCACTTTCTCTTCAGCTTGCTCCAACGAGCAGTAGAGTTTTCCCCCGCTGGCATTCTTATGGCCTCCGCCGTTGAAGTATTGCTCGGCAATGTCGTTGCACGGGAAATCGCCCACCGACCGCAGGCTGACCCAAACGAGGTTAGCATGCCGGTCGTCCTCACGCAACGACACAGAAAGTTTCATCCCCTTGATGCGTAAAGGCTCGTTGACCAGGCCCTCGGCATCGCCCTTGATGAAATGAAACTGCAGCATCTCTTTGCGCGACACCGCGAAATAGCAGGCATGGCTCTCCGGAAAGACTTGCAGCTTCTTATACATCATATAGCCGCGCATCTTGATGGCCGACTCGCCATAGTTGTTATACACCTTGCGATAGATCTTGTCTTTGTCGATTCCCTTTGTCAGCAGGAGGCCGATGATGTAGAAAATCTCGGGGCGCGTAGAGTTATAGGTGAAGCCCCCCGTGTCGGTCATCATGCCGCAGTAGAGTGCCGTTGCACACTTCTTCGTGATGGCCTCGAAATCGCCCATCTGCCAGATAATGCGGAAAATCAACTCGGCCGTGCTGCTCATCTCCGGATGAGAGATGGTGAGCACGGTGTTCATACAAGGATTCAGGTGATGGTCTATCATGATGCGCTTAGCCGATGTGGCCTCAAGCGCAGCCTGCATGTCCTCTGTGCGGTCGGGAGAATTGAAGTCGAGGCAGAACACCAGGTCGGCTGTCTGAAGCAGCATCTCCACACGCTCCCTGTGCTTGTCGTGCCTGACAACTCGCTCCGTGCCCGGCAGCCATTGCAGAAAATCGGGATAGGCATCGGGTACGACAATCACAGGCTCTTTGCCGTGCTGAACCGTCAGATACTCCGCCCAGGCCAGACACGACCCGATGGCATCGCCGTCAGGCGATTTATGACAGGTCACCACCACCCGCTCACTTTCGCCAATAAGTTTCTCGAGCTTCTCACACTCGCGATCCTTTAATATATTTAATTCGTAGTCCATCATGCAAAATTTTCTGCAAAATTACAAAAAATCATCCTTCATCCCTCATCTTTCATCAAAATTTTGTATCTTTGCGCCATGAAGAGTATCCAGACCTTAGCAAAAGCCATCGTGGCGGCCGTTATGCTCGCCACAAGTGCCCAATCATCCGCACAGGAGTCAACAAGCAAGCGCGAGTTCCGTGGCGCGTGGATTCAGTGTGTGAACGGCCAGTTCGTCGGCCTGTCAACACAAGCCATGCAACAGACGCTGCGCTACCAGCTCGACGAGTTGCGGAAAGACGGTGTAAACGCCATCATCTTCCAGGTTCGCCCCGAGTGCGACGCGCTCTATGAGAGCAGCATCGAGCCTTGGAGCCGTTTCCTCACAGGAGAGCAAGGGAAGGCACCCTCGCCCTATTGGGACCCGCTCAAATGGATGATTGACGAGTGCCACAAACGCGGCATGGAGCTGCACGCATGGATAAACCCCTATCGCGCCAAGACAAAAAACACGAGCAAACTGGCCAACAACCATATCGCCATCACCCATCCCGGCAGCGTGTTCTCCTACGACGGACTCTTCATCCTCAATCCCGGACTGCCCGAGAACCGCGACTATATCTGCCGTGTGGCCGACGATATCGTCAGCCGCTACGACATCGACGGATTCCATATCGACGACTATTTCTACCCCTATCCTTCCCCGGGACATGCCATCCCCGACGACAATGAGTTCCGCCTATACAACAACGGCTTCCGCGACCGCAACGACTGGCGGCGCGACAACGTAAACCTCTTTATCAAACAACTCGGAGAGACCATACACAAACGCAAACCTTGGGTGAAGTTCGGGGTGTCGCCATTCGGCATCTATCGCAACAAGCGCAATGCTCCCGAAATCGGCAGCGATACAGGCGGCCTGCAAAACTACGACGACCTCTATGCCGACGTGCTGCTCTGGGTGAACAACGGCTGGATTGACTATTGTGTGCCGCAGCTCTACTGGCAGATAGGTCTCAAGATTGCCGACTACGAAACGCTCATCCACTGGTGGAACAAGTACGCCGCCAACCGTCCGCTCTACATCGGCGAGGACGTGGAGCGCACCGTGAAGTTCCCCGATGTCAACAATCCCAATATCAACCAGATGGCCGCCAAATATAAGCTTCACAACCAGTTGCCTAACGTAAAAGGCACCGTGCTCTGGTATGCGAAGGCCGTGGTCGATAATACCGGCAACTACGGCAGCGTGCTCCGAAACTCATATTGGAAATATCCCGCCCTGCAGCCGCTCATGCCCTTCCTCGACGACAAGGCTCCCCGGAAGCCCAAAGCCGTGAAGCCCGTCTGGACAAGCGACGGCTACATCCTCTTCTGGCAGGCGCCGAAAGCCAAGAAATGGGGCGACGAGGTGAACAAGTTTGTCGTCTATCGCTTTGCCAAAGGGCAGCCCGTCAACCTGAACGACCCGTCGAAAATCGTAGCCATCACCTACGACACCTTCTATAAGCTGCCCTATGCCGACGGGAAGACGGCATACACCTATGTCGTAACCTCGCTCGACCGCGTCGGCAACGAGAGCGTCGCCGCCAAAAAGAAAGTAAAGCTTTAGATATTTAAAACAGATGCTTGAAGAAATCGTCAAGTTCTTTATCTAACCCTTCCATCAAGTCGCCCCCGATGATGATGGTGTCGTCGTCGGCAAGATAGAGCTCAGCGATATTGCCGCGTTCATCATCCTCAAGCACGAAACTATAAGGCTTCATAATGCCAAGATTGTCAATCGTGTCGCTCATGCGCTTCAACGAATTGCGCAAGATTTGCGTAACGTGGTCGTAAAACTGCTCGTCCTTACACTCAATCCACTCTTCCACCACACAACGGGTGAGCTCCTGGTCGTCATCGTCGAACGAGAGCAGTTCACCGCTTTCCTGTGAGACACGCACATGGATATCCGTCATTGCCGACACTTCATCAGCGGCAGGAAACTTCTGAGCCGTTTTCCTTATGAAACGCTCCACTTGCTGAAGGGTCTGTTCCGATGCTTTCATCATAGCTTTTGGTCTGTCGTTCTGTTTTTATGCTGCAAACTTACACATTTTTTTCCAAACCACAATACTTCTTCCATTATTTTTTTATAACTTTGCACCCGTCACCTCTGAATCTGAATAGAGAAAAGTATGGCAAACGCAAAGTGGATAAAGGAGATACGCTCGCTGGCCTCAAAGCGCAACAGAGAAGATACGGGATTGTTTGTGGCCGAAGGCCCGAAAGTCGTTGCCGACCTAATTGCTGCGGGATGGACTTTTTCCGCCATCTATGCCTCGCAAACCGGCTATGACCACCTCACAGAACGCCTAAAACCTGTTGCCACAGTCATTCCCGACAGTGTTTTGGAGCGCATCAGCTTCCTGCAACACCCGCAAGGCGTGGTAGGGCTGTTCCACCTGCCCAAAGCGGAATCGCCGTTGCCATCCGACGACGAGCTCTGCTTAGCCCTTGACGGCGTGCAAGACCCCGGCAACGTGGGCACCATCATCCGCATAGCCGACTGGTTCGGCATCAGCCGCATCTATTGCAGTCCCGACACCGCCGATGCCTACGCGCCGAAGGTCGTGCAGGCTTCAATGGGCAGCATCGCCAGGGTGAAGATGGTATATACCGACCTGCCCGCGCTCATCGCCAGCCTGCCGAGGGAGATACCCGTCTGCGGCACCCTGCTCGACGGCGAGAGCATCTACGGGCAACAACTCCCTACTAACGGCCTCATCGTCATGGGCAACGAGGGCAACGGCATCTCGCCGGAGCTGAGGGGCATGGTAAGTCGCAAGCTGCTCATCCCCAACTTCCGCCCCGCCGGACAAAGAGCCGAAAGCCTCAACGTCGCCGTGGCAACCGCTATCGTCTGCTCGGAATTCAGGAGAAAATCAGAGTAATCGGAAAAAATCAGAGTTATCAGAGTTATCAGAATAATCGTAAATTGTTAAATTGTAAATGAGAATATTAGTCATGGGAGCAGGCAAGATGGGCAGTTTCTTCCTCGACCTGCTGAGTTTCGACCACGAGACAGCCGTCTATGAGAAAGACGCGCGCCGCATGCGGTTCACCTACAACTGTCAGCGGTTCACCCGCTTAGACGAGATTGCCGCCTTCCGTCCCCAGCTCGTCATCAATGCCGTCACGGTGAAATACACCATTCCCGCTTTCAACGAGGTGATACCCTACCTGCCTGACGACTGCATCCTGAGCGACATCGCCTCTGTCAAGACAGGATTAAAGGAGTTTTACACAGAGTGCGGACACCCCTACGTCAGCACCCACCCCATGTTCGGTCCCACCTTCGCCAACCTCAACCAGCTTTCCGAGGAGAACGCCATCATCATCAGCGAGGGCGACACGCAGGGACGCGTGTTCTTCCACGACCTCTACCGTCGTCTCGGACTCAACATCTACTGGTACACCTTCGAGGAGCACGACCGCACGGTGGCCTACTCGCTCTCCATCCCCTTCGTCTCCACCTTTGTCTTCGCCGCCGTCATGAAGCATCAGGACGCGCCCGGCACCACCTTCAAGCGCCACATGCGCATCGCCAAGGGCGTGCTCAACGAGGACGACTACCTGCTGCAGGAAGTGCTGTTCAACCCCTACACCCACGACCAGGTGTCGCAGATACGCACCGAACTCAAAGAGCTGCTCGACATCATCGACCGCAAAGACTCCGACGGCATGAGGCAATACCTCACCAAAATCAGAAAAAACGTCGATAAAGAGTAAAAACCCCTCCCGACCTCCCCGAAGGAGAGGGAAATCATCCGCTAATGAAGTGTGAAGGATGAAGTGTGAAGGATGAAGTGTGAAGGATGAAGTGTGAAGGATGAAGTGTGAAGGTATGTAGAGGCGTGCCGCCGAAAATCTTGTTAATTTTATTAAAAAAAAATTGGTAATTCACTTTATTTTCTCTATTTTTGCAAAAAAATGAGTAATATGAATTCTTTGGACAATCAGAAAGCTAATGAAAGTATTGGACAAGTTAATGCCCAATTTAATGACAATATATGGAACCAAATTTCAACATGGATAAAACCTTGTGATAATAAGAGCGACGTTATAGAATTTTTTAACGAAAAAGCGAAAAAATCATATATAAATGGAGACGTTCCGTATCTTTTAAAATGCAGCAAAAGTAGAGGTCTTAATAATTATAAACATAGTTGTTCTTCAAGATTCTTCTCGGGTCTTAATATCTTAATAAAGAAAGATGGGGTAATGCAAGAAGAGGAACTTCGTAATATAGGTTTGGCAATTGTAGGTAACCCCAAAAATGTCCGAGCTTTAATGCTCCTAGGTTGGGATACTTTATTTGTTTTATGCGACTGTTTTGTAATAAATAAAGCAGGATATTACGTGGTTCCAAAACTTTGTTGGAAATTGTCAGATTTTGCATACGTATCTAACATTTAAGTTCTAACATTTCGTGTAATTACCACTATACCCATTCTCAATTACATGAAACATACAATACCATGCACATATATTTTGTCTCCAAATCATAACAATAGGGGTAGTTATTATATAATCTCAATTTACTTCAAAACTTACTAAACAACTTTTTCAATAAGTTTTGACATTAATAATTTTGTGCTTTAATTGTTTTTTTGTAACTTCGCAGGCAGAAATCATTAAATCTAAAAAAAATACTATTATGGCACAGAACAATGAACTGGTTGCCCAGTGCGAGGCACGGGCACGGGAATGGCTATCGCCGGCATTCGACGAGGCCACACGCAAGGCCGTACAGGCTATGCTCGACAACAACGACAAGACGGAGCTCATCGACGCGTTCTATCGCGACTTGGAATTCGGCACGGGCGGACTGCGCGGCATCATGGGCGCGGGTACCAACCGCATGAACATCTATATCGTGGGCATGGCCACACAGGGCTTTGCCAACTACATCAACAAGGCATTCCCCGACATCCGGCCCAGCGTGGTCGTCGGTCACGACTGCCGCAACAACGGACGGCTCTTTGCCGAGACCGTGGCCAACATCTTCTCGGCCAACGGCATCAAGGTGTATCTCTTCGAGAGCCTCCGCCCCACACCCGAGATCTCGTTTGTCATCCGTCATCTCGGCTGCCAGGCAGGCGTGAACGTGACGGCATCGCACAACCCGAAGGAGTACAACGGCTACAAGGCCTACTGGGACGACGGCGCACAGGTGCTCGCTCCGCACGACAAGGGCATCATCGACGAGGTGAACAAGATGACCATCGACCAGGTGAAGTTCGAGGGCAACAAGGAGCTTATCGACATCATCGGCGGCGAGATGGACTGGGA
>JAFRZC010000032.1 GCA_017442765.1 Prevotella sp. | reverse complement strand
TGATGCTTGCCTTTGCCATCATGCCTGCCTCGGCACAGGATCTGGAAAGGTACAAGGATGTCGTTAAGACATTGAGTTCGAAGAAATACCAAGGTCGCGGATATGCCCGTGGCGGTGCTAACAAGGCTGGTCGCTACCTCTATCGCCAACTGCAAAAAGCAGGGATGGACGAGCTTACCACGCAGCCTTTTAAAATCGACATAAACACCTTTCCTGGCCGCGCAGCCATGTCGGTCGATGGTAAGAGCCTCATCGCTGGACGTGAGTTCTCACCTCGCGAGTATTCACCAGGCACGAAAGGTGAGTTCCCACTCTACTTCGTCGATACTCTTAACTACGACAGCAAGCGCATCTTCGCCGATCTTGAGAAGCCTGAAAACAAAAACGCGATGGTGGTTTGCGACTTCTGGTTTACCTACAAGCACAGCAAGGACTTCCGACAGTTGCAGACTGCCGGCGGAGCACCAAATGCCGGACTGCTGCTGACATGGGAGACACCGCTGAAGTTCTTCAAGGCATACGGCGAGAAGGTGGTCGACAAACCCATAATATGGGTGGGGCCGGAGTGCGTGGAAGGCAAGAAACGAGTGAAAATCGATTTGGAAAACAAGATGCTGAAGGGCTACGAGTGCTTCAATGTGATTGGTAAGGTTGCCGGTGAGCGTCACGACAGCTGCTTCGTATTCATCGCCCACTACGACCACGTGGGCTCACTCGGCCGCCATGTGTTCTATCCCGGTGCCAACGACAACGGCTCGGGGACAGCCACACTCGTCACACTGGCTGAGCATTATGCAAAGAACAAGCCCCAGTGGGACATCTACTTCCTGCTCTTCTCGGGCGAGGATGCCAACCTGCGAGGCTCCAAATGGTTTGTAGAACACCCTGCAGTGCCGCTCTCGCAGATAAAGTATCTGATAAACATCGACATGATAGGCGATAACAACCCCGTGCTCTACTGCGAGACGAGCGATGCCGGACTGGCGGAGCTGCCGCTCTTCGAAAAGATTAACAAGGAGAAACACTACTTCCAGGGCATCCACCGCGGTGCGCTGGCAGCCAACAGCGACCACTATCCCTTCGCCATGAAGGGAGTGCCGTGCATATTCCTGGAAAACGAGAAAGGCGATGCCTACAAAAACTACCATTCTCCGCAAGACAGCTGGGAGAATGCCATCACCGTGAGCTACGAACCCGTATTCGGACTCGTAAGAGATTTCATAAAACTAAAATCGCATCCTGTGCCTTAATAAAAGGCAACATGCAATTATAGAGAACGGGACAACAGAGTATAATGGCTGCAAAAGCCTACAACAAATTAATGCCTGTTCAAGAATTTGAAAGTAAAGATATAGGCGAGGAGCTCAAAAAACGATTTTCCATCGTTATTGTTACCATGAGAGCCATACCCTTTCATCGGTTCTAAATTGAAGTCATTCATATAGATAATAGTTTAAACATTGCACAAAGATAAATAAAAGAAACGGTAATGCCAATTTTTTATTTATTTATCAATCGTATTATATCTCTTATGTAGATAGCTGTACCTTCAGACAGATACAGTCTGCGTTCTGTTTCATCCACCTTCACTACCTGCGCTGTCAGTGTCTGATAGCTGCCGCCGTCTTTGCGTTCGTCAGCCACGAAAAATGTTATCTCCACCTCGGGGTGACTCTCAATCGTCTTAACAATGGCTGCCATCTTACGATCGAGCTCATTTAGCTTATCGTCGCCCGCCACGGGACGGCTGTCGGTATAGCGCCCTGTCTCGGCAATGGCATCGTCGTATCCGACGACAGCAGCAAAGGGGGCAAACTGTGCCGCGCGGTCAATCATCGCCATACGCGGATGATGATCGGAGGTATGGTGTGGGAGATTGATTATATCGTCGTAGTCCGTCATCGTCTGTGAAAAGTGAAAGGTGAAAAGTGAAAAGTGAGAGTTCCCGTTATCGTTATAGTTATCGTTATTATCATCAAGCGGTCACGCCTTATGACCACCTATCTGCTGGTTGCGTTCACGTGCCGTCGCGCCATCCTCGAAGTTCAACCCGCGCAGTATGGCGTTCTTTCCGAACTTCTTCTTTATCCCC
>JAFRZC010000005.1 GCA_017442765.1 Prevotella sp. | reverse complement strand
TATAATACAGCGAATAACGTCATCAAGGAGGCTTTTGTTCTCCGTTCCCTTCGGTCACTATCGAAAGTCCACTGGACTTTCTTCACATACCACGGCCCGTCGCTCTCTCCTCGCCTTAATCCGAAAAGTGGGGACTTTTCGGGGCTCGGCTCACAGGTCCACTGGACCTGCTCGTATGCTACGCCCCTGCAATCAGCCGAAGGCCGCGTGGTTTGCCTGCCGAACTTGATGAGGCAACACCGCTTATATCAATCAAATGAAGTGAGCTGCCGAAGGCCATGAGCACCTTAGAAATCAAATATAATCCAGCGAATAACCACGGCATCAAGATCGGTATGGGTCGCACGCAGAGCCAAAGGCCGCGAACACCTTATAAAACCAAAGCAATGAAAGTGAGCAACGAGGAGAAGAAAGCCGTCGAGTGCGGCTACTCTTTGTTCTCCGCTAACGCTATCGAAGAGCCACTGGCTCTTCTTCACATCTGGCACTACAACCCCGCCGAGGAAGAGGCCGGTCAAAACGGCTTCCACCTCGACTCGAAAGAGCCCGACTGGAGCAAGTTCCGCGACTTCATTATGGGCGAGGTGCGTTACAACTCGCTGATGAAGACCTTCCCCCAAGAGGCCGAAGAACTCTTTGTCGCCACTGAGCGCAATGCCAAACTGCGCTACGAGGGCTACAAGAAACTCTCGGAGATGTAAACCTGCATCGACACACTAAAACGACGAAAGCCGAGGCCAGCAATGGTCTCGGCTTTCTTGTTTGAGGGTTCCCTCTTATTAAATGAATATCTTTGTTGTGTCAGGGTCTCCATCTGCTCGCATCAGGTGTTGTAGAGCTGAGTTCAATGTATATAGTATCTCCGACTTGGCAGTCTCCATAGTCGGATTTGTTCCAGAATTCCTCATCGTCTGTATATATTTTACCATCGACAGAGTACTGGTATTCTACTCTCCACATATGGTTATAATGTCCTGCGTATATTTGATAAATTCTTGTAATCTGTGCGGGATACAGTTCATAGCTTCTCCAATATTTGTATTCAGTTATGCGCCACCAAATAAATCCCAAGGCAGCTAATACCAAATAGAATATAATGTAAAATCTTGTCTGTTTCGATTCTGGAGGAATAGTAGATTTCTTTTTACGTTTCTTCTTACGTTTCTTTTTACCCATGATTTATTAAAAGTTAGTCACCAAAACAAACGCCACAAGGCGGAATTTATTGCCCGCGGGGCGGCGGGAATTTGCCGTTTCCGTGCAGTTTCGCCTCGCACCATTGCAAAACCTTCTTCGGCTTTCTTATTGCAGTTGTGTCACGCCCTCGTTAGTTGTGCTTCAGATATAGCATATTTCCCGTATGGCAGGGATGCGGTTATAGCAAACAGTAGTCGGCGGCGACAACAAGGGCTTCGGTGATGTTTCGCACATTGAGTTTCTCGAAGACCTGACGGCGATAGTATTTCACGCTTTCAGTGCTTTTATACATCAGTCGGCCTATTGCTTCGAGCGAATGTCCCTGCAAGGTGAGGCGAAGCATAGTGAGCTCGTTGCCGGTAAGATGTGGTAACGGCTGGCGTACCCATTGTCTTGTTTCGTGTTGGTATTGGTACAAGGCATCCTCGTCGGCAAAACGGAACATAATGCCATCTGTGCGCTCGCGGACAGATGGCGAGACAAGTCCCATCACCAGTAGTGGGTTGCCTTGCTCATCGGTGTATATGATTGTCAGTTTGTGGGAGGCCATCGTGTTTTGATTTTGCCAAGGGGTATTGATATGGAGCATGAATCCTTTTCGCCTCTCAGGTGTGGCAGCTTTGTATTGGACGGTGGCGGCTGCGATGGCGTCCAGTTCCCGTTGGCCAAGCGAAATCAACGTCTCGGCAGAAACCGTGTCGCCGGGCGACCGCTGGAGCAGCGTGTCGGAGGCATAGACAACCTGCTTTTCAACGGGATTGATAAGGTATATTCCTTGAAAAGTGATGTTGGCTATCGATTGCGCCATTGCTATGTAGGGTTCGTATGCTGTCATTCTGTCTTTGTATTGTATTTATTTATGTAACGCTGAAAGCCTCTTATTATTACATAAAAGTGTAAAAAGCGGTTAAAACTCCTCAGGTTTACACTTTAGTATAAACCGAGTATGGGGATTTAGATGTAATTTTGCAAAATAATTCATAACAAAATAATTACATCTATGACAATGAAGGAAAGACTGGCTCAATCGCAAGCCAAAATGGACGAAATGAAAGCACGCGTGGCAAAAGCCAGCGAAAAAGCAAAAAACGCACGCCAGATGAGACGTGAAGAAATCGAGGCCGAGATGGCTGAGATTGACCGCGCTATCGAGGAACTTGACCACCAAATTGACGCTCAGATTGCCGACGACATAGCTACCTTTGAGGGCGACATTGCTGCCGAAGAAACCAACCGCGCCATTGCCAGGGAGCGTCGTGAAAGCAAGAAGAACACCGCCCTGCTCAAAGCCCAGATGCGCGTCAACGCCGCCAAGGAGCGCGTGGCCGAGAAGAAGGCCGCCAAGGAGCGCGACGCCCAGGAGAAACGCATTGCCGCCATGCTCGACTATGCCGACCGCTGCCAGGAGACCGCTATCGCTTATGCATTGGAGGCTGAGGCCAACATCTTCGCTGCCGCCAGAGAAACGGCTGAATATATCGAGAAATACGGTGAATAACGAAAGCACGAACGGTAACGAATAGAAAGACAATATGAACTTTGTGGAATTTCCAGACCGGCAACCTGATAACACCCGGCAGCAGAAGAAGAAACCCGAACAGAAGATTGGCGGCAACGGTCCCCAGATATGGGGCTTTATCGCTGTGGCACTGTTCCTGTTGTTGATAAACGCTGTGCTGCAGCCAGCCATCAACCGACGCAGCATCGTTCAAACCGACTACGGCTCGTTCATAGCCAAAGTGGAAGAAGGCGAAGTGGAGCAGGTGGTCATCACCGACGAACAGATACTCTATACCGCCGGCAAACAGACCTACGGCACCGGCAGCGTCGACGACCCCAACCTGGTGGACCGTCTGCTGCAGGCTACAAGCCCCAACGAAAGCGGCAAGATTGAATTTGTCAAAAAAATCCAAGGTCAGCGGTCGCCCATCATTGATTTCATCACGTGGTGGATACTGCCCGGCTTGCTTTTCTGGCTCTTCTACCGAGCTATGTTCAAACGTATGAGCAAAGGTGCCGGTGCCGCTGGCGGTATGGGTATGGGCAACTTTATGTCGCTGGGCAAAAGCGGCGCCAAGGTATATGCCGACACGCAGGTGAAGACTCGCTTTGCCGACGTGGCGGGACAGGACGAGGCCAAAGCGTCGTTGCAGGAGATGGTGGACTTCCTCCACAACCCCAAGCGCTACACCGCCCTCGGTGCCAAGCTGCCCAAGGGTGCCCTGCTGGTGGGCCCTCCGGGTACCGGCAAGACCCTCATCGCACGCGCCGTGGCTGGCGAGGCAGGAGTGCCGTTCTTTTCGATGTCGGGTTCGGAGTTTGTGCAGATGTTCGTCGGTATGGGTGCCGCCAAGGTTCGCGACCTTTTCAGCGAGGCCTCGAAGAAGGCTCCCTGTATTGTCTTCATCGACGAAATTGACGCCATCGGCAAAAGCCGCGAAGGCAGCTATGGACACAACGACGAACGCGAGCAGACCCTCAACCAGCTGCTTACCGAGATGGACGGTTTCGACGGAGACAAGGGCGTCGTCATCCTTGCCGCCACCAACCGTCCCGACAGCCTCGACAAGGCCCTGCTGCGGCCCGGTCGTTTCGACCGCCGCATACAGATGGAACTGCCCGACCTCGAAGGTCGCAAGGCCATCATCCAGGTACACCTCAACCACGTGAAGCACGAGGAAATAGACCTCGACGTGGTGGCACGTGCCACAGCAGGCT
>JAFRZC010000031.1 GCA_017442765.1 Prevotella sp. | reverse complement strand
TCAATTCTCGACCCCGTCTATACCTTCAGCGTGTCGAAGAAGCAAACCGCCGCAGGCTGTGCCGACGCGATGAACCACACGATGGAACAATATTTCGCCCAGGGCACCACGCTGCTCAACGACGGCTTCTGCGAGTCGATGCTGAAGAGTCTGATGGTGAATGCCCGTAAGTGTCTTGACAATCCTGAGGACTACACCGCCCGCGCCGAGATGATGCTCTGTTGTACTTACGGTTGCAACGGCATCTTGTCGCTCGGCAACAGTCCCAGCGGCTGGCCCTGCCACGGCATCGAGCACGCCCTCTCGGCCTACTACGACATCACCCACGGTGAGGGTCTGGCCATCATCACGCCCCGTTGGATGAAGCATATCCTGAGCGAAAAGACCATCGACCGCTTCGTAAAGTACGGCATCAATGTGTTCGGCATCGATGCCTCACTGCCCAAGCAAGATATCGCCGAGCATGCCATCGACGCCACCTACAAGTTCTTCGAGAGCATTGGTATCCCGATGCATCTCCGCGACGTCGGCATCGACGACAGCCGCCTTGACGAGATGGCCCACCACATCGCTGTCAACGAGGGTCTGGAGAACGCCTACGCTCCACTGACAGAGCAGGACATCAAGAAGATTCTGGAGGACAGTCTGTAAAAGCGAGCACGAAGAGGAACTGATGGAACTCTGGGGCAAGGCACAGCGCGGAGAGAAAATAATCAAAATACGATAAGGAGGACAGATTATGCTACTGACGATTACAGATGTTGAATATTTGGGCGACTACACGTTGCTCTGTACGTTCAGCACGGGCGAGGTGCTGCTGGTAGACTTCACGCCGCTGATGCAGAAGGGCATCTGCCGAAAGCTGCAGGACATGGACTATTTCCGTTCCTTCCGCCTCGACCCCTTCACCGTCGATTGGAACAACGAAATCGGATTCGCCCCCGAAAGGCTCTATGAATTGGGCGTGGCGGCGTAAGTGTTTTATAAAAGGAAAAGACAAATGAGCGGAAAGGCTACGGGTAGGAGAGCTTTGCTCGGGAATTAGACCGACAGACATAGAACGACATAAGAAGTGTTGACTTTTTGATTCTTGTTCCAGAAATTTCACCAAAAATATCTCTCAAGATGATAGAAGTTGATGCTCGCGTTAAGGCGCGGGCTGATACTTGTATTTGAGAGAACGGCGTTTGGCGATGCCTCTGGAACGAATGCACAGAATCAGACTCGCGCCGATTTTATACCCCAAAACCCAATATAATAAAATGCATATGAACAAGAAAAACATCATTACTGCGCTGCTGGCCGTCACAACAATATCGGTTGGGGCACAAAATCTCACCAAGCAGCAGATGCTGGAGGACTACGACCGACTTTACACAGACCTTCTATAACAAAGCCCAACACGCCGAGGAATTCCTCTACAACCACGACTGGGTGTTCCACAAGATTCTCAGCCTGCCGTAAGAGACTTACGAAACAATTCACCTTGATTTTTCTTATAAATCACATTCGGATGATACGCCGTGTACGATTTTTATGTAAATTTTTGAAAGATTTTGAGCGAAGTGATCTCCCAAACTCCCTAACTCCTTAGAATAAATCCGTAAAAATGGTAAAAGAAAACGTAATCTGTATAACGGCAAATTCAGGAAGAAGTTGTAACTTTGCCGCCGATTTCAAACAATGAGTTTATGAAACGAATAGTAACAGTTTTAATCGCAGTATTGACTATGGCAACAGTAAATGCGCAAAGGCTACGGGTAGGCGACGGCACGTCGGGAATGACGCTGACAGAGCGTCAAAAAGAATTGGCAGCGTGTGCCTGCCTGATGGCACAGGGAGATTTGGAGGGGTTGGAGTATGCCATGCGCTCGGCACTCAACAACGGCGTGACCATCAACGAGCTGAAGGAGGCTTTCTCGCAACTCTATGCCTACACGGGATTCCCGCGCTCGCTGAATGCATTAGGCGTATTGAGTAAGGTATTGGAAAACAGAAAGCCAGAGTGGCAGGAGGGCAAGCCCTGGACGCGCCCCAAAGTTTGGGATGACGCTGAAAAGGCACTGAAGCAAGGTACGGAAGTACAGACAAAACTCTCCGGCCGTGCGTTCGACTACGCTTTCTGTCCGCAGGATGACTACTATCTGAAGGCTCATCTTTTTGGCGACATCTTCGCTGGCGACCAACTGACTCCTGCCGACCG
>JAFRZC010000030.1 GCA_017442765.1 Prevotella sp. | reverse complement strand
TCCTTGCTGAACGTGCGCCCGGCGAGTGTGACATCGTACACCTGTCCGCTCGCGGCCGCGTCGCTGATGATGTCGCTGTTGTCGGCATTGTCGGCCAGCGAGAGCGTGGGGTTGGCATCGTTCACCACCGTCCAGCCTTCGGGGATGCCGTTGACATTGTCGTCGGCATCGGGACCGACAGTCCAGTTTTCCATGCCGGTGGCCTTGACGAAAGTGCCGGTGGCGGCGACGTTGCCGAGCCAGTTGGTTGTGCAGTAATCGGCCGAGATGTCGGTGGCGAGGCACTTCACATAATTCAGGTTGGCACAGCCCGAGAACATGGAGGAATTACCGTACAAAAAAATTCACCCCTCCAACTATTAAAAAATACAAAAAAACTACGGCCGACAGCATTCAGCCCGGGGCATTGCCTCGGGCTGAATGCTGTCGGCCGTAAAGGCCTATGATGTCTATTCCGCGCTCTCCCATCCGGTGGTCTGCACACAGGCTTTGTCGCGGTTGATCTCGTTCTGCGGGATGGGCAGGAACGTCATGCGCTTGGTGAAGATGCGGTGCTGCTGGACGACACGCCTGTAGAAGTTGAGGTCGGTGGCCGAGGTCGAGCCGTTGACATCGAACCCCGTCATGTCGCCGCCTTCGCCACCCTTGTGGTAAGCGGGATAGATCCAGCCGTCGGTCAGCTCAGGACCGTCGGTGCGCCAGCGGCCGTCGGCCACACCCCAGCGGCGAACGTCGTAGTAGTGCTTGTTCTCGAAGGCCAGCTCAATCAGACGCTCGCGGTAGATGAGCCGCAGGATGTTGTCCTTCGTGTAGCCGCCCGGCGGGAACAGCCGGTCCTCACCGCGCGAGCCCTTGGTGCTCTGCGTGCCCTCCTCCTTGTACTCGGCCACACCGGCGCGGGCGCGAACCTTGTTCACATAGGCCAGGGCCTCCTTCAGGTCGCCCAGCTCGGCACAGGCCTCGGCGTAGTTCAGATAGACCTCGCCCAGACGGAGCAGGATGGTGTAGTCCCAGCCGCTGGTGTTGTAATAGACAATCTTGCGCGACATGGTTCCGAAGATGGGATAGTCGTGCGTACCGGTGGAGTTAGGGCCGGAGTTGCCCGAATAGTTCATCTCGGTGGGCGCGTTATTGCCGTTGCCGTAGTTCCATGGGCGGTTCTGGAAGTTGATGTCGTGGTAGAAGCGCGGCTCGCGGCCGAGGAACTGCTTCATGATGCCATGACCCGACTGCACGGTGAAATAGGTGTAGCGATCCTCCATGTAGTCGGTCAGGCGCGGCTGTATGAGCGCCGACTCGGCGTTGGAGGCTACGGGGTCTTCCGTGTCGTAGGTGAAATAGCCCGAGCGCGTGCTGGCGTTGTAGGGCTCCTCGTCCTCAATGCGCTTGCCGCTCTTGGTGAAGTAGAGGTCGACAAACTCCAGGGGCACGGTATAGGCTCCGGCACCATGATCGACGTTGCCGTAGTTTCCGCCAAGCGAGCCGCCGTTGAAGCGCGGAACCATAGGATAGCAGTCGTGGTCGGGTGATGTGAGGAGCACGATCATCTCTTCGTTGCTGCCGGATCCGAAGCTGGCGAAGAACACCGACTGATAGGGGTTCGACTGCGAGATGCTGTTCACTAACGAGCCGCCGCTATTACGGTAGACCAATTTCCACTGCGGATTATCGATGATTTTCTTGGCGGCATCGCGGGCATCGACCCATTTCTGCTCGTCGCGAGCCTGCGGGAACAGCTTGGTGCCATCCTGATTGGACAGATCCTTGTAGTAGGGGTCGCCATTGAAGACGTAGCTGGCACGGAACAGCAGTACCACCGAGCGAATGCCCTCAACGGCCTCCTGTGTCATGTTGCCGGCATACTGGCGGTCGAAAGCACCGTTGCTGTCGTACTGGCTGACCAGATTGCCCGAAGCCAGCACATCGTCGAACTCGCTGAGGATGTAGTCGAAACACTCGTCAACCGTCGAACGCGGGATAGACATTTCATCGATGGGGTCGGCCACGTCGAAGATGCGGTCGCCGATGATGGGCACAGGGCCGTAGTGCTTCATCAGGCAGAAATAGTAGTAGGCGCGCAGGGCACGGCACTCAGCCTTCGTCCATGCTTTCTCCTTCGCCGACAGCGCATCGCACTCATCGGCATGAGCCAGATAAATGTTGGCATACTGGATGCCGCGATAGAAGTCGGTCCACAGCGAGCTCACCCAGCCGGTAGAGGGCGAGAGCGTTCCCTGGATGATGTTCAGGGCCTTGCCGTTGTCGCCGTCGGTCCAGGGCAGGTGACCCGAGAGCGAGGCGAACATCATCATGCCCGTGCTCGTGCGGCTGTTGTAGCGCGGCTTCATCGGGTCGGGAATATACGAATAGACGTTGGAGAGCCAGTTCAGCGTCTGACCGCGATTGGAGAACACATCCTCGAGCGATGTGGCATTGTTGGGCACGTCGTCGAAATAGTCGTCACAAGAGGTCAGCGCAAATACGCCCACACCTGCAAACAATAATCCTAAAATATACTTTTTCATCGTCTTTCTCCTTTCTTAAATATTAAAGTTCACACCGACGGAGAACGTGCGGACGTTAGGATAGGAAATACCATTGTCCGTATTCAGCTCGGGATCCCACAGTTTGAACTTGCTGAACGTGAACACGTTCTCGCCCATCACGTAGAATCGCCCGCCCCGCAGGAAACCGCTCTGTTGCCAACGCTTCGGGAAGTAGTAGGACACGGTGAACTGCTTGAGGCGCATGAAGCTCACGTCGCGCTTCCACCAGGTGCTGGTCTGGAAGTTGTTGATGTTGTGCGGGTCGTTCTGTCCCCATGCCAGACGCGGATAGAACACGTCGGTCTTCGTGGGATTATCCTCACTCCAACGATCGGAAATATTCGAGTAGAGCGTGCCGCCGCCCGAGGTAGAGGTGAACGGACGGATACCGTTGCCGCGCAGGATGCGCTCGGCATCGGCCACACCCTGGAACAGGATACCGAGACCGATGTTCTTGTAGCGGATGTCGCCACCGAAGCCATAGTAGATGCGGGGCACGTCGCCTCGGCTGATGCACACCTGGTCGTACTCGTCAATGTGGTTGTCGCCGTTCATGTCCTTATACATGATGTCGCCCGGAGCCACAAGCTCACCAGGATAGGTCTCGCCAAACTGCGAGATGCCGCGCTCCTGAATCTGCTCCACACTGGTATAGAGACCCTCGGCCACGTAGCCCCACTCGGCCAGCACGTTGTGGCCGCGACGGTCGAGCCAGGGATAGGCGGGGTCGGCTTGGGCGTTCTCGATGACCTTGTCTTTGTTCTCGGTCATGTTGGCACGGAACGAGACGAACCAGTCTTTGCCGAACTGGTGGCTATACTCAAAGGCGGCCTCGTAACCTTTGTTCTCCACGATACCCACGTTGGCCGAGATGCTGCGGGCAAAACCGGCGATGAGGGGAACGTTGGCACGCTCAACGAAGATCTTGGAGCGGCGCTCCTTGAAGAAGTCGAACACGAAGGTGAGGTCGTCGTTGAGGAAGTTGATCTCGATACCGAGGTCTTGCTTGCGCACCTTCGACCATTGCGGCTTATAGCCGTAGTTCTCGTAGGCCAGACCAGAGTTACCCCAATAGGTGTTGCGGCTGCTGCCACTGCCAATCTTGGTGAAGTAGCTGAAGCGCTCGCCCGACGAGTCGTTGCCGACCGTACCGTCGGAGTAGCGGAACTTCAGGAACGAGATGACCTTGGAGACGGGCTTCCACCACGGCTCGTTGGAGGGTACCCAGCCGATGGCCCATGCGGGGAAGAATCCGAAACGGTGTCCGGGTTCGAAGTTCTCCGAGCCGGTGTAGCCGAGGTTGGTCTCCACGAAGTAGCGGTTCTTGTAGTCGTAGGTCAGACGTGCCGACAGGCTCTGTTGCTTATAGGGCAGTGTGGTGAAGAGGCTGGCGCCGTTGGCATCGAGATAGTTGCGCAGGTTGAAGAGCACCAGGCCGGTCACGGTATGATCCTTGGCAAAGATGCGCTTGTAGTCGAGAGCCGCCTCGAAGTAGAACGTGCGGTAAACCCACTTGTCGGAACTCACACTCATCGAAGAGTTGCCCTTGTACTGCTCGCTGAGCAGAATCTTGGTGGGGTCGGTGTCGAGGACGGGGATTTTGTTGCCGCTTGCATCAACCGCATAAACTGGAACCTGATTGCCCTCTGCATCAGTATCCCACATGAGATTGCCCTCAGCATCGACAGCCTGTTGCCAAACAAGGTTGCCTTCCGCGTCGGTGGCCTGGGGATAGAGGCGGGTGTCTTCCACCCACACACCCTGACGCTGTCCACCCGTCGGCTTCCACGTGGAGTCGTCAACAGCATAATGAAGTGACTGCGTGGCACGAACGTCGAAGGCTATCAACGCACGGGCGGTGAGACCCTTGCTCCACTTCCAGAATCCGAGGTCCTGCGTCAGCTTCAAGTTGGTGTTAATCTGTGTCTGGTGCTGAGTCTGATAGCCGCGACGGGTCAACGTCACCCAAGGTGAGTCGAGTTCTCGGTTTTCAGGTGTTGAGCCCGGGTTCAGACCGTTAGCGTACTGAACGGGATAGAGCACGGGGTTGGTGCTCATCGCCTTGGTGAAAATCTCGCCCAGGCCGATGTGCGGATAGTTTCCGCTCGAGAGCCAGCCGCTCACACCCACGTCAATATTCGTGGTCTTCGAGGCTTTCAGGTTCACGTTGGTCAGGAAGTTGTAGCGGTCGTAGTCGATTTCCGAACTGTAGTCCTGCGCCTTGTCGCGCTTGGTCAGACCTTTCTCTGTGTAGTACGACAGCGAGATATAATAGCTGGCATTGGGCGCACCACCACGGATATTCACGTTGGCGCGACGGTTCCAGCCGGTCTTATGGTATAGTTCCTTCATCCAATCGACATTCGGATAGAGGTACTTATTGACCGAGGCAGGCAGCACGAGGTTGCCCGCGCCGTCGCCATAGAGTCCCTGAGCGGTCTCCATGTCCTCGGGTGTGAGCGTCATGTTGTTGGCCAGCTTGGTATTCAAGATCTGGATGTCGCCGTAATAGTTCGAGCCGCGCGATGTGCGATAGGCCTCGTTCACGGCATCCATGTACTCGATGCCATCGACAAGGTCGGGCACACGGGTCAGCGACGTGATGCCCTGATAGATGTCGAACGAGAACTTGGGTTTGCTCACTTCGCCGGGCTTGGTGGTGATGATGATGACACCGTTACCGCCGCGCACACCATAGACGGCTGTCGAGGCAGCATCCTTCAACACGGTGATCGACTCAATGTCCTCGGGGTCGAGGTTGTTGAAGCTGCGCTCGATACCATCGACGAGCACCAGCGGACCCTCGTTGCGGTTGGTCAGCGTGGAGATACCACGAATCCAGATGTCGGAGTCGTCTTGTCCGGGAACACCCGTTCGCTGCACCGACACCACGCCCGACACGCGACCGGCAAGCACCGACGACATGTTGGCCACAGGAGCCTTCACATGCTCCATCTTCAGCGACGACTGGGCACCGAGCACGGATACCTTCTTTGAGGTCGTGTAACCCGTAACGACAACCTCGTCGAGCTTGCTCACGTCTTCGTGAAGAATGAAGTCGATCAGTGTGCCGTTCACCTTCTTCTCCTCCGGCTTGAAACCCACGTATGAGACCACAAGCACGGCCTTCTCGCTGGAAACGGTGATGTTGTACTGGCCGTTGAGGTCGGTGATGACCGCGTTGGTCGTACCCTTCTCCTGAATGGTAACGCCAATGAGCGGCTCGCCCTCGACATCCTGAACACGGCCAGACACTTTCACCGGACCGGCAAAGGCAGGCATGGAAAGCACCAATGCCATGAGAAGCATCAGCGACTTCCATAGTTTTGCTGTTTTCAATACATTCATATAGATATTAGAATTTGATAGTTACATCGTTGATTTCTGAAAGACGGTCTTTCAGGTTGCGAAAGACGGTCTTTCGCACAAAATTCCCTAGGGAATTTTTCCTAAAAGACCGTCATTTGGAAAAGTGGGGTGGGGGCTTTTCCAAACGACGGGCTTGCTTTGCCAATTACTTAATCACGACTTTCTTGCCGCCGACGATATAGATGCCCGGTCGCGGCTGCGAGTTGACCTTGCGGCCCTGCAGGTCATAGACGGCACCGTCATTATGCTTTGTGAATTCAGAATCGTGCATTGTGGAGATGCCGGTCTTGATGCCGTAAGGAACGTATCCGAGCGACTTGAGCACGGGGAAGTCGTAGTTGGTCTTGTCCCAGCCCCATGTGCCGGCGAAGTCCCAACCGATGCTCTGGTAAGTCTGCTGCTCCATCAGATCCTCAACATTCAGCTGGTCGCGTACTGAACGTCGCCGCCGTCGATGGTCTCATTACGGTCGGGCCAGTCGAAGCTGCCCTCCATCACTGCGTCGATATTGCTGATGTTTCCACTGAAGAAGACGGTGGCGTTGGGATTGTTGCCTGCGCCGTTACCGCAGATGAACGGACCGACATAGTGGGGCGAGCCGTCGCCTGTCGATGAGCAGTTGCCAATCGACACGCAGTTGGCTATCGTCACCTGGCTCTCAGCCTTGTCGATCAGGCCGACGAAACCGCCGACCCAACCGCGGGTCTGAGCCTGCAGGTCGCCGTTGAAGTAGCTGTTCTCGACACTGCATGCGCCCTCAAGCGTACATCCGAAGAAGCCGCCGACCTGAGAATAAGCCGTCACTTCGCCCCATACATAGCAGTCTTTCACCGTCACACCGCTGGCGTCGCCGGCAAGAAGGGCTACGTGGTCGCGGGCAATAACCTGACCTGTCACGGCAACCTTCTCGAAGGTGGTGCTGTTGGCCGAACCGACCAGACCCACATGATTGGCTCCGCTTGTGGTGGAGAGCACCTGGAAGTTCTCGAACGCGATGTTGCGGAAGGTGGCACCGCTGGTCTTACCGAAGATACCCTTGTCGTTGCCACTGCTGATCTCAACCTTGGCATTCTTGACACGGTGACCCTGGCCGTCGAGCACACCGCTGAACGAGCCCTCACTGTTGAACAGACCGTCGAAGGCAACGCCCTGCATGTCGATGTCGTTCATCAGGATGTAGTTTCCTACAGGGTTCTTGCCGATATTGATGAAGTCTTGTGCTGTTCTGATTTCGGTCAGCTCATCCTGCGAGGTGGTAATAAACGAGAAGCTGTTGTCGCCGACAACCGAGAAGTAGTTAGCCAATGAGGGGGCGATGCCCACAGAGATGGTAACCGTACCCGAGCCAAGATAAGCGAATGTCTCCGGGTCGCTGCACCAGATGAGCTGGCTCGACTCGTCGTAGTCAACAAGGTTTGCACCCTCGGTGATGTTAAGGGAGAATTCCTGACCCCATGAGCCGTGAATGGTGCTGACATCCTTGTAGTCGGCCTCGCCAGTGGTATAGACGAGCGGGTCGGTGTTGAAGTCGAAGAAGCGAACCTTCAGCGGGGCTTTCATCCACTTCAGCACGGGATACATCTGTCCCTCGGCACCGTCGAAGAATTTCCATGTGTTGTCGAAGTCCCAGCCAAGCGTATTCTCATAGAAATCGCGCGTCTTGGCTTCGCTGTCGTCTATCAGCAGTCCGTCGGCACTGTCGGCATCGCCCGTATCGGGCTTCGTGGCACCGCCATACAGCGTAGAGGCTATCACATAGTTGTTGAGCAGCGTGATTGAACGTCCGGCCAAGTTAATCAGTCGGGGATTTGTTCCGCCATTGATGTGTGCGGCGGCCGAGATACAATTCTGAATTGTAGTGGCTACACCGTCGGAGTCGAGCAGCGAGATAAGACCGCAGTTACAGGTGTTGCCCGCGTTCTCAAGCGTTCCGCTGAACAGACTGTTCTCAAGCGTTCCACCATTGGCCACGCCTACCAGACCGCCAGTCTGATACTGCCATGTGGAGATGCGCGAGTCGGAGATACAGTTGCTGATGAGCGACGGCTCGCCAAAGTCGTTACTCATGTCGCCGGCGATGGAACCGATATGGTCGTAACCGCGAATATAGGAGTTGGACACATAGACGCGCTGCACGATACCGCCATAGACATGTCCGGCCACAGCACCCACATTCTGCCTACCCACGAGATAGGCATCCTCGAAACCGAGATCCTCGATGATAGCGCTGCGGGTAGAGGAGAACAGACCTACATTGTTCTGATTCGTGTTTTCGTAATGCATGTTGCGGATGACGTGGCCGTTGCCGTGCAGGATGCCGCTGAACTCGGGCAGCGGAGTAAACTCTACTCCGGCGAGGTCGATGTCGGCCGTGATGTTGAACTCTCCGCTGGGGTTCTGGCTCATTTTCACGAGATCGGCTGCCGAGGCAATGTTCGTGTCCATGTTGGTCACGGTGATTTGCTTCGTGATGGTGTAACCGGCAATGTAGGCATCGCCAGTGGTTGACAGGGTTATCGTTGCCGTACCGGCAGCAAGACCCTCGAGGGTAGTTCCGTCAACCTTGACGACATTCTGGTTGCTCGACGTGATGGTCACCGTGCGGCCTAATGGGGAGACGGCCTTGGTGTCGAACTTTGTGCCCAGGAAGAAATCGGGGAAGACATCGGTATGAATGTAGTCGCCGTCGAAAGGCACTGCCATGCCGGCCAATACCGGGTAGCGGCCACTGGCAAGACTCCAGGCCGAACCGAAGCCGATGGTGGTATAGGTGGCGGGGGTCTTAAGCTCTGCGTCGGTGACGATGACACCATGATGGTCCTCGTCATAGACACTCATGTCGATTTCCGCCCCTTCGCGGTTATAGACAACGGTGTTCTCCGAGGTATAGTTGTCTGTGGCTATCAGTATCGACTGGTCGTTGAGCGGTCCGCCTGCGATGCCCAGCGTGTAGCGGTTACCGCCGTTGACAGGGGCTTCGCCAATGTTTCCCGTGAGCGATATGGCTGCACAGATGTTACCGTTCAGTGTGGTTGTACCGTTCTCATAGAAACCGACGATACCGCCGCAGCCACCCCACGCGCCCACATAGGCTGTGCCGAGGAAGATGTTGTTCTCTAAGAGGTTGGTACCACGAGCCCATCCGACAATACCACCGCCTTGGTAGTAACGGCTATAGACATACACCGTTGACATGCAATTGGCGATAGTGGAAGACGAGTTGTCCTCGCCTGCGTCGCCAGCTATACCGCCGACATGGTCGCCACCGTTTACATAGCCGGAGGTGAATGTGCCCGTAATGGTGGTTCCGGCAGTTGCACGTCCGGCAACAATACCTACGTGGTTCCGGCCGATAACGTCGGCACCGGATACGCGCAGGTTCTGAATCGTCGCACCAGAGGCAACACCGAACAATCCGACGAAGTCTGCCTCGGCATTATTAAAGGAAAGACCCTTAATAACATGGCCGTTACCGTTGAGTGTACCCGTGAAAGGAGCTCCGCTGTTGCCTACGGGTGCCCATTCACTCGTCAGGGTGATGTCGTTCGCAAGAACGTAGTTCCCTGCCAAATTGCTTGCCATTGCACGGAGACCGGCCTCGTTGGTAATCTGCGTCTGTGCAGATGCGCCGAGCGAAACCATCAATGCAAAAGCAAATACGAATGACTTTTTCAGTCGAAGTAATGATTTACACATGATTTTGAAAGATTAAATGATTAAAATTGATTGATAATAAGTTTTTTTGCTTCCGAACGCAAAGTCCGGCCTTGCTGACTGCCCGTCAGCAAGTAGAGATAGACACCATCGGGGAGCGTGGGCAGGAAACTGAGGTCCTGCACACCGCCCGTGGCGGGGTATTCCTGCCGGACCACCTGTCGCCCGTCCTGTGTGAGCACGTGGAGGGTGAGGTGACCGACACCTGATGGTACGCTACAACGTATTGTTGTCTTGTCTGAGCATGGGTTGGGATAGTTGCCCATGAGGGTTATGGTCTGGCTTCCCTCATCCAATATGCCCTCATCCCTCATCCCTCTTCCCTCATCCAATATGCCGGTGGGTGTGTCAGGTTTGCCATAGACGGCAAACTCGTAGATACGGGTAGTATAGCTTTCCTGTTCGCCCTGAAGAATTTGCAGGCGCACGCGGTCGGCGGTGAAGGGTGTGACACCCCGCACCAGTTTGTTGGCCGTGTTGTCTTCCACAATATCCACGTCGATCCACTGAGTGCCTTCCCGACGCTGCAGCTTAAACGATTTGGTGATGTAGTTGCTGCTCTCGCATCCGGCATTGAGCACCATCCACTGACATATCTCAACGGGTTCGCTGAACCGGTACTCGAGGTAAGGAGTCTTGCTCTGATTGCCTGACACGCACCACTTGGTCAGCTCGTTCATGTCACCAGCCATGCGAGCCGTCTCGTTGGAATTGATGTTATGGCTGGCCACAATGGTCTTGGGGGTGTGGAGCTGTCCGCACGTCTCTGCGTCCTGCCTGCCCCCCAGCTCGCGATAGTCGATATAGCAGGGGATGAGGGATGAAGGATGAGAGATGAGGGAAGTGTCGTCGGCTTGATTGTCGGAGAGTGTGGCCGCAAAGAGATAGAGGGTGTTGTCGGAGGGCAGCCGCAGTTCGGTAGCTCCTTCGGGCACGGCAAGGACAAACCGATACATGTAGAGGAAATTATAGGGAGCGTTTTCGCTACTGTTGACGACATGGCTGTGTGTGGCCGTGAGGGCCACGTCTTGCTTGCGATAGCGGGTGCCGGCATTGTAGGGCGAGTCGAGCTGTCCGAGCGTGCCGCCATAGTAGGGCACGTCGAGCAGATAGGTCTCATTGCCGATTTTGAACTCGCCCACACTGCCTGTGGTGTTAGTGGATGCCGCGAGCAGATAGAGTTTCTTGGCATTTGCGGGCAGGGAAATAGTCTGACTGGCGCAGCGCACGGCATTCTCCGCCCCGTCGCTGCGGTCGCCCATCGTAAACGCGATGCCGTCTGACAGCACCTCGTCGGGCACCAGCTCTGCGGGATAGGCGTATGCGACGTTGCGGGCATCGCCGCGCTTCGTGTCGTAGCTCATCACGTCAGCATTGTAGGGGAGGTCAAGGGGCGTATTGGATGAGGGCATATTGGATGAGGGCATATTGGATGAGGGAAGAGGGATGAGAGATGAGGGTTCCAGTGTAACGGCGAAGGTCTTGGGCTGATACCTGCCGATGTTGAACGTAAGCTGATTGCCACTGAAGCTGGCGCTGCCGACAGGATCTTCCAGTCCGCTCACCTCACGGGCAGAGACGATTGTCGCAGGGAAAGTCAAGGTCACATTGTCGTGGTTTTCTCCTACCCACTCATAGACACGCACTATCATCTCGTCCGTTTGCTCGGCTTTCTTCAGCGCCTTCACCGCTATCTGGTCGGTGCTGAGCGAGAGGAAGTTGACTTCTTTGCCCAGTGCTCCGTCGTGCTTGGTGGCGGCAAAGGCTACCAACGGCTGGTTGAGCATAGAGGCTTCGCGCTGCGTCAGCTCGCTCCAGCGTCCCTGATGGGGGAGAATCGAATAGGTGAAGAGGTTGGCGCCAAGGTCTTGCTCGCCCTGATAGGTATAGCTGTCGCCTGTCGAGGGGGTATGGATGAGGGTCAGGCGAAGCGACGTATTGCCGGGCTTGTCCCAGCCGTATTTGCTGTCGTTGAGGATGGACACGCCATACTCTCCCGACGGGTTCGACATGTCGGCCCACTGGTGCCCCTGCACCTCGTATTCCTCTGAGCTGCGGTTGCCGCGCTCGATGGTGCCGAGCGAGATGTCGTAGGTGGCATTGGGGCTGTTGTAGTTAAACATGAAGTTGGCCTTGAGCATCCGCTCGTGTGTCTGCCAGTCGGCCTCGGTCACGATGTCGAAACGGTTGCTCAGGGCATTCAGACGGATATACTGTACAAACTGCGAGCCCGCCTTCTCCCGATAGACGCGAAAACTTTTGCGGAGCGGCCCGTCCTCAGCCAGTTCTATGGTGGCATTCTCATCGACAGCCGTTGCCGGACGCTGAACGTCGGTATAGGAAATCTCCCACGATGGCCACGTGTCCTCATGGTCGTAGATTATCTGCAGCTGCGATGTGCGCAGGAGAGTCCGGTTGCTCTCAAGGTCGGTCAAGGCCGTGAGGTCGCCTTTTGTCGAAAGGCCTATGCGGTATCTCCCGTTCGAGAGCTGCCGCTTCTCGCTGTCGGCCACAAGGCCGGTTGTAAGCTGCGAGGGCTCACCCAGACGTACATCATAGACCGCATAGCCCAACGATGGTACGGTGGCTGCAAAGATGAAGCTGAGCTCGCCCGTCTGCGCATTGTAGCCGCAAATCTGCGACAGCACCTCCGAGCCGTCTTTGTCGAACACCCGGATACCCCTCGGACGTGAAGGCAGCGTGAGGGCCGCCTCCACGACATCGGTACGACGGAACGACAGTGGATTATACACCACGACCGGCATCCCCTCCGTCTGCGTGTCCATCTCCTTAATGATGTTGCCTGCCGAGGTGGTGAGCACATTGGCAAAGGTTTTGTTGGCCAGCACGTAGTCGTTCATCGAGAACAGGTAGGCGTTAGGGATGCTCGTGCCGGTGATCCCATCGTGATGAGCCTGCCAGATGTTGCGCACCCAGGCATCGCCTAGCGTGGCCTGCGGATAAGCCTGCACACCGAGCCACTGCGCCAGCGTTGCCGACTTCTCCGCCGCGTCGGCCAGCAGCTCGTTGCGGCGGTTCCACTGCTTGAGCATCGTGCGCGAGGTGTAGGCACCGACGCCATGTGTGCGCATGGGCAGCTCGCCGTCCTTCACGTGGTATTTCTCATTCCTATACGTGTCGAGATAGTCAAAAATCTCGTCAGGCGAAGCCAGCCTCACGCTGACGGGTCCCTCGCTCTCCACGCTGTAGTTGAGCCAGTAGGGCGTATTGTGCCCCTCCGTGTTGGGGTCGTCATGCATTCCGCCCCCGCGGTCGCCACTTGGCCCCACATAGCGAATCTCCGCCGCCACACCATATCGGGAATAATTCTCGTCAATTAAATCCTCTGTCTCTCCGTCGTTGGCCATGTCCTTGTTGTATTGCCTATAAGAGTCATAGGCACGGGGCTTGTAGATGGCATAGATCTGCGAGCCGTCAACTCCCTGCCAGATGCCGAAGGGCGGCAGTTCGTCGTAGCCTTTGCTCCCCCATCCCAACTTGGCGGTGTGGAAACCCTTGAAACCGCAATGTCTGGCGAGCGAGGGCAGGGCATAGCTGAAGCCGAAGCAGTCGGGCAGCATGATGTCGTAGCCGCCCCTGACACCGAACTCCTGCCGATAGAACTGTGTGGCGTAGAGCCAGTTGCGCATAATCGACTCTGCCGACGACACCATCACGTCGTTGGCATCGACGGCGCAGCCCGACACATGCCAGCGGCCACCCTTGATGTAGGTTTTCAGCCGCTCGAAGTCGGAAGGATAATACTCCTTCATCCACATGTACTTGATGGCACCCTCGTAGTTCAGCTGGAAGTTGGGATATTTGTCGAGCAGCGCAAAATTCTGCCGCATGGTATTCTTGATATATTCGTTGATGGTGGTGCGCACATCCCAGTTCCACTGCGTGTCGAGATGGGTATTGGAAATAAAAAACAACGTTTTCCTGTCTGCCTGCCCAAAGGACAAGACAGGACAGACAAGCAGTGCCAGCACGACTGCCGTAAACGAGGTAAAACGCAACTTCATGGTCAAAAGTCTAATAACGTGTGCAAAATTAAGCATAATATTCCGCTGTTCCAAATTTTTTAATTAAAAGCAGACTTCTTATTTATATAAATAAATCCACGAACTGTGTCGTAAAATCATTTGTTCTCAAATTGTGTCTCAACTTTTTGCCCTGCCCCCTCTACAGAACAAAACGCGCAGGAACAGACTCCGTCATCTTTTCTGAAACCAACGAAAACAAATCCATTCCTGCACGCCACCTATTGAAACGATATTCCTTACAACAATCTTTTCACCTAAAGAAAGCCTACTCTCACGAGTCCGGACATCCGTTCACACGGATTTGAAACTAAAACCTTTTTGTTTTTGTTGAAGCGAGTATGAGCCTTAGCTCTTAAAAACGATGCAAATTTACGGAAAGATAAGTGCACAAAAAAGCAGACACAGGAAAATGGTAGTTATTTTTAGAAATAGTTTGTAAATAACATTCTCATTATCAGATTGATAAAAAATAATGAGAACGATAAAAAAGTAGCGGTTTTGTAGGAAACGAAAGTGTTTTATTCCTTTATTCTGCCAACATCGCGGATGGTTCCGAGCTGCTTTACAGCCTCCTCAAATGCGTTCCGGTCGCCAATGGCGGCATTGCGCAGCCTCACGCGATAGTTATAGACAGTGCTGCTTGCCAGATTGAGGAAACGTGAGATTTTGGTGCTGTCGCTGATGCCGAGGCGTATCAAGGCATAGATGCGCAGGGGGGTGGTCAGGTGATAAGGCTTGGTTTCGAGCCTGTAGGGTTCTTGCAGCAGGCTGTTGAACTGCTCTACGAACTGCGGGAAGAGGCTGAGGAACACCTGATCGAACTTCTCATACAGCCCGCTGAAAGTCTCGTTGCTGCTGTCGCTGCTCTTGGTCAGGCGGAAGACTTCGTCGAACTGATGGTTCCTCACCATCTTGTTCACGCTTTTCCGATAGTTTTCCTGCTGCTCAATATAGGAGACGCACAACCCGAAGAACATGCCGATATACTCTTCCTTGATGATGTTCGACTCGTTGAGCAGGGCGTTCGCCTCGTCCTTCTGGCGGTTCAGCATGCTGAGGTTCTCGTTAATCTTTTGCAGTTCATTGTTGATGGCACTGACCTGTCGGTTCGAGTCGCGCAGTTTGTTGCGCTGCCGATAGAGGAAGTAGAGCAGGAAAAACGAGGTCATCGTCAGCATGCCGAGGGCGATGGCACCGACGAGCATCTTTCTGTTGCTCTCCTCCAACTGCTGCTCATACTGCACGTTGACGCTTTGCAGGTCCATCGTCATCCAGTTCTTCATCTGTGCGCCGAACGTGGTGGCCGCGTCGAAGGCGTAGTGCATATAGACCTGTGCGCGGTCGGTGTCGCCCCTGTCGCGGAGGATGCGGCTCAGATAGATGATGGCCGTTTCGTCGTAGGTGGCCGTCTCCACGTCGCAGATGGCCGAGCGGATGATGCTGCGCAGGGCCTCGCGCTCATCACCCGCCTGGTTGTAGGCCTCGAACCGGTAGAAGGCCATCACGGCTTCGTCGTGGCTGCCGGGAACCACGATGTTCTTCCAGATGTCGCTCAGCCGGCATGCCTCCTTTGAGTTCTTGGCCTTCAGCTGACGGTCGAGGCGCAGCTGCAGCGAGTAGCTGTCGTCGGGCGGGAGCAGCTGTATCAGCGTGTCCTGACAGGCCATGCCAAGGTTTCGGTAGTGTGTCCGGTCGGTCTGATTGCTCATCGCGTCGGACAGCACATTGTAAAGGTTGCCTGCCGCGCGATAGTAGGCGGTCTTCCCCTCCGCGTCAAGGATGCGGCTGTCGATCCTGCCCAGATTGATAAAGCCCTCTTCCGTAAGCATCGCGTTGGTGC
>JAFRZC010000029.1 GCA_017442765.1 Prevotella sp. | reverse complement strand
TTTTTTTTATTGGCAAAAAGTGTTGCTCTATCGCAAAAGATTAGTACCTTTGCAAAACTGTTTGGTCGCCGAAAGGCTGCAGAAAGCAGATGCTATATGCTATTGCACAGTCCGTTAGGTGTCAAAAGGGAACAATGTGAAAGTCATTGACAGTCCCGCTGCTGTAAGTTTCGCGCGACGCTGTCCCAGAAGGAAAAAGCCACTGATTGTCGTCACAGACATTTTCGGGAAGGCCGGGAGAGCGGAAACAAGCCAGAAGACCTGCCAGACAGAATCGATTATCCAGGCCGCGGTCGGAGCCGTGTCCATGCTCTCGAGGAAAGGGCGGTAATTATGAAAAACAGAATCTCAAACAAGAACATAGCGACCCCTGTCATCGTCTGCCTTGTGTGGGCGGTGTCTTTTATGCCCCTCTCGGCGCAGGACACGACACGGACAGGAGCCAGCCAGAAGCAGCATCTCGGCACCGTGGTGGTGCGTGGCGGCACGATGCCGTCGGCGACGCTGTCGCAAACCCCCGTGCAGGTGGTCACCATCGAGAAGATGGAACGCAGCGGCGCGATGCTGCTCAGCGACGCCGTCAAGCAGATGGCCGGCGTGACGCTGAAAGACTATGGAGGCGTGGGAGGCATGAAGACAGTCTCGGCACGCGGACTGGGCAGCCAGTTCAGCACCCTGACCATCGACGGCGTGGCCGTCAACGACTGCCAGAACGGGCAGGTAGACCTGGGACGCTACATGATAGGCAACAGCTCGATGGTGAGCCTCACCAACGGCCTGCAGGACGAGATGCTTATGTCGGCACGCTCGTCGGCAGCGGGCAACGTGATAAACATGGAAACCCAGGAGCCCCGTTTCCTCCCGGGCGAGCATACCCACGGGAGCATGGGACAAGAGTACGGAAGCTTCGGACTGCTGTCCAATGCCCTGCTCCTGGAGCAACGAGTCGACAGAAAGATGTCGCTCTCGCTCTGGGGCAACTGGCTGCAGAGCAGCGGCAACTACCCTTTCACATTATATTATACAGCTTCGCACGAGGACAGCAGCTCGGTGGAGCACCGCCAGCATTCGGCCATGAAGATGGCCACCGGCGACATAAATATCTTCTACAATATCTCGGCCAGCCGCATGCTGACCGCCAAGGTGCACTACGTGCAGGGCTACCACGAGCTGCCGGGGCCTGTGGCCTACTACGCCAAGCGAGGCACCGAGGATACGCGCGAGAAGCTCTTCTTCAGCCAGGTGCGCTACACAAGCCACCACCGGCTGACCAGCTACCAGCTGATAGGCAAATACCAGTACACCAACGACGTATACGAGGACAGTGCGGCACGCACACTGACCCGCTACCTTCGCAACGAATACAGCCAGAATGAGGGCTACCTGTCTGGCTCGATGGTATGGCACGCCACCGAGAGGCTCAGCGCCAGCGCCTCGGCCGACGGCTCGATAGGCACACTGCACAGCAACCTGAAACGCGACAGCGTGGTGCAACGCACCACCCTGCTGGCCACCGCCTCGCTACGCTACCGCCACCCGAGAGCCACCATCAAAGGACAGCTGCTCGCCACGCTGGTAGGCGAAGACGCCAGTAGCGACGGGGAGGTGAGCTACCGCCGCCTGTCGCCCTACGCCGGCATCTCGCTAAGGCCCTTCAAGGCCATCCCGTTGAGGCTGCGATACTTCTACAAGAGTACCTACCGCGTGCCCAACTTCAACGAGATGTACTACTTCGTCATGCCCCTCGACACCCTGCGTCCCGAGCATGCCAACCAGCACAACATCGGCATCACCCTGCCGCCACGGACACTCTACAGCAGAGACTCCATCACCAGCTTCGCCGGCTCGGCGACCATCGACGGCTACCGCAACATCGTCAGCGACAAAATTATAGCCGTGCCACGGCAGAACATGTTCATCTGGTCGACGATGAACCTAGGGCTTGTCGAAGTCACCGGGCTCGACTTCAGCGGCATCATGGAATGGAAATGGAACCCTGCCGGCGGCAACGCCGACGATGCCGACGAGAGAGAGCTCCTGTCGCTGAACATCACCGCCACCTACAGCTATCAGGAAGCCCTCGACCGCACCGACCCCGACGACGAGAAGCGATACAACAACCAGATACCCTACACCCCGCGGCACAGCGGAGGAGTGGCACTATACCTAAGCACGCCGTGGGTGAACGTCGGCTACAACTACATGCAGGTGGGCGAACGCTACTCCATGCACCAGAACAGCAAGGAGAACCGCCTGGAACCTTACGCCGACCACAGCATAGCGCTGGACCACACTTTCCACCTCGGCGCCATAGACCTCAAGCTGCAGGCGCAGGCGCTTAACCTCCTCGACAAGCAATACGAGATTGTCCGCTCCTACCCCATGATGGGAAGGAACTACAGAATAAAAATAACCCTCACCTTCTAGAAAGTCCAGAGAACCTAGACAGTCTAGACAGTCTAGACAATCTAGACAATCTAGAAAATCCAGAAAAAAAATCAAAAAAATGAAAAAAAACACCTTTAGATTTCTCGTCGCCTTTGGCGTGATGGCACTGATGACGGCTTTCGTCGGCTGCAGCGAAAAGGAGAACGGCAACAACAACAGCAACACCCCAGGCGCCACACAGGAGTCGGGCGTGCAGAACAACTTCTTCGACAGCGCCAACAGCCGCGGTCTGGGCGACGTGGCGCAGGACATGATGCAGGTGGGCGACGACATCTACATCACAGTCTCGTTCAGCAACAGCATCGAGAAGATGAACCCCACAACGGGCAAGTCGTCACGCTTCGACACCGGCAATGATGCCGAGACCCCACGCAGCATGGTAGCCGGCAGCGACGGCAACATCTACGTCACATGCTACTATCCCCGCTCGGTAGTACGCTACAACCCCGCCACACAGCAGGTGACCGGCATCTGCCAGCTCGGCGACTACCAGCCCGAAGGCATCGCCGAGGTGAACGGCAAGCTCTACATCGCCAGCGGCTACATCACCGACGAGAACAGCAACTTCCACTACGACAACAAGCTCTATGTCGTCGACATGAACAGTTTCACGGTCGTCGAAACCATCACAGTGGACATCAATCCAGACAAAGTCAAGAAACTTGACGACAACCATATCGTCTTCAACACCCTCGGCAACTACACGGACGACAACGGCGGCCTCTACATCATGGATGTCAACAGCAAGGCGATAACAGAGCTGAGCGTCAATCTCTACAACTTCGACGTCTATGTCGGCGAAATCTACGGCTATACCAGCACCTACGGCGCAGCCCCCGACTTCTACAAGCTGGATGCCAACGGCAACGTCACCTTTCTTGGCATCGAATGGACAGCCTCCGACAACCCTTACGGCATAGCCGTGAACCCCTACAACGACGACATCATCATCACCAGCGACGGCAACTATACCGCCAACGGCGACTGCTATGTCTACACCAGCAGCGGCACACTGCGCAAGGGCGGCATCGAGGTAGGGCTGCTGCCCTGCAAGATTGTGGCCCTCGACGGCAACCAGCTGATAGTGCTCAACCAGGGCAACTGGGGCTCGAATAACGCCAGCGTCAGCAAACTGGACCTCACCAAGATAGCAAAATAAGGACACGCGAATCACTCATTATCTATTTTATATTCCGGGCCGGACAGCAGCATCGCCGTCCGGCTTTTTTTTCGACATGAACAATAAATGGGGAGACACGGCGTTAAATTAAGGATTAAAAATTGAAAGCCACACCGTTTTGAAAATAAAAGCCTCATCCTTCTCCCCTGCCCTCGCCGCCCTCTGCAACCTCGCCCTCGCCTATGTGGTCTACATGCTCTGCCGTGTGGTCTACGTGTGGGAAAACTGGGACCTTTTCGCCCCGGGATGGGAGGCCCTCCCGAAAGGCGACCTGCTGCGCGGAGCGCTTCGTTTCGACAGCGCGGCCATCTTCTACACCAACACCCTCTACCTCGCCCTCATGCTGCTGCCGCTGCACCTGAAAGAACGCCGCTGGTGGCATACGATGACGAAATGGATTTTCGTTGTCGTCAACGCGCTGGCAGTAGCCATCAACCTCAGCGATGCCGTCTATTCGCAGTACACAGGCCGCCGCACCACCTCGACATTCTTCTCCGAGTTCAGCAACGAGGGCAACCTGGGAACCATCTTCACCACCGAACTGGTAAACCACTGGTACCTGGTCCTCGCCGCCATCGCGATGACGGCACTGCTTTGGTTCCTCTACACCGATGTGGACGACCCCGGGAGGGAGTCGAGACGAACCGGATTGGCACCATATTACGCCGTTCAGACGGCGTTGTTCCTGCTGCTGTTCCCCACGGCCATCGTCGCCATACGAGGCGGAGCCACACGCACCACACGCCCCATAACGCTATCCAACGCCAACCAGTACGTCAACCAGCCCCACGAGGCCGCCATCGTGCTTAATACCCCGTTCACACTCATCCGCACCATCGGCAAAACGACATTCGTCGACCCTGGATACTACACCCCTGACCAACTTGAAGCAATATACACCCCTCTCCACTCAAACAATCAAGCATTCAGGCAATCAAGCAATCCGAAGAACGTCGTCATCCTCATCGTCGAGAGCTTCGGACGCGAATACATAGGCTACTACAACCGCCACCTCGAAGGCGGTCACTACAAAGGCTACACCCCTTTTGTGGACTCGCTCCTCGAACGCTCGCTGACATGGCAGACCACGCTTGCCAACGGCCGCAAGAGCATCGACGGCATGCCGTCGGTGCTGTCGTCCATACCCATGTTCGTCGAGCCATTCTTTGTCACCAACTACTCGCTCAACCAGGTAGGCGGCATCGCTGCGGAGCTGGGCAGGAGAGGCTACAGCTCGGCATTCTTCCATGGAGCCGAGAACAGCTCGATGGGTTTCCAGGCCTTTGCACGCGCCACGGGCTTCGGCGACTATTACGGCAAGGACGACTACGACAAGGATCCCCGCTTCGACGGCGAGGAGGACTTCGACGGGGCCTGGGCCATCTGGGACGAGCCGTTCCTGCAATACTTTGCCGCCAAGATAGGCGAGATGCGAGAGCCTTTCGTCACGGCCCTCTTCACCGCCTCGTCGCACCACCCCTTCGCCCTTCCGGAGAGATACAGGGAGGTCTACCCCGAAGAGGCGTTGCCCATACACAAGTGCATACGCTACACCGACAACGCCCTGCGCCACTTCTTCGCCACGGCAAGCCGTGAGCCATGGTTCAAGAACACCATCTTCGTCATCACCAGCGACCACACCAACTCGTCGAACCACAGCGAATACATGACCTCCATAGGGGTCTACGCGGCACCCATCCTCATCTACGACCCCTCGGGCGAGCTGCCCACGGGCATGATGCCCGGCGTGGCACAGCAGATAGACATCATGCCCACCCTGCTCGGCATCCTTGGCCACGACAAGCCCTACATAGCCTTCGGCAAGGACCTGCTCGCCACCCCTGCCGACAGCACATGGGCTGTCAACTACGCGAACGGCATCTACCAGTATCTGCAGAACGACACCCTCATCCAGTTCGACGGCGAGCATGTCACCGCAGCATATAAGCTGAGTGCCGACACTCTGATGAAGCATCCGCTCCCCACCCACCCCGCCTGGCACGAGACACGCGTCAAAGCCATCATACAGCAGTACATGAGCCGCATGATCAATGACAAATTGAAAATTGAAAATTGAAACCTCGCGGCGGCAGTCCATTCACTTTTCACTTTTCACTTCTCAACAAGTGTCCACATTCCTCATTATACTTGCCGTCATAATGCTATTGCTGGGCATCGCTGGGTCGGTTGTTCCCGGACTGCCAGGGCCGCCTCTCAGCTGGCTGGGCATCCTTTTCGCCCACCTGAGCGACGCAGCACAGTTTTCGACCACTTTCCTCATTGTCACCGCAATTGCGGCAGCCATCATCACCATCCTCGACTACGTCGTGCCGTCGTGGAGCACCCGGCGGCACGGCGGCAGCAAGGCCGGCGTGTGGGGCTGCAACATCGGGCTCGTGGTTTCCATCATAGGTCTGCCTTTCGGACCTGCGGGACTGGCAGGGGTCATCTTCTGGCCTTTCGTCGGGGCCCTCGTCGGCGAGCTCGTGGGCGGAAACAGGGATAACAGCCCCCTGCGTGCCGCCTGGGGCGCCTTCGTAGGTTTCCTGCTCGGCACAGGCCTGAAACTGGCCTACGGCATCGCCGCTGCCATCATCACCGTAGCAAAGTTCTTCTGACTATCCCTTGTATTCGGCCAGGCGTTTCTCGGCGAGCAGCTCATACTTGGTGCCGGGACGCCCATAGTTGGCGTAAGGGTGTATGGCTATGCCGCCCCGCGGCACGAAAAGGCCCAGCACCTCTATGTAGCGGGGGTCCATCAGCCGGATGAGGTCCTTCATAATGATGTTGACGCAATCCTCGTGGAAGTCGCCATGGTTGCGGAACGAGAAGAGATAGAGTTTCAAGCTCTTGCTCTCCACCATCCTGCGGTCGGGTATATACATGATGCGAATCTCGGCAAAGTCGGGCTGGCCAGTTATGGGGCATAGCGTGGTGAACTCGGGACAGAGGAACTGCACCCAGTAGTCGTTGTCGGGATGCTGGTTCTCGAAAGTTTCAAGCAACGAAGGGTCATAGTCCCTGCTGTAGTCGGTGTTGTGGCCGAGGGCGCGGAGGTTTTCGTTTACGCGTGACATAGCTCTGCTGTTGGTATCTTGTTTTGTTAAAGGGGGTTATCAAGCACCCCTATCTCTTTTTTTGCTCTGCAAAAATAAAAAATAAAGTTTACAGTTTACAGTTTAAGGTTTATTGTTTAAGGTTTAAGGTTTAAAGTTTAAAGTTAAAGGTTTTCATCTTACTTATTATCAGTAAGATAATCATCATTATTGTCACAACTTGTTTTTTAAGCGTCACAAATCTGAAGATAATGTCTATATTTGCATGTCTGTAAAAAACGGCGGACACAGTCTTAAACACTAACAAACAAAGAGATACAACATCAATGATACGCAGATTTTTTTTCCTGGCAATGGCAGCAGTCCTTGCTCCATACGCGATGCAGGCACAGAGCTACAGCGTCTCGACACAAGAGGCACAGCAGGTGGCCACGACACTGATGAAGGCCCTTGGCCACGACACCAAGACGGGCTTCACCCCGATGGAGAGTCCCTTTGCCGAGCTGCACGTCCTCACGGCAGGCGACGAGTGCTTCGTCATCCTTGCCGCCGACAAGAACACGGAGCCCATCCTCGGCTATTCGACGGAGAACGGCATCTCGATGACCGGCATGCCGTCGAACCTTCGCCTGTGGCTCGAAGGCTATGCCGCCGCGGTTCGCCACAACAGCGGCCACCCCGACCTGCCGACATCGCGGCAGGCGCGCGACAAATGGCAGCGCCTCGCCAACGGTGACGCTAGCGCCTTGAGAACCGGCGGCACCAAGCCCAACATATCCACGAAACTCAAGACCACCTGGAACCAGAGTCCACGCTACAACAAGTTCTGCCCCTACGACACGGCCACAAGCACGTTGACGGTGTCGGGATGCACCGCCGTGGCGACAGCACAAATCATGAAGTATTTCAACCACCCCGCCACAGGCTACGGACACGGCGAATACAGCCACAAGAACTACGGTCTCCTGACGGCCGACTACGGCACCTACGTCTGGGACTCCATGCCCAAGGAGCTTAACAGCAGCAGCAGCGAGGGCCAGATTGATGCCGTAGCCACGCTCATCTACCACTGCGGAGTGGCTGTGCACATGAACTACAACCCCGGCGGCAGTGCGGGCAAGACGGCAGCATACGGCTACGGCGGCGACGCAGCCTCGGAGAATGCGCTGAAATACAACTTCAAATACAGTCCCTACGTGTGGACAGCCTTCCGTTGCGACTATAACGACAGCGACTGGAAGGACCTCATGCTCAAAGAGCTTCAGGACGACCGGCTCATCCTCTATGCCGGATACGACGAGGTGCAGGCCGGACACGCCTTTGTCGTCGACGGATACAGGAGCATGGACGGCACATTCCACATCAACTGGGGCTGGGGCGGCAGCGCCGACGGCTGCTTCCTCATCACCGGCCTCAACCCCGGCACCTACAACTTCAACCTCTTCGCCACGGCGACCATAGGCATCACCCCCTACGACGACTTCGGCCAGGATGTCACCACCGTCAGCACCGCCGCTGACGGCATCCGTGGCGCCACCGCCACCGACGGCAGCGTCAGCGGCGCAGGCACTTACAACTTCGGCGACACCATAGTGCTTACCGCCACCGCCAACAACGCCCACACCCGTTTCTCGCAATGGAGCGACGGTTGCCGCTACAATCCGCGCAGCACCGTTGCCACTGGCGGCGAGGTGAGCTTCACGGCTCTCTTCGAGCCGCTGACTGTCGACACCATAGGCTACTTCACCACCGGCAACGCCATGAGCCGCGCCGCCAACATCCCCGAGGGGCTGGGTACCGACTCGGTGTGGGGAATCCGCATCGACGCCTCGGCCATCAAGGCCGGCAGCACCCTCGACGCCATCCGCCTCATGGGTCGCAAGCAAGCCACCCACACCCTCACCATCTATGGCGGCACCGACAGCCCCGACGAGGTGCTGTACGAGGACAGCTTCTTCGACACGCTCGACTACGACTACACCTTCCACACCCACCACCTCAGCAGCCCCCTGCACCTCGACGGCGCACGCTCGCTATGGATCAAGCTGAAATGCACCGAGGTAGACACGCCGGCTGTCTTCTCGATCTGGGGCGGCAACCCTGACGGCATGCTCGTCGGCGACAACCTGGAGCGTCGCGACGACTGGAAATTCAGCTGGATGGTCGAAGCCCTCTTCAGCAACAACCTCGCCATCGACAACCCTCAACTCTCAACTCTCAACCCTCAACTCTCAATCTACCCCAACCCGGCGCGCAATTCAGTCCGCATCAGCATCTCGCCCACTGTAAACAACTGCGTCCCCGCAGTTGACAACCAGCTCACACTGACCGACATCTGCGGCCGCATCGTCGAGCAATGCACCGTCAACGGCGACATCACCGAGCTGGATGTCAGCCACCTGCCCAACGGTGTCTATTTTGTCAAACTTGACACAAGCACACACACGACAGTAAAAAAACTGGTTATCAACCGATAACCAGTTTTTTTTATCATTAATTCAAGTTTCTGGAGCTAATACAGGTTACGTACCTGCATTTGACGGCTGTCTCTAATAATGACGGGAAAAGAATAATTTCTGCCGCCGAAACTTGAATCATTCACTATTCACTACTCACCATTCACCATTCACTATTCACCATTCACTATTCACTATTCACCATTCACCATTCACTATTCACCATTCACTATTCACCATTCACCATTCACCATTCACCATTCACATCTCCCCCTCAAAATTGAACGACACGGGGCCGGTCAATGTCACCTCGGTATAGGCGGTGCCTGTAGCGTTGAATGAGACCTTGAAGTCGCCGCCACGAGTCACGACACTGCGGTTGCCGGTGACGATGGCGCAGGCCGTCACGCCGGTGCCACAGGCCCAGGTCTCGTCCTCGACGCCACGCTCGTAGGTACGCACGGAGAGGCGTCCGTCGGGCAGGTCTTCGATAAAGTCGACATTAGAGCCCTCGGGGAACACATCAAGGTTGTTGCGGATGCGTCGCCCCTCCCCCACCACGTCGAAATGGCCCAAGTCGACGACGCGCTGCACATAGTGCGGCGAGCCAGTATCGAGGAACCATCCGTCGAGGCAGCGGCGGATGTCGGCACACGCCACGTCGCGCATCCCGAGGCGGACGATGCCCACCGAACGCTGGGGATCCCAGAGCAGGATGTCGGCCTCGTGGGGGCCGTCGAATCCGACGAACGAGAGGTGTCCGTCGTCGCCCAGACCGAGGCGATGGGCAAAGGCAGCGATGCAGCGTCCACCGTTGCCGCACATCGATCCTAGACGGCCATCGCTGTTGTAATAGCGCATCTCGAAGTCGTAAGGTTCGTCGGCCCTGCCGAGGGTCATCAGTCCGTCGGCGCCGACACCGAAGCGACGATGGCAGATATGGGCAATCGTCTCCTCGTCGAGCTGGGGGTCGTTGTCGCGGATGTCGACCAGGACGAAGTCATTGCCCGCCCCGTCGTATTTGTAGAATTTCATTGTCTGAGGTTTGAGGTTTAAGGTTTAAGGTTTATGGTTTAAGGTTTAAGGTTTAGTGTTTATTGTTTAATGTTTTAGGTTTCTCGCATTCGTCTC
>JAFRZC010000259.1 GCA_017442765.1 Prevotella sp. | reverse complement strand
TACGTCCACTGCTTCATGGACGGCCGCGACACCGACCCGCACTCCGGCGTGGGCTTCATCCGCGAGCTGCAGGCGAAGTGCGACGAAACCGGCGCACATATCGCCAGCATCATCGGACGTTTCTACGCCATGGACCGCGACAAGCGCTGGGAACGTGTGAAGATTGCCTACGACCTGCTCATCAGCGGCGAGGGCTATCAGGCTCAGGACATGGCAGAAGCCATGGAACTCTCCTACGCCGACGGCGTCACCGACGAGTTCATCAAGCCCATCAACAACGCTAAGATCGACGGCACCATCAAGGAAGGCGACGTCATCATCTTCTTCAACTACCGCAACGACCGCGCCAAGGAGCTGACCATCGTGCTGACCCAGCAGGATATGCCCGAACAGGGAATGAAGACCATCCCGGGCCTGCAGTATTTCTGCATGACACCCTACGACGCCTCGTTCACCGGCGTGGGCATCCTTTTCCCGAAGGAAAACGTGGAGAACACACTCGGCGAATATCTCTCACGCCAGGGGAAGAAGCAGCTGCACACTGCCGAAACCGAGAAATATGCGCACGTCACGTTCTTCTTCAACGGCGGACGTGAGGCTCCCTTCGACGGTGAAGACCGCATCCTCGTGCCTTCGCCGAAGGTGGCCACCTACGATCTGAAGCCCGAGATGAGTGCCTACGAGGTGAAGGACAAACTGGTCGAGGCCATCAACACCCAAAAGTACGATTTTATTGTTGTCAACTTTGCCAACGGCGACATGGTCGGTCACACGGGTGTCTATAACGCCATTGCCAAGGCCGTATGGGCTGTTGACCACTGCGTGCACGACGTTATCGAGGCCGCCAAGGCCAACGACTACGAGGCTATCATCATCGCCGACCATGGCAATGCCGACAATGCCATCAACCCCGACGGCTCGCCCAACACGGCGCACTCGCTGAATCCCGTGCCGTTCATCTACGTCACCGACAACAACTCGGCTACCGTGCGCAACGGCCGTCTGGCCGACGTGGCACCCTCCATCCTCCATATCATGGGGTTGGACCAGCCCGCCGACATGACCGGCGAATGCCTCATCAGCGACTAAATGAAGCATTGAATTCATTAATTTAATATAAATTTCACAAGTTTGTAATTCACAAATTTGTGAAATTTATATTTTATATTTACTTTTGCCTATGAAATCATACGATTTCTTTGCAGGCAGAAATACATAAAAACCTATACAAGATGAAAGTCAAATTACTGTTAGCCGCATTCTCTACGCTCCTCCTCACTGGCTGTATCAGCGGTTTACCGCAATACCGCCACGCACCCGAAGGGCCGTTGCAGGAGTTCTTCTACCAGACCCATCTGTACCAGATGCCCGAACGCCCTTATATCTATGTACACCTGTGGCGCGAAGCTGGTAACAGCAACGGCGGACTGCTTGTTTACGACGAGAGCGAACCGGTCAACATGAGCTACAGAACGCCGGAGGACGCACCGCAATGGCAAGAGCCCCAACCTGTCCGCGTCAGCGAAGAGGTCTTTACAACGGTGTATAACCTGATTAAGGAAAAGCGGCTCTACCGCATGGAGAAGACCTATTCCACATTCATTAAGGATATTCTTGTCTATTCGCCCTGGGAGATGACCATCGTCTTCCCGGGCAAGACCGTCCACACCACCAGCGACGGCACCTACGCAAAGCATTTCAATCACGACGACTTCCGCGCACCTATGAAATATCTGAAAGAGGTGGCTGGCAGCAGATAAGCTCCACCCGACCATCCCCCACTCATCTTAACCCCTAAACTCCTAAAAAAGATGGACGTAAAAATAGAGCTCTCGTGGAAAGAACAACTGAAAGGTGAATTTGAAAAACCTTATTTCGTCAATCTCACCGAAGCCGTGCGACGGGAATACCGTGCGGGAACCTGCTACCCGCCGGGTGGAAAAATCTTCAATGCCTTCAATTTTTGCCCATTTCATCGGGCAAAAGTGGTGATTATCGGACAAGATCCCTACCATGAACCCGGACAGGCTCACGGTCTCAGTTTCTCTGTCCAGGACGGTGTGCCCTTCCCCCCGTCGCTGCAAAACATCTTCAAGGAAGTCCACGACGACACGGGTGCCCCCATCCCCACGACAGGTAATCTGGAGCGATGGGCCCAGCAGGGCGTGCTCCTACTTAACGCCACCCTCACCGTCCGCGCCCATCAGGCCAACAGTCATGCACAATTAGGGTGGCAAACCTTCACCGATGCCGACATCCGCGCCCTCGCCACACAACGCGAACACCTTGTCTATATGCTCTGGGGCGGCTACGCTCGCGGTAAAGCGTATATGATCAACCGCCAGCGCAACCTTGTGCTTGAGTCCGTCCACCCCTCTCCCTTATCCGCCAACCGCGGCGGATGGTTCGGCAACCACCACTTCTCCCAATGCAACGCCTACCTCCAACACCACGGCCTCGAACCCATTAAATGGTAAGAAACCTGAAAAGATTAAACGTAAAAACTATGGCGCACACCATCAAGTTCAGCGTACACCGCAATCCGCAGAGAAACAGTGAGGAAAGAAGAGGTAACGGAGTTTCAAATTAGTACGAACAAGTGAAACAGGTTGTTTTTGCGGTAAATACGGACTGTTTTTACGGCATATACTGGTAGTTTCAACGCTTGAAACTAGAACGAACGGGCAAGATGAGGAATCTCTGCTTAAGTTACTAGTGCTCGAGAATAAAAACAAAAGAGCTTTTGTTTTGTATTCTGCTCGTTTAATCGTAACTTTGCAGGCGGAATGGAGAAGAGAATGCTTCCGATATTACAGGTGGGCGACGTGCTGCTGTCGCCGGACATCCTGACTGAGCGTTTCTGCTGTAACTACGAGAAATGCAAGGGGGTGTGTTGCGTGGAAGGAGATGCCGGCGCACCCATAAATCCCGATGAAATCGGCGAAATTGAAGCCTCACTCGATACGGTATGGGGTGATTTGTCGGCACAGGCGCAGGCGAAAATCGACCAGCAGGGTGTGGCCTATATCGACGAGGAGGGCGACTTGGTGACGAGCATCATCAACGGCAAGGACTGTGTTTTTACCTGTTATGAGAACGGCGGTTGCCTCTGTGCACTCGAGCGAGCCTACCGCGAGGGGCGCACGCGGTTCTGCAAACCTATCTCATGTGCCCTCTACCCCATCCGCGAGAAACGTTTTGGCGACGGCACCGTCGGCCTGAACTACAACCGCTGGGCCATCTGCAAGGATGCCGTAGAGAAAGGAAAGGCATTGGATATACCCGTCTATAAATTCCTGAAAGAACCGCTCATCCGCCGTTTCGGTGCCGACTGGTACAAGCAACTGGAAGAGCTGGCGATAGAACTGCTACACAAAAAGAATCAAAAAGAGAAGGACTGAATTGAGCCCTTCTCTTTTTGTATTATTGACACCGGCACGTTACGCGTCGATGTTGGCGTAGGTGGCATTGGCCTCGATGAACTCGCGGCGCGGCTCCACATCGTCGCCCATGAGCATGGAGAAAATCTCGTCGGCCTGTGCGGCATTCTCGATGGTCACCTGCTTGAGCAGACGGTTCTGCGGATCCATTGTGGTCTCCCAAAGCTGCTCGGGGTTCATCTCGCCGAGACCTTTGTAGCGCTGCGTATGGAGGGCGGCGGCGTTCTCATCGCCTGCCACATACTTGTCGATGAACGCCTGACGCTGCGGCTCGGTGTAGCAATACTCGGAGAATTTCTTATAGGTGCACTTGTAGAGCGGCGGCGTGGCAATGTAGAGATGGCCTTCCTCGATGACCTTCGGCATGAAGCGGAAGAAGAGCGTCATGATGAGCGTGTCGATGTGAGAGCCATCGACGTCGGCATCGGTCATGATGATAATCTTGTCGTAGCGCAGCTTGTCGATATTGGCTTCACGGTCGGCCTCGCCGTCAACGCCGAAGCGCACGCCGATGCTCTGGATGATGTTCATGACCGACTCGGCCTCAAAGACACGATGCCACTGCACTTTCTCCACGTTCAGGATTTTACCACGCAATGGGAGAATAGCCTGGAAATGACGGTCGCGGCCTTGCTTGGCAGAGCCGCCGGCGGAGTCGCCCTCGACGAGGAAGATCTCACATTCCTTCGGATCCTTGTTGGAGCAGTCGGCCAGCTTTCCTGGCAGTCCGCCACCCGACATGGGGTTCTTGCGCTGCACACTCTCGCGAGCCTTGCGGGCAGCAATACGTGCCGTAGCGGCGAGCACCACCTTGTCGCAGATGAGTTTGGCCTCCTTCGGATGTTCCTCGAGGTAGTTGCTGAGCGCCTCGCCCACAGCCTGCTGTACGGCACCTGCCACTTCGGAGTTGCCCAGCTTGGTCTTGGTCTGACCCTCAAACTGCGGCTCGGCCACCTTGATGCTGATGACAGCCGTGAGACCCTCACGGAAGTCCTCGGGAGCAATCTCTATCTTGGCTTTCTCAATCTGCTTGGCGATAGTAGGCTCGTTGTCGGCATACTTCTTCAACGTGCGGGTGAGTGCCATACGGAAGCCGGTGAGGTGGGTACCGCCCTCTATGGTGTTGATGTTGTTCACATAAGAGTGGATGTTCTCGGAGTAGTCGGTGTTGTACATCACGGCCACTTCGATGGGGATGCCCTGCTTCTCGGTCTTCAGATAGATGACATCATCGACGAGGTGGGTGCGGTGACGATCAACGTAGCGCACAAACTCTTTCAGTCCGTCCTTGGCATGGAAGACCTCTTCCTTTGTGTTGCCGTTCTCATCGGGGCGCAAGTCGTGCAGGATAATCTTGATACCGGCATTGAGGAAAGCCAGCTCACGCATACGACGGGCGATGATGTCCCACTGGAAATGCGTAGTGGTGAACACGGTGGGGTCGGGCCAGAACTGCTGGCGCGTACCTCGCAGCGTGGTCTCGCCGACCACCTTCACAGGATAGAGCGGCTTGCCCTGCTCATATTCCTGCTGATAGATCTTGCCGTCGCGATAGACCTGCGACATCATGTGCGAGGAGAGTGCGTTGACGCAGCTCACACCCACACCGTGCAAGCCACCCGACACCTTATAGGATCCTTTGTCGAACTTACCACCGGCATGGAGCACAGTCATGACCACCTCAAGGGCCGACTTGTGCATCTTCTCATGCTCATCGACGGGAATACCGCGACCATTGTCCTGCACGGTAATCGACTCGTCCTCGTTGATGGTCACGTCGATGTCGGTACAGAATCCGGCCATCGCCTCGTCGATGGAGTTGTCCACTGTCTCGTTGACCAGATGGTGCAGACCCTTCTCACTGATGTCACCGATATACATGGCCGGGCGTTTGCGCACGGCCTCAAGACCTTCAAGCACTTGTATGTTACTGGCTGAATAGTCGTTTGCTATTTGTTTCTTTTCTGCCATTTCGTTTTATTTGTTTATAGGTTGCAAAGTTACAAAAAATTCATGGAATACGGAAATTTTTAGTGTACAAAAATATGTAAAAATATTGGATTTATTCGTATCTTCAACTGGTGTCGAAGACAGGCTGCACCTCGGAAATAAAAATAAATTTCGCAGATTTATTTTGTATTTCCCTCGGTTTGCACTATCTTTGCAGCCGTGAAAGAGATTGTCAGGACATATTTTGCAGTAATCCCGTTTCTGCTCACGCTTTTTGCCGCCATCGCCCCTGCTCAGCTACAGGCACAGGAGTACTTCGACGTGCAGACGTTTTCGTGCAAGGAAACGCTGGGGGCATCGTCGTATCGTGCCAATGTCGATGTGCCCACTGAAGGTGACAGGGCCACGGTGAGAAGCGTGAAGAAGTGGATCTGCGAGATGTTGGAAGTGCCCGTGCCTGCCAATCCCGACCAAGCCGACTTCCCCCGTCTCATCGACCGCAGCTGCAAGGAATACCTCAAACATGCCGACCGGTCGGCCCGCAAGGTGGAGATTGTCTGGAGCTTCGAGGACCCGACGTGCGTGACGTTCATGGCGACCATCAGCGACAAGGACTCTGTCATGTGGACGACCACCGACTGCGCCTCGTTCAGCAAAGCTGACGGTCACCGCATCCGCGTGGATGAGATTTTCACGTGCGATGAACTGCAGATAAAACGTCTGATGTGGGATGCCCGCGACGACCTGAAGCTCGATGCCCATCGTGCCGAGAGCCTTTTTGTGGGCGACGCGGGGTTCGTCGACGGAGCCATCGTCGTCATCGGTCCGGCACAGAACAGCGGTGGAGCACCATTCGTCATTCCCTATCCCGATGCCGAGCCCTACCTACGGAAATCGCCCAATGCCACAGGCTACTACATGGGACCATAAGAAGTTAAGACTTCATTCTCACATGAAAACTGATGATAAAAAAAGAGGCGCATCCTCGCAGATGCAACCTCTGAAGACAAAAAAGTGTATTATACTCCTTATTTGCTTAACCTAATTTCTTGATATGCAGGCAAAGGCTCGACTTCAGGTTGGCTGCCTTGTTCTTGTGAATAATGTTGTTCTTAGCCAGTTTGTCAAGCATCTTCTGCACAGTGGGATACATTTTTTCTGCCTCCTCCTTGTCGGTCATGGCGCGCAGCTTGCGAACAGCGTTGCGCATGGTCTTTGCATAATAGCGATTATGCAACGTACGTTTTTTGGTCTGACGAATTCTCTTCAGAGCTGATTTGTGATTTGCCATTTGTTGTGTTAATGTTTAAAGTTAAAAATTGAATCATCAAGGCCTGTGGGTCTTGCGCTTTTAAGGGCTGCCCTGGGCGGACTTTCCGAAGCCCTCTGCCACCGTCTCCCCCTGAGCTCAGCTTACCGAGAGTAGCGCATCGCTGCGCAGATGACAGACTTGTCGTTGTAGTCCCTAGGAGAGTCGAACTCCTCTTTAGAGAATGAAAATCTCTCGTCCTAGCCGATAGACGAAGGGACCGAACCATTTGCTCTTTGACGATTTACAATATTACGTGTTCCGTCAAAAGCGGGTGCAAAGTTATAGCTTTTTTTGCAACCCGCCAAATTTTTCCTCGAAAAAATGCAGAAACCATATTTATTTCGCTCCATAGAAGTTTTTAAAGTAATTTGTTAAATATTGTTATATAATGAAAGGAAATGCAATTTTCCTTCACTTTGCTGCGTCAAACGGACAAACAAATGCAAAGATAAAAATCATGAAGAGCATTTCATTCCATTCGAGACTGACGGTCTTAGTCGTTGCGATAATGATGACAGTGACAGGATTCGCCAAGACACAAAACATTGGAGGAAAAGTATTTGACGAGAAAGGCGAGCCTTTGCCTTTTGTAAACGTAGTGCTGCTATCGCTGCCCGACTCTGCTTTCGTACAGGGTGCGATGACCGACGCACAGGGATTGTTCAACATTGTGACCGACAAGAGCGAAGGTCTGCTGAAGCTGACGAGCATAGGCTATCAGACTCTCTATCACCCCTTCAAGGCAACTGATGAGTTGCTTCTCCAAATGAAAGAGGACACGCTGATGTTGGGCGAAGTGGTGGTGAAGGGTCATTTGCCGAAGACCAAGCTGACTGGGGAGGGCATGCAGACCAACATCCTCGGCTCCGTACTAGAGAACGTCGGATCGGCAAACGATGTGCTGGCAAGGACTCCTGGCATGATGAAGGGGAAAAACGGGCTGGAGGTCATCGGCAAAGGTACTCCGCTCTACTATATCAACGGCCGGAAGGTAACCGACAATAGTGAACTTGAGCGCCTGCAGAGCAACGAAATTCAGAGTATTGAGGTCATCACGAATCCTGGTGCGCAATACGATGCCACCGTGCTCTGCGTGGTACGCATCCGAACAATCCGCCGGCAGGGCGACGGATTCGGCTTCAACCTTAACGCCTCCGACTCGCAGTCGTTGCACTGGTCGAAAGGCTATTCCCCCTTTGGTGCCGTAGGCATGAACTACCGCACCGGCGGTGTCGACATCTTCGCCAGCGTGAACTACAGCCGCGACACTTCGCGGCAGGACAGCTATGCCGAGACTGCCAGTTACGGCATCAGCCAAGACGGTGACAACTACCTGTTCGAGAACAAGGGCGATGTGCTGGCCGAGTACATCGGGCAAACCCTCTATGGCACCACTGGCGTTAACTGGCAGATTACCAACGATCATTCCCTCGGCGGAAAGATAGAATGGGGGAAAAAATTGGAATTCAGCGAACATACCGTAGTGACCAGCGATGTGTTTGAGAACGGCACGCAGGTTGACGGGCTTACCACCACATCGGACGACGACCTCGGCGACAAGCATTTCTATAACCTCGGAGCCAATCTTTATTATAATGGCACTGTAAACGAGAAATTAGGCATCGACGTGAACATGGATTACTACGGCACGGACTACAGCACACAGTCGGTCTCGAGAGAGGTCAGCACGATGACCCACGACGCTGAGATTTTCAGCAGCAACTACAACACCGGCCGCCTCTACGCCGTCAAGGGTGTACTCTCCTATCCTGTATGGAAAGGGCAGTTGCAGGCTGGAACGGAAGAGACCTTCTCGCGCCGCACTGACAGCTACGCTATCAAGGGTATCGATATCCCGTCGTCAGAGGCCAAGGTGAAGGAGGACAACTACGCGGGCTTCGCCTCCTACGCCTGCCTTGTGCCCAAAGTGGGACAGCTGAGCGCCGGTGTTCGCTATGAATATGTGCGCTACAACTATGCCGATGTGCAAAATCCGTCGGCCAACCTGACCCGCTCCTACAGCAATCTGTTCCCCACCTTCGCTTTTTCCGCAAAGGCTGGTCCCGTGCAGTTGATGCTCAACTACGGCATCAAGACACGCCGGCCCAACTACGGCCACCTCTCCAGTGCCATCCACTACAACAGTCGCTATATCTGGCAAAGCGGCAACACCCAACTGCAGCCGGAGCTGTCGCACAACGTCGGCGTCACAGCCCAGTGGAGATTCATGACACTATCCGTAAACTACACCCACACCAACGACGCCATCATGATATGGTCGGCACCCTACAACGACGAGGGCGTGGTACTGGTCAAGCCACGCAACATCGAGACACCGCATCGTGTGATGACAGCCCTCGTCAACCTGTCGCCCACCATAGGTCCATGGACCATGAACTACACTGTAGGCATACAGCCGCAGTGGCTCACCATCAACGCCTCAGACCCGCGTGAGCCGTCGGGCATCCGTGTGACGAAATTCAACAACCGCCCCATCGGGTTCGCACAGCTGTTCAACACGCTCACCCTTAAGCAAGGCTGGCAGTTCGAACTGGGCGGCAGTCTCAACACGAAGGGCTATTTTGAGAACATTCGCGCGACCAATGTCTATTTCGACCTCACGGCAGCCATCCAGAAGAAACTCCTGAAAGACGGTGCGCTCGTGCTCCGGCTCGAGGGCAGCGACCTCACCAACACCGCTCACTACAACGTAGATACCGACTTCGGCTGTCATACCATCCGTCAGACCAACAGGATGGACACCCAGAAGATTAAATTCTCCGTCCGCTATACCTTCAATACGGCACAAAGCAAATACCGCGGCACAGGTGCCGGCAAGGACGCGCAGGAGCGGATGAAGTGACTTCACGGGAGGAAGCAGGCAAAAAATACATTGGTTTTCTTTTCGCTTCATCGGAATTTTTGTAATTTTGCAAAAAAGAGAAGCTCCGATGCAGACAAAGACACGGGCCATTGTGCTGAGGACATTGAAATACGGCGAGTCGCAGCTCATCATCGACTTGCTGACTGAGCAGCAGGGGCGGCTGTCGTTTATCCAGCATATCGGCAAGACGCAGAAGGCACGGGTGAGGAAGCAGCTGTTTCAGCCGCTCACCCTGATTGACGTGGCTTTCGACTATCGGCCGAAGAGCAGCTTGCAACACATGCGCGACGTGCGCATCAGCACACCCTTCACCACCATTCCCCTCGATGCGGCAAAGCTGTCGGTCTCGCTTTTCCTCGCGGAGTTTATTTATTATTGTACGCACGACGAACAGCAAAACGCGCCGCTCTATCGCTATTGCGAGAATGGCATACGCTGGCTCGACGGCGCACAGGCGGGCTTTGCCAACTTCCATCTGGTGTTCATGATGCGCCTGTCGCGGTTCATCGGCTTCTATCCCAACCTCGACGACTACTCGGAGGGCTGCTTCTTCGACCTGCGGGCTGCGGCTTTTACGCCTGTGCAACCCCTGCATCCCGATTTCCTGAAACCCGACGAGGCCGCCCACATCACCACGCTCATGCGCATGGACTACGAGACGATGCGCCTGTTCCGTCTGACAAGGCAGGAGCGCAACCGCATCACCGACTGCCTCGTTGCCTACTACCGCCACCACGTTCCCGGCTTCCCCGAACCCCGTTCGCTCGCCGTCGTGCGCGAGATTTTTGCTTAGCACCGGCAACCCGAACCACGCGCCGACAACCCTTTGTCATGCAAAAGACAACCATTCATCATCCGAACGACGGTCTTTTATGAAGTAATATATATTATATTACTCGGTAATAGTATATATATTACTTAGTAAAATAATATATATTACTCGGTAATATAATATATATTACTTCATAAAAGACCGTCGTTAGCATCACAGAAGTTTGTTTTCCGGATGACGACACCCCGCCGCCGGCAAATTACACCTATTTATATTGTACTTATTATTATTTATTGGCAAGCTCCGCTTGCTGAAAGTTGTCGGGAGTTAATACCTCGGATAGACACGGGAAGGGCGGACAAGCCCGGCAAGGGTTGACTTACACGGGAAGGGCGGACAAACGCGGAACGGCAGAAGCTAACGGTCAATGCCATGAAAAAACCGCAGCAGGCAAATGTCTTTGCTGCTGCGGTCTGAGCTGTAGGCACGCTGTGGTGCCGAATCCAATAAACCTTATATTATAAAAACTTACTTCACAATGACTTTCCTGACGCTGCCGTCGCTCATCCTGACGATGTTGATGCCGCGCTGCAGACGACCCTGGCGTGTGCCGTTGGCCGAGAAGACAGCCTCAACGGTGCCGTTGGTCTTCGTGACGGTCTCTACACCTTCGATGCTTGTGGCAGTGTTGGTATAGGCTCCGTCTTTCTCATAGACCTTACCGTGTGTCGGGTCGAAGATGGGATGCGTGTCGGTGCCGATGGTCTGGAAGAAAGTCTCGCCTCCGCTGACTTTGCCGTTGAGCAGGAAGCAGAGCTCGCCACTGGCGACCTGACTGGCCTCTGCGGTGACAACCTGCGAGCCGATGGTCTCGTAGCAGTTGATATACTGTGCCGAGTTGTCCTGAGAGCGTCCGAAGGTGGCATTGCCATCGAGTCCGGACACATCGCCCGTGTTGTAGCAGTTCTCCACAACAGCATTCCTGCCGAGCCAGCCGGAGATACCTGCGCTCTCCTTTCCGCCGGAGATTTCGCCGGTGTTGTAGCAGTTGCGGATGGTTACCAGCATCCCGTTGAGGTCATCGACGCCGAGGATACCGGCGGCATTGGCACCTTCTACAATCACGCTGGCCTCGTTGCCGCAGTTCTCTATAAACAGCTTGCCCTTGCCCTTGGCGCAACCGACGATACCGGCGGCATAGCCTGCACCGAAGATTTCGCACGAGGAATCGACGACGACATTCTTCACCGTGACAACGTCGCTGCTCGTCTCGCCGCCAACCACACCGAGGAGACCGATGTTGTTGCCTTCGTCGCTATCGACGGGAGCATCGATAAGCATGTTCTTGATATGATGTCCCTTACCGTCGAAGGTTCCCGAGAAAGGATAGTCGCGCGTACCGATGCCCGTGAAACCGCTGATAGAAGCCATGTCGATGTCGTTGGCAAGCGTGATTTCGACACTTCCATCGGCAGCACCCACGTTCAAGTCGGCAGCATAGTTGAAGAGCTGGTCGGCCGTGCTGATGAGACGGGCACCGCAGTTCTCGCAGATGCCGTCGGCATCGTACTGATGGTCAGGACGCGAGGGCGCGCCGTTTGTATTGGTATAGGTGAGCGCGTCGGGTGTGCCGTCGCAACGCAAGGTACCCACGGCATAGACCACTTTATGGGAGTTGAACGGCACAGGCGTATTGTCGGTGCCGATGGTCTGATACCAGTTGGTGCCGCCGCTGACACTCTCGTTGAGCAGGAAGCAGAGCTCGCCGCTGCCAATCTGAGCCTGGGTGACAACGGTTGCCTCATAGCTGTCGAGCAGCGAGTTGGTGTCGAGATAATAGCAGTTCTCCACCACCGCTCCATTGCTGCGGGTGATAAGGGCATTGTTGCTGGAAAGCGTATAGGTGCCGCCTACGAAGCAGTTCTGGATCTTCACGTTCGAACCGCCGTTGGGATAGCCCATCACGGCTGCGGAGCCTTCGCTCATCTCTGCGTCGATATCGCCAAGCACGGCACAGTTGAGAATGGTGCAGGTGCCATGTGCAAAGCAGCAGAGACCACCGTGCGTGGCATCGTAGTTCACACCCGTCTCACCCGTCTCCTCGTTCTCCCAGGGATCACCCTCGAACGTGCTGATGAGGTTGGTCTTGATGATGCAGTTCTTGATGACGTTGGTGCCCCAGCCTGCGGCGAACAGACCTGCGCCAAACTTGCGCGAGGTCTTCACCTCACCGGCCACGACAAGCCGCTCTATGGTGGCATCCTCGATGCAGCGGAACAGGGCGATGGTGTCGTGCGTACAGTTATATTTCACCGTGATGGTGTGCTCCTGACCGTCGAACGCACCCTTGAAGCGCGGGCTCTGCATACCGATGGTCACGTCCAAGGCCGTATATTTGGAGAAGTCGATGTCGTTCATCAGCTTACCCTTGATCTCGTTGTGGCCGAACTTCACGGCAGCGGCAAACCAGTTAAGGTGCTCAGGTGTTGAGAGCTCATAGTAGCCGCCCGACTGCGTGGTGTACGCCATGTCGGTAAAGCCGCAGACCTCACACACACCATTGTAGTAGCTGTGGGGCGTAGGCACCGAGCTGTTCGTGTTGGAGAAACCGTCGGCTGTGGCGGGAGTACCGTCACAGTTCAGCGTACCCACGGCATAGACCACACCGTGCGAGGCGAACGGAACGGGATAGAAGTCCTGGTCCTCACCATTGTCGAGGTTCTGATACCATACCACGTCGGCCGACTGGTTGCCGTTGATGAGATAGCACAGCGAGCCGTCCATGGTCGGATACTCATAGTCGTTGAAGAACGTGCCCTGACCCTCATAGTTACAATAGTTGTTCACGCCCTTGGTGTTGCCGTTACGATAGAGATAGTTTCTCCCGTCCACACCAGAAATGGTAGCCACGTTATAGCAGTTCTCCACAACAGAGCCGCTGTCGCCGCACCAGCCCGAGATAGCCGCACTCTCGCGCGAGCCGCCCACGAAACCTGCGTTGTAGCAGTTGCGGATGATAAAACCGCACTCGCTACCCATACTTACGCCGATGATACCGGCGGCATTCTGCTCCGTAGCCGTCACCTCGCCCTCGTTACCGCAGCACTCGATGGTAATAGAGCCGCCGCCGTTCGTACCTCCGGCAATACCGCCCACGTAGCGGGCACCATGAATAGAACAGCTACTGTCAATGATGATGTTCTTGATGTGGGCACCGTTGCTCAACACACCGAACAAGCCCTGATACTCTTCTTCTGTATCAACCACCATGTTCAAGATGCGGTGCTCCTGACCGTCGAACGTTCCGTAATAGGTGGAAGTGGTCACACCGATGGGCAGCCACTCATAGCCCGAGAGGTCGATGTCGGCCGTCAGCACGGCGTTGGCACCACCCTCACCACTGGCAACCAAGTCGGAAAACTCCTGCAGGTCGTCGGCATTGGCAATCTGATAGACGCCGCCCACCTGCGTCAACGCATGTGCCCCGATGTTGCCCATCCAAAGTCCAAGGACGGCAAGAAGCACGGATAGTAGATTTTTCTTCATAATCACGTAATTTTTAGTTTAAGTTAAATATTTTCAGATTCTGCTGCAAAGGTTTTGCAAACGAGCGCAAAAGGAGCTTGCTCCGATTTTGCCGAGTGCAGTTAAAACTTCTGCAAAGTTACACCATTTATTATAAATAATAAAAAAAACTGAAAGAAAATATAACGCTGTTTTTCTTTCAGTTTTCTCTAAGCGCATGTCAGTCAACGGGTTACCAATTATTCTTATGTCTTTTTGTATAATCTGAATCTCAGCATCTCAAAGCCCGTCGAACCCAGAAAAGATGTCGTGACGTGCCAGCTGCTTATGCCGCAAGAAAAATTCTGACATACTCCGCACAAAGCAGAAATGTCATGGTCAAGCTGCCGCATTCACCAAGGTAAATCCTTTCACGCCTTGCCCGCCAGCAATGCCATTTCACGGCGAGCAGCACCAGCAGTGCCCCGCATTGCACGGCGGCGAGCACGACACACCCCCAGTCCTGAAGCCGGAGAAGCGACAAGAGAAAAATGGACAGTATCACCAGCAACAGCTCGCATCCGCGTCCGAACAGCCGTTCTATCAGACTGACCGACATACAGCATCCTGCCACCAGACCAACCATCAAGACCGCACCCGATATGCCGGCCGGAGCAACCTGCGAAAGAGGAAATGCCAGCGAAGCCAGCAACAGCACCACGACACGAAGCCATAAACTCAGCCCGTCAACATCGCAAACCATGCCAAGTATGAAAACAATGATGAGGCCGGCAAGCAACTCCAGAGGAAAAACTATCAGCCGGCTCACCGGCGGCAGACAAATCATCATCACCAGCAGAGACAGCAACACCGCCAGCACTAAGGGCACACCATTCATGCTGCCCGACAGCCGACCGAGCTTTGCCCGGCGACAGAACAAAGCGCATGAAGGCAGCAGCAGAGCCGAGAAAACAACACTCAAGAAAAATGGAATCACCAGATAATATCCCACCTTCATCGCTTTTTCCTCTCCCTTATTTTCTTAAACTCCCCCCAGCCTGCCGAACGCTTATACGCTTGCAGGGAACCATACGGAACATGCAACACGCACTTACGGCGGTCAACTCCCATGAACGACTTTTCGTCGCATACGGGTGGAACTGCACCCTCAACATAGATATGACGCAAGGATGAACACTGATAGAATGCCTCGGAGTAAATCTCTACGACCGATGATGGTATGCTGACCACCCGCAGCTGATAGTTGCAGTAGAACGCATGACGGCCGATGGCACCGACGGTATAACTGCCCTCCTGCCACATCAACGTGGAGTGAACCATACAAGAGCGCATCATCGGGACACGCTCGACAACGGCCGTTCCCTCGCCGGCTATCCGAAACAGCATCCCACTGGTATCAATAACCTGACTCTTGACCGGAACAGCTAAGACTAACTGCAAAAAAGACAGAACGAACAACGACTTTCTTAACATATCATTACTTCTAATGCTGTAAGAAATCCCCGGAAACAGCTGTTTACAAAAAAGGAAGACGTGGGAAATCTGTACTTCCGCCTATCCCACGTACAGGCCTTCACACTGCCTACATCCAGGATAAGCAACAGCAAGCCAGCCCACGCCATGACGTATCACGCCAAACCGCCAGCCCCCTCGGGGACACGGCACGGGCACGATACACCCACGCAGACGCTTCGTCGCCGCAACTTCCGGATGTGCAAATGTGTGAAGTTTGTACGTAGAAGTCAACGTTCGTAACGTCTCATATCACTATTTTTACCTCCCGCCTGTGAAAGGCCAAAGGCATCGGTTGCAAAATTACGCTTTTATTTTGAGACTACAAAATTTTCCTTTCCGTTTTTCTGTCAAGCCCCTTCCAACCCTCTTTCTCAGAGAGGCTGGCCGCAACATAACGCCCACGCGCAGAAAATTCCCTAGGGACTTTATAGCGAAAGACCGTGTTTTGAAAGAAATTCCCTAGGGAATTTTTCCTGAAACACGGTATTTCGTAATTGCATTCTCCTTTCTCAAAGGTGTCAGAGGGAAGGGAACCCTCCCCAAAGGGGAACGAGGGGGACTCTTTGGGGGAGGCTGGAGGGGTTAGAACATTCTCCTGATGCGCAGGAGGGCATCGGCGAGCTGGTCGATCTCCTCTTTGGTGTTGTAGAGCGCAAGTGAGGCGCGCACGGTGCCCGGGATGCCGAGGCGGTCCATCAGGGGCTGGGCGCAGTGGTGGCCGGTTCGCACGGCGATGCCGAGACGGTCGAGCAGGGTGCCGATGTCGAGGTGATGGATGCCGTCGATGTTGAACGAGACAATGGCATCGTTGTCGCATCCGTAAATGGTCAGCCCGTCGATTTCAGACAAGCACTCGACGGCATAGCGCGTCAGCTCTTTTTCATAGGCATGAATACAATCAAGGCCAATGCCGCAGATGTAGTCGAGGGCCACAGCCAACCCGTGCGTGGCAATGTAGTCGGGTGTGCCGGCCTCGAACTTCAGTGGCGGACGCTCGAAAGTCGTCTTCTCGAACGACACACTGGCTATCATCTCTCCTCCGCCCTGGTAGGGTGGCAGGCGGTCAAGCCACTGCTCCTTCCCAT
>JAFRZC010000258.1 GCA_017442765.1 Prevotella sp. | reverse complement strand
GCGGGAGTCTTTGTCGATGACGAACCGCCGGCCCGTGTCTGTGCCGTCACGTCGAGGCACAATGCGATGAGTGCTGTCAGAAAGAATACCTTTTTCATAACCATTTTTTTAGTTTATGCAAAGATACGCCTGACAGCACTCATCTGCAAATCTTTTCGGCCAAACGGCTGATTCATTCTGTGAATCTTATCGGATGTGCCTATTGGAGATGAAGGTCTGAGCGACGCTGCTCTTCGAAGCCGTGATGTTGCGAATCCAGTCAAACAATTCGTCGAGGGCATAGTCGCCGCTGTGCGGACGGTTCCATGCCAACAGGTAGTTTACGTCCTTGCCTGCGTTCTGCAACTTCATGGCGAGGTTCAGGGGGATGGGGAACGAGGTGTCGCGGTCGCGGGCTCCATGACGGATATACCAGTGGGGAGCCACGTCGGTTTCCTCGTCGCCGATGAAGTTCATGGGGTTCAGCAGGCGTGTGTTCTGACGGATATCGTCCGTCAGAACGAAGCCGGTCCTCTGCGCGCCGTATTCAGTAAAATTGACGCTCGTACCAGTAGCATCGCCAAATTCCTCGTTCTCGCCAGAGGCATTCTGTCCACAGACGCCTTTCGTGTCGAAAGCGGGAGCGGTCTTCAGCGGCTGGGTCGATACAACATAGTTCAGGTATTTTTGCATGTCGAGGTCGGTGATGTACTCGCCAGCCTTCTTGCCGCCGCCACGACGCATCATCATCGGGGGCATACCGCCTTCAGGCTTCCTGTCGCCATGAGGTCTCATACCACCCGTCATGCCGCCATTAATCGGAGGCGCCCCGAAACCTGCATCCTGACTGAACGTGAAGCCGATGCTGTCGGGGATGTCGGCACCGGCATTCTTGGCTATCTGTGCCGCACGGATAATCTCGCGCTTGATGAAGTTCAGGTAATTGTCGGCAGTGAGCGGCGTTCCATCTGGCTTGCGAAGGTTCAGGCTATTGATGTAGGCAGGGAACTGCGCCTTCAGCTCATTGCTCACGGCGAGCACGTCCTGATTGCCCTGCTGCCGCGAGTCAGTGCCGTTATACAGCCACTCGTAGGCCATGTCGGCATGGTCGAGGTCGGTGATAGGGCAGAAGCACACCGAGGCAAACACATCGTCTCGCTCCTGTGCGGCACCCATCGCCTTGAGCAGAGGCTCATAGGCGGGATTGTTGCCCGTGGCTCCCATCAGCGACGACAAGGCACCGCCCGCACTCGTGCCGTCGGTGATGATGCGCTCGGCATCGCCCGGCATCTCCTTGTCGAAATGGCGCAGATAGCGTATGGCGGCCTTCAAGTCGAGGATGGCCTTCGGCGCACGACCGGTATAGATGGTCTGCCCCTTCTTCACGCCCTTATGCGCCTTGGCATACGCCTTGTCTGCCATAATCGTCGAGTTGCGCCCGCGAGCGCCAGGGATAGCCACCACGTAGCCCTCCTTCAGCGCACGGCCGGTAGCATCGCCCGCCTGTGGCTGTCCGGCTTTCGAAGCCATGTAGCCGCCCACGTAGGTACGCAGGAAGATGGGCGTCTGCTGCGTTGCCCCGTCGGGCACATAGACATTCATCGTCTGATAGGCCGAGTCCTCCACGTTCGTTACGTAGAACAGCCCCTCATAGGCCGTATAGGATACCTTGGTTCCATCCACGTATGTCAGCGACGACCTGACACCATTGCTCTTGTCAAAACTCAATGCCGGCTGAGCCAAAACACCCGTTGCTGCACAGGCTGCAAGCATTATTGCAATTACTCTCTTCATAACCGTTTCTTTTTTATCTGTCTCATTTATCTGTAGCCTCACTGAACACACGGCAGAAGTTGCCGCTGACTATTTTCTCTATCTCCCCTGCAGTGAAGCCCTCTTTCAGCAGGCAGCGGATGACGGAGTGGTAGAAATTGTCCTGCTGGTCCTGCCACTCGTGGTTGACGGCGTTGGGGTCTTTCTTCGGGAAATTCGGTCCCCCTCCTTTCCTGTCCCCCTGCGGCCTGTCGCCCTGCCCGTGCTCATGCTCACGCTGCTGCTTTTTGAAACGCTCCTTCATTTCGGGAGTTATCTCCTGATACTCAGGCGTGATTTCGAGTCGGTGCCGATGCAGACGTGGTCGATGCCCACAATGTCCACCATGGCGCGGATGTTGGAGGCATACTCCTCCGGCGAAGAAGCCAGATGCGGCCAGATGCCGATGACTCCGCCCTTGGCTGCCACCATCCATGCCTGAGCAGGGGTAATCAGCCGCGGACGCATCATCTTGCCCATAAACTCGTTGCTGCCCAGACGTGTGCTCAATCCTGTATGTGAGATGAGCACAGGTTTCGTAGCCACCTGCAGAGCCATCGCTATGGTGGCACTGTCACAGTGGGCCAGATCGACGAGCATTCCCAGACGCTCGCACTCACGGATGGCATCGGCTCCGAGCTGCGTCAGTCCGCCAAACTTGGGCTGGTTTGTATAGACATCGCCCAATGGGTGGTTGGCGTCGTTGTCGTGCAACAGACAGACCACGCGCAAACCACGGTCGTAGGCCTCCTGCAGCCGCGACACGTCGCCCTCCAGGAAATGGCCGCCCTCCACGCACTGTATGACGATAGGCTCGCCCTCGCTGAAGCGCTGCTGCATCTCCTTGCCGTTGAGCGTCAGGCGCAGACCGCTCCAACGGAGGATGCTGTCCTGCGCCGTTATCGCGTTGACGAACCGCTCATACTCCTGCCCCTCGGCCAGCGGTTGCACATAATCGACAGCGAAAGTCATGCCTACGGCCGACATGCCGGCTTTGCTCATCGCCGTACGCAAGTCAACCCTCGGACCGGGCAGTTTCTCTTTTGTCATCGGCACGTCGATGTGGTTGTGCGTGTCCATCGTCAGCAACTTGGCGCAGAGCGAGTCTGCCTGCACCCAATACTGGTCTCTCTCCTGTGCTGACATCGTGGCCGCGAAGGCGCAGAGCAGCGTTGTAATCATTACCTTTTTCATCTTAGTCTGTCTTATTTGGTTGCAAAAATACAAATTATTTTCCGGATTTCTATTCTCTCTATCGCTATCTTTTCTGTTTTTTTAACCCATCAGAAGAGGCAGTCCACAAGTTAATGTTTCTTAATAATTGACAATATATAGGTTACAACTTATCGAAATAATTCGTAACTTTGCAGCCGATTTTCAAGAAAAGTATATATGAACATGAGATTTAAGGCGCTCATGTTGGTTGTACCCGCAGTGATTGCGGCGAAGGCTCAGAGTGAGCGCAGGATGACAGTTGACGACTTGTTTCAACTG
>JAFRZC010000257.1 GCA_017442765.1 Prevotella sp. | reverse complement strand
GAACGTAAGGTCTGCATGGAGAAGGTAACGTGGAGCGACGGCTGGCCTTCGTTTGCAAACAATGGTGCTGTAGCCACGTCGCAAACTGCTCCTGCCGTTGCACATGCCGGTTTAGACACTGCCGTATGGCATCAGGGTCTGGGCAGTAATCCTCATCCCGTGCTCTATCCGGGTGTGGAGTTCGACGAGAACTATGATTACACAAACAATATTCCAATTTCGACACAGAACGATGCTACTGTTTATCTCTATCGCGGTCTGGTGGCTGGCAACTGGAACACGCTCTGCGTGCCGTTCGGTATGACCAAGGCGCAGATTGATGAAGCCTTTGGCGAGGGCACTGAGCTTGCCGTGCTGAAAGATGCTGTCGGCGAGACACTGCACTTCACCAAGGTATCGACAGACGGCGGCATCACGGCCGGTACTCCCTACCTGATCTATCCGGGTCATGCCACGGTGGCGGCTACCGATGTGTCGGATGCGCTCTATCTCGAGGGTGTGAATGTTGTCGCAGGCGACCCGCAGCAGGTGGAAAAGGACGGAAACTACACGTTCGTCGGCACATACGCGAAGGGGGCAGATCCGGAGAACGGCGACCTCTTTGTAGGGGCAGGCAACAAGCTGGTCCGGCAGAACGCTCATGGAACGGCCAACGGAAAGATGAAGGGCTACCGTGCCTATCTGAAGAAGGCCGCCGGGGCTTCCGCAGCGAAGTTCTTTACGGTTGACGATGAGCCTACGGGCATCATGCTGCCCGAAGGCAGGGTTGAGCCGATTGGCAAGGTCTATAACCTGCACGGTCAGCGCGTTAATCCTAACGACATGCGTCGCGGCATTTACATTGTGAATGGCAAGAAAGTTCTGGTTAAATAAAGGGATGGGAGATTAGGTATATGAAGAAAAAATATTTAATTCCCGAATCAGAACTGGTCATCGTCCGTGTAGGGCGATTGTTAGAGAATGCCAGCGGCGACGTTAATCTTGACGACGGCGGCGAGGGCGGTGCCAGCGACGGCCTCGGCAAGGAGAACATCTGGGACTCGGACGAGGATATTGACGACCTCTGGAAATAAGAACGTTTCTGTAACCATATTGTTTATGCCCTGCTTTCCCGAAAGGAAGCGGGGCATTTTTATTGCTCCGGGCGGTGCATAGCCTCGCGACATCCGGGCCTCAGTGGCACAAACAGTGAGGTATTGCAATGCAGAAGCTATGGTTTTGCGGTACAGAAGCTTTGGTTTTGGGGCGCAAAAGTCGTGGCTTTGCAGTACAAAAGACGGTATCTTTGCGGTTTTTGCTTACAAGCAAAAGGCCATTCGCTTATAAGCAAAAGATTATTCGCTTGTAAGCAAAAGGCTTTGCGCCTATAAGCAAATCCCTTTCTTGTTGTAAAAAGATGAAAAAGAACACGTGGAAACCTTGTAAGGCATCCACGTTTCTTTCTGTTGTGTCGACACTTGGATTCGGACCAAGGACCCCCACCATGTCAAGGTGATACTCTAACCAACTGAGCTATGCCGACTTGTTGTTTGTGCGCCTGAAAGGACTCGAACCTTCACGTCGTAAGACACCAGATCCTAAGTCTGGCGCGTCTGCCAATTCCGCCACAAGCGCGGGGTGCAGTTTCCATTGCGGGTGCAAAGATAATAAATAATTCATAATGCATCATGAATAATGCATATTTTTTTTGTTTTTTTCACTTTTCACTTCACAGGGGGGCAGCCGGCGGATGGGGTGGTGAGGTATAAGATATATATTGCTATTGCCACGAGACAGACTAACGCGATGAAAGAGATGAGGAAGGTCAGCAGCAGGTAGCAGAACAAACGGCACTTGGAATAGCCGGAGAGTTGTTTGAGTGCGATGAAAGCCATCAGGACGGCTAAGATTTTGAGAATACCGCTATTCAGTATGTTGCCTGTTATCGAGAAGATGCTGAAGGCATTGGAGGTATAGACAAGGGCAATGATGAACTCGGAGAAGCGGAAGTCGGGAATGGCGGGGGAGGAGCGGAGAAAGGTGTATAGGGGCAGGAAGAACAGCACCAGCGACAGGAGTGCGAAGATGGCGGGGTTCTTGTCTTGGAGCGTGTTCATGGTCTCGGCAAACCTGACCCCGTATTGGTACATGGGCGACTTGACATCTGGTTCACCTATTGCGATGTTCATGCCCGCCCCTTGCAGTTCCTTCTGCTGCTCGAGAACTTCTGTCTTGATTTGTTCTTTCGCTTCTGCTTTTTCTGTCTTGAGGTTAAAACCATGTTCGACGATGAGTGAGATGGCTGCCAGAATGAAGAACATCTTGAAAGGCGGGAAATAGGCCGACTGCATTCCACGGAGATAGTCGCGAATCATGTAGCCGGGGCGGAACATCAGGTCGCGTATGCTTCTGAACATGCTTCTGTTGCCCATGCCCCAGACGTCGAGGAAATTCAGGAGTGCGGCCTTGAAGGAGAACCGCCCCACCTTGGCCGACTGTCCGCAACGTGGACAGAAGTTGCCCTCGAACACTGTTTTGCAGGATGCGCACTTGCGGGTTTCTTCCGAGAGCGGTGCCACCTCATACGGACGGTGTTGCCACATTCGGAATGCCCGCAGCCAGGCGGTTCGCTTCTGTTTGTCTTTTATATAGGTCAGTGCTTTCATTCGCTCATATCTCCCTGCGGGCAGTCTCAATGATGGTGTCGTAGCCCCGCAGCATGTCGGCCTGCGAGAGTTCGGCACGATAATCGGGCTGGATGCCGAACTCGGTAGGCTGACGGTTGACATCGTACATCGGACAGGCCGAGAAGCGCACGCCCCAGCCGTTGGGCAACTCGGAGGAGAAGGGCAGGCCTGCCCCGCCGCCGGTCTGGTCGCCGACGGTGATGACATTTGGGCATTGCTTCATGTATTTCACAAACTCGTTGGCGGCACTATAAACCGAGCGGTTGGTCAGCACGGCGACGCGCTTCTGCCAGCGGATGCCTTTCGAGGGTTTCAGCCGTTGCTCCTCCATCTTCGAGAAGTCGCTATGCCCGCGTCCGGTCTTGTGCTGCATGTAGCCCACGAGCCGCTCTTCGTTGGTGAAGCGTGCGGCGAGTTGTTCGGCGGCGGTTATTTGTCCGCCCGCGTTGTCGCGCACATCGATGATGAGCGCACGGCAGGGGGCAAGGTAGAGCAGGATGTCGTCGAGGTTGCCGGCCCCGAACTCGTTGGCAAACGACGCGCAGCGTATGTAGCCGATATTGTCGTCGAGCACGCGGTAGCGCAGGCCGGCGGCTATACGGTAGTCGGTGCCGAGATATTCGTCTAAGAGGTTATCGGAGAAGTTCGCGGGGAAGTCCTCGTGCCACGACCAGTTGCGTGCCACGTCCCACGAGGAGTACATGTTCACATGGCCGTCGCGTAGCTCGGAGAGCATGTTTCCCAATACCTCGAAGAGCTGGGCCTCAGTTATCGAGGCATCTATCTGCCGGGCATAGCGTTGGTGAACCTCGTTCCAGTCAAGTCCATACTGGTTGGCTTTATAGTCGAAGAAGCAGTAGTGCTCGTCGATGATTCGCCAGAGTGCCTCGAAGTTGCCTTCGGGCGAGTCGGCATACTCGTCCTCGTCAACGCAGGCGGTGAAGAGCAGCGGCAGCAAGGCGAGGAGTGTGAATAGTCGGACGGTCTTCATGGTTATTTCCTCCAGATGGTCATGCCCACGACGAGGGCGTGGGTGTAGTTGTGATATTTCAAGTGGTTTACCTTTGCCTGCTGGTAGTCGCCGAGGTAGCCTATGCGGAATGTTCTTCTGAGAAGCGGGAAGTCGAGGGTGAGCATCTGCCGGAGCGACGGGGTGGAGACGAGGGTGGTGGGCACGATGTTGTGGTCGTAGTTGCCGCGGTTGAAGATTTCGTAGTACGACTGTCCGTAGTTCGGCGAGAACATCAGCCCGCAGAGAGGTGCGGTGGCTTCGTAGTTGAGGCTGAAGGGTCTTTGCTTGATACGGAATTTGTAGGTCAGTCCGGCCATGGGCGCAAGGTTGAGCGCGACCTTCGCCTGTGCGGGGTTGTTGCTGTTGCGCATGTTATAGACAAAGCCGAGCGTAGCATCCACGCTGCCGCCGACCCATGTGTACAGGTCGTCAGAGAGTGTCCAGCCGTGGGTCAGGCCATATTGGAAGTTATAGAATCCGGCCATCTCGTCGTTGTTGTCGGCCCGGTTGTGGCTCACCGAGACATCGCCCTGATGGATGATGCGCTGGCGTAAACTTTTCCATCTTGAGCGTTTGTCAGTTATGGAGATAAATCGGAGTTCTGTTCCCTGATAACATTCGGGCGAGAGATAGGTGTCGAGGATGTTTACGGCACCGATGCCGACCATCCGCACATGCATGGTGCTGTCGGTCTGGGCTGCGGCGGGGTGGGGGAGCAGCAGCATCGTAGCGACACCGGCGGCAAGGCATATAGCCCTGCGCCTTTTCTTTGCCGGTACTTGGGCGTGAGGGGGGTTACGTCTCATCGGGGAAAAGGCTGAACTGACCGCTTTCATCGGGTTTGGAGTTATAGGTGAAGATGATGTTTCCAGATTCGTCGATAGTAGGCTCGGGGGAATCCGGGTTAGGCGTTTTTTCTAGAGCTTTTAACCTTTCTGGTTTTTCTATATTTTCTAGTTTTTCTAGTCTTTCTAGTCTTTCTAGATTTTCTGGGTTTTCTTCTGGTTCGGGTTGGCGGGTGGGCTCCATTTCCTCTGTCGAGGCGATCTCCCATGTGGCGATGCGCTTGCCTTTGGCCTTAAAGCCTTTCACGGCAACAAATTCCTCAAGCTCTATCTCCATCGGCGGGCGCACGCTGTCGGCTCCGCCGAAGTTGACGCGAATGCGCGGATAGGGATGGTCGGAGAGGAAAACGGCTCGCGATGCGGGGTTCTCGCCGATGTAGTTCTGATGCTTACGGAAGGCTTCGAAGAGGAAACGCTTGGCATAGGCATAGCCCTGATTGTCGGCATCATAGACGACAGCGCTCCAAATCTTCTCGGGCCGGAACTTTTCAATGACGCGGATGTTGTCCTCGTAGTGGTTGTTCACGTCGAAGTTGGTCGTATAGAACTCACCGTTGTCGAGGACGACGAGGATGAGGTCGTTTTCGTTGAACTCGCCGAGCAACCGTCCGTGCTCGTCGAAGTTGAGGCGTTTCACGTCGGGGTCGAACCACACCTTGCGTCCGCCGAGCGTGGAGTGTCCGTGGCTCTTGAGGCTGATGCGCTGAACGGGTTGCTTGGTGAGCATGTTCCCTCTGGCGCCCCGTCCTTTCACGAGCACCTCGGCGAAATCCTTTGTGAAGATGAGCGCGCGTCGTTTCACTGCCGGGTCGAGGTTGACCTTGATGACCTCGGCCTCGCCGTTGGGGTTGGCGGTGAAGTACATCACCCGCGACTCGGGCTTGCCCTGTGTGAGGTCGTTCTCGCGGTCGCGGCTGATGGCCGGGATGTTGAAGCGTTTGATGTAGCACGCTCCGGCCTTGCCGTCGCGATAGACCACGTTGTAGGTGGTGCGCTTGTCGTTTTTCTTGAACACGCCCACGTGGATGACGTTTTTCCCGACAAACAGCTTCTCGGCCACGCGCGTCACCTTGTATTTGCCGTCGCGGTAGAAGACGATGATGTCGTCGATCTCGGAGCAGTTGCACACGAACTCGTCTTTCTTCAGCGCGGTGCCGACGAAGCCCTCCTGACGGTTGATGTAGAGTTTCTGGTTGGCCTCGATGACTTTCGCGGCCACTATCGTGTCGAAGTTCTTGATTTCGGTCTTGCGCGGATGCTCATTGCCGTATTTCTCTTTCAGGAAGGTGAACCAGTTGATGGTCACGTTGACCATGTGGGCCAGGTCGTGGTTGATTTTCTTGATTTCCGACTTTATCTTCTTGATCAGCTCGTCGGCCTTGTCCTTGTTGAACTTCAGGATGCGCTGCATCTTTATCTCGAGCAGTCGCAGGATGTCGTCGCGGGTTACTTCGCGCACCAGGTCTTTCTTGAACGGTTCGAGCCGTTGGTCAACGTGTTCTACGACGGCATCGAGCGATTCGGCATTCTCGAATTTCTTGTCTTTGTAGATGCGCTCTTCGATGAAGATGCGCTCGAGCGATGTAAAGAAGAGCTGCTCCAGCAGTTCGGCCTTGCGGATCTCCAGTTCGCGCCGCAGCAGGGCGAGGGTGTGGTCGGTGGAGCGGCGCAGCACGTCGGAGACGGTGAGAAACTGCGGTTTGTTGTCGTCGATGACGCAGCAGTTGGGCGAGATGTTCACCTCGCAGTCGGAGAAGGCGAACAGCGCGTCGATGGTCTTGTCCGGCGATACGCCCGGAGTCAGGTGCACCTGTATCTCCACGTCGGCAGATGTCATGTCGTCAACGCGCTTTACCTTTATTTTTCCTTTCTCCACGGCGCGCAGAATCGACTCCTTCAGCGTGTCGGCGGTCTTGCCGAAGGGAATCTCGCGGATGACCAATGTCTTCAGGTCGAGCTTCTCTATCTTTGCGCGTACCTTGAGCACGCCGCCGCGCTGGCCGTCGTTGTATTTCGACACGTCGATGCTGCCGCCGGTGGGGAAGTCGGGATAGAGCTGGAACGGCTCACGGCGCAGGTGGGCAATGGCTGCGTCGCATATCTCGTTGAAGTTGTGGGGCAGGATTTTCGACGACAGTCCGACGGCGATGCCCTCGGCGCCCTGAGCGAGCAGCAGCGGGAACTTGGCGGGCAGGGTGATGGGTTCCTTGTTGCGTCCGTCGTAGGAGAGCTGCCATTCGGTGGTCTTAGGGTTGAATACCACGTCGAGGGCAAACTTCGACAGCCGGGCCTCGATGTATCGGGGAGCGGCGGCGCGGTCGCCCGTGAGGATGTTCCCCCAGTTGCCCTGCGTCTCTACGAGCAGGTCTTTCTGTCCCATCTGCACCAGAGCGTCGCCGATGGAGGCATCGCCGTGGGGATGGAACTGCATGGTGTGGCCCACGATGTTGGCCACCTTGTTGAACCGGCCGTCGTCCATGCGCTTCATCGAGTGCAGGATGCGCCGCTGCACGGGCTTCAGTCCGTCCTCGATATGGGGAACGGCCCGCTCCAGAATGACGTAGGAGGCATAGTCGAGAAACCAGTTCTGATACATGCCTGAGAGGTTCTTTACCGCTGAGGCATCGAAGCGGTTCACGGGGTGGTAGTCGCTGTGCGCGTCGGTCTGCTCCGCCGCTTCCTGTTCCTCCGTCAGCGCGTCGTCGCCCTCAGGCATATTCTCAGTTGGTTCCTGAGTATCTTCCTCAAGAAGATTGTCTTTTATTTCGTCGTCCATGATGTTCTGCAAATTGATTTTCAGTCCTGCAAAAGTAAGAAAAAAACGCGAAACGGCAAAATTCTTTCCCGAAAAACACGCCATCGAAAGCCCGTTGGCAGCCTTTCACGGTGCGAAAGACCGTCTTTCATAAAGTAATATATATTATTTTACCGAGTAATATATATTATTTTACTGAGTAATATATATACTATTACCGAGTAATATATATACTATTACTTTGTGAACCCTTGTCTTTCGCATCGTGAAAGACGGTTTTCTGTCAGATGGAACGTCGGGAAATGATAAAATAAGTAAAAAACGGCTCGATGACGTGTAGGAAATGAATTAAAATTTGTACCTTTGCAGCTGTATTTTCGAAAATAGGTAAGATTTATGGCACAAGAAGACGTTTTCAAGAAAATTGTGAGCCATTGCAAGGAATATGGCTTTGTGTTTCCCAGCAGCGACATCTACGACGGTCTCGGCGCAGTCTATGACTACGGGCAGAACGGCGTGGAGCTGAAGAATAATATAAAAGAGTACTGGTGGAAGTCGATGGTGCTGCTCCACGAGAATATCGTGGGCATCGACTCGGCTATCTTCATGCACCCCACCATCTGGAAGGCCTCGGGCCATGTCGATGCGTTCAACGACCCGCTCATCGACAACCGCGACTCGAAGAAGCGCTACCGCGCCGACGTGCTCATTGAAGACCAGATGGCGAAGTACGACGAGAAAATCCAGAAGGAAGTGGATAAGGCCCGCAAGCGTTTCAAGGAGGCGTTCAACGAGGAGCAGTATCTGGCTACCTCGCCCCGCGTGCAGGAGATCAGGCAGAAGCGCGACGCGCTGCACGAGCGTTATGCCGCCGCCATGCAGGGACCCGACCTTGAGGCCCTGAAGCAGATTATCCTCGACGAGGAGATTGTCTGTCCCATCAGCGGAACCCGCAACTGGACGGATGTTCGTCAGTTCAACCTGATGTTCTCGACGGAGATGGGTGCTTCGGCCGATGCTTCGATGAAGATCTACCTGCGTCCTGAGACGGCTCAGGGTATTTTCGTGAACTACCTGAATGTGCAGAAGACGGGTCGTATGAAGATTCCTTTCGGTATCGCCCAGATCGGTAAGGCCTTCCGTAACGAGATTGTGGCCCGTCAGTTCATCTTCCGTATGAGGGAGTTCGAGCAGATGGAGATGCAGTTCTT
>JAFRZC010000256.1 GCA_017442765.1 Prevotella sp. | reverse complement strand
GGAATCTGATGCACGAAGCCCACGAGGTCCTGGTTGGAGTCGCGGAAGCCCATGCCACGGCCAATGCCGCTCTCGAAGAACGAAGCCGAGCGCGAGAAGTTGAAGGTGACCATGCATTGATACTGGTTCCAGATGTTGACCATGCGGTCGAGCTTATCGTTGCCGGTCTTTACCTTATATATATTAAGGAGCGCATCCCAGTACTCGCAAAGCTCAGCGAAAGCCTTGTCAACCTTCTCTGTGGTGTCAAGCTCGGCTATGAGGGCGTGTGCCTTCTGCTTGTTGATGACCTGAGGCGCCTCGAATTTTTCATTCTGTTCGTTTTCGATATAGCCAAGGAGGAACACGAAATCCTTGCTTTCGCCTGGTTGTAAAGTAATCTCGATATAGTGTGAGGCGATAGGGCTCCAGCCGTGAGCGTGGCTGTTGCGGGGCTTACCCTCCATGACGGCCTGCGGATCGGCAAACTCGTTGTAGAGGCCGACAAAGGTCTCGCGGTCGGTGTCGAAGCCCTGAATCGGTGTATTGACATGATAGAACGCATAGTGGTTACGACGTTCGCGATACTCGGTCTTGTGGTAGATCGTGCTCCCCTCAATCTCAACCTCTCCCGTTGAGAAATTACGCTGGAAATTCTCCATGTCGGTAGCAGCATTCCAGAGGCACCACTCCTCGAACGAGAAGAGCTTCAAGGTTTTCACCCCGTTAGATTCGTTTTTAAGTGTCAGTTTCTGCACTTCTGCCCATTTCTTCAGGGGCACAAAAAACAGCACAGAGGCCTCTATGCCGTTCTTACGACCTGTGATGCGGGTATAGCTCATGCCATGACGACACTCGTAGAAGTCGAGCGGTGTCTTACAAGGCTTCCAGCCTGGATTCCAAACGGTATCGCCGTCCTTGATATAAAAGTATCGACCTCCGTTGTCCATCGGTACGTTGTTGTAACGATAACGGGTGATGCGGCGGAACTTGGCATCCTTGTAGAAAGAATAGCCGCCGGCTGTGTTTGAGATGAGAGAGAAAAAGTCCTCGTTGCCCAAGTAGTTAATCCATGGCCATGGGGTCTGCGGATCAGTGATGACATACTCGCGATGTTGGTCGTCGAAGTGACCGTAACGTTTCTGTTGTTCCATTATTTCGATTGTTTTTTGTCATTATTGCATTGCAAAGGTACGAACATATTCTGATACCACCAAATCTTTTAGCAAATAGTGTTATCAATAAGCAAGATAATATTATTTTTCAATGAGGATGCGGGCGTCGACAGCAATGATGTCAGAGCCGTCGGCGAGCAGCGGATTGATGTCCATCTCCTTGATCTCTGTCGCAAAGCGGAGCAGGGTGGAGAGACGCACGATGATCTCGGCATATTTCTGTTCGTTGATGCCTTGTTGGCCGCGTGTGCCTTTCAGGATCTTATAGCCGCGCAGGGAGTGGATCATTGAATAGGCCTCAGCGTAGGAGAGGGGCGCTAAACCGGACGAAACATCCTTCAGTACCTCGACGAAGATGCCGCCTAAGCCACAGAGCACCACATGACCGAAGCGCGTCTCATATTTCGCACCGATGAAGAGCTCCGTACCCTTCAGCATCTTCTGCACCATCACGCCGGTGGCATCAGGAATCTGCATCATACGGTCGAACTCAAGGGCCAGATGCTCAGGCGTGCGGATATTCAGGGCCACGCCGCCCACATCGCTCTTATGCACGGGGCCTACCACCTTGGCAACAACTGGATAACCCACTTTCCCGGCAAAGGCCGTGAGTTCCTCTTTCGACATGCTGACCATTTCGGGTACCAGTGGAATGCCGGCACAGGAGAGAATCTCGCGCACCGTATCTGGAGCCAGGTAGCCACTCGTGATGCCTTCGAATTTCAGGCGGTTGGTTTCGCGGTAGATAATCTCACGGATCTTTGGCACATCGACGCCATAGAGTTCCAACTCGGGCGATGCAGGCTGTGGGGTGCGCATGATCTGACTCAGGGCAGTGGCCAGTGTCACCTCGTCGCTGAAGTTGACATGTCCCTTGGCCAGGAACTCTGCCACCTCAGGACCTGCGGTATGCAGGCTGGGCAGGACGGGGAAGATGGGCTTATGGCACGCACGGATTTTCTTGTCGAGTACGTCGTAGGCCTCATAGAGTTGGGTAAGACCCGGTGTGCCGTAGATGACGGCGATAGCATCGATGTTGTCGAAATGGTTTTCGCAGTAATCGAT
>JAFRZC010000255.1 GCA_017442765.1 Prevotella sp. | reverse complement strand
TGGCCAAACACAAGTCGATGGGTGTCATCACCGTGCAATGCGAGGACGAGATTGCCGGGTGCGCCTCGGCCATCGGAGCATCCTTCGCCGGAGCACTTGCCGCTACCTCCACATCAGGACCGGGCATCTGCTTGAAGAGCGAAGCCATGAACCTTGCCGTCATCGACGAGCTGCCGCTGGTGGTCATCGACGTGCAGCGTGGCGGTCCCTCGACGGGTCTGCCCACCAAGAGCGAGCAGACCGACCTGTTGCAGGTGCTCTATGGGCGCAACGGCGAAAGTCCCATGCCTGTTATTGCCGCCACCAGTCCGACCGACTGCTTCGATAAGGCATACGCTGCCGCGAAGATGGCACTTGAGCATCTCACGCCTGTCGTGCTGCTCACCGACGCGTTCATCGCCAACGGCTCGTCGGCATGGAAATTACCCGTGATGGAGGAGTTGTCCGAGATTTGTCCGCACTATGTCACTCCCGACATGGCCGAGGGCTACACTCCCTATCAGCGCGACCCCGAGACACAGGTTCGCTACTGGGCTGTTCCCGGCCAAGAGGGCTTCCAGCACATCCTTGGCGGACTGGAGAAAGACGGGAAAACGGGAGCCATTTCCACCAATCCCGAGAACCACGACGCGATGGTGCGTGTGCGACAGGAGAAGATAGACCGCATCCCCGTCCCCGACCTTGAGGTGCTGGGCGACAAAGACGATGCCGACCTGCTCATCGTGGGCTTCGGCTCGACCTTTGGTCACCTGCATGCAGCAATGGAGGAGTTGCGCAAGCAGGGCAGGAAAGTGGCTCTTGCACAGTTCTCCTACATCAATCCGCTTCCCAAGAACACCGCCGAGGTGTTGCTGAAGTACAAGAAGGTTGTAGTAGCCGAACAGAACCTCGGACAGCTTGCCGCCTATCTGCGCAGCAAGGTCGATGGTTTCAAGCCCTATCAGTTCAATGAGGTACAGGGCCAACCCTTCGCCGTCGAACGCCTTACGACAGCTTTAGCCCAAGTGATATAAAGATTTTACGACCACGAATTTCTCTAATAAAGCGAATTAAATAAAAAGAACTTTGTTCAATTGGTGGAATTCGTAGTAAAAAATAAATAAAATTATGGAACAATATACCGTACAAGATTACAAGAAAGGTCAGCCGCGGTGGTGTCCGGGGTGTGGTGATCATTTTTTCCTGGCCTCGTTGCATAAGGCGATGGCCGAAATCGGCGTGGCACCTCACGAGACGGCCGTTATCTCCGGTATCGGCTGTTCGAGCCGTCTGCCCTACTATGTCAACACCTATGCCATGCAGACCATTCATGGCCGTGCGGCAGCAATTGCGACAGGTGTGAAGGTGGCCAATCCCACGCTTACCGTGTGGCAGATCAGCGGTGACGGCGACGGCCTCGCCATCGGTGGAAACCATTTCATCCATGCCATGCGCCGCAACATCGACATCAACGTCATCTTGCTCAACAACCGTATCTACGGACTCACCAAGGGACAATATTCGCCCACCAGTCCGCGCGGGTTCGTGTCAAAGTCGAGTCCCTACGGAACTGTCGAAGACCCCTTCCGCCCTGCCGAGCTTTGCTTCGGTGCGCGTGGTCGGTTCTTTGCCCGTGCTGTTGCCACCGATGCTGCCGGTACGGTCGAGATTCTCAAGGCTGCCCAAGCCCATAAGGGAACCGCCGTCTGCGAGATATTGCAGAACTGCGTCATCTTCAACGATGGCTGTCACGATGCTGTGTATAAGAAGGAGGAGCGGCAGAGGAACGCCATCTATGTGCGCCATGGCGAGAAACTGACTTTCGGTCCGGCTAATGAGTTCGGGCTTGTACAGGAAGGCTTCGGGCTGAAGGTTGTCACCATCGGTGAGGACGGCTACACGCTCGACGACGTGCTCACCCACGATGCCCACTGCCAGGACAACACCCTGCAGTTGAAGCTTGCCATGATGTCGCCCGAGGACGGGTTCCCCATTGCGCTCGGTGTGATACGCGACGTTGAGGCTCCGACCTATGAGGCCGCTGTCCACGCACAGCTCGAAGAAGTCTCGGCACAGAAGAAGTACCATAATTTTGCTGAGTTGCTTGAGACCAACGACACGTGGGAAGTGGTCTAAAGCTTTAGAAGTGATGAGTGAAAAGTGAATTCTTTTTAGAATTTCCACCTGACCTGTAGGTCGATGTCGGTTTTTGAAGAACGGTCGATTTGCTGGTAGGAAGATGAGATATGGGCACGGTCGAAATAATCGGTCGTGCCTATTTTTGCGATGAGCAGCAGCGATTTCTTCTTTCCTGCCTCGGCTTGCAGCATCAGCATATAGCGGATGCCCTTGCCGTAGAAGCTGGGGAAGCCAAACTCGTAGCGCAGCCCGGGTTCGTAGATGTAGAGGCGCGAGTCGTAGTCGTCGGTGTGGAAATAGCCGATTGCGGCCGATGCCTTCAACCATTTTCTGTTGAAGGTCACACGCTCTGAGAGCATATAGCCCAGGCTGCGCTCCTGTTGTGCCGAGTGGGCGACGTCGGCCTGTGTGAGCAGTTGCCAGTGCGATTGCTGATAGCCGAGCCATAGCCGTGCCCGTTGTTCCGTGCGCCATTCCAGAGCGCTATCGTCGGCATTGTTGCGTTCGCGCAGACGCAACCGGTAGCGTCCGCCCGCTGTCCATTGTTTTCGTTGCCATGTGAGCGAAAGCATGTTGTCCCACGAGTGCGAGCCGGCCATGGCCTGATACCGATCCCAGGGATGGTAGGCCACGTCGGTGTAGGCCATGACCGTCATGGTGCGACGTGGGTGCCATGTGGCTCCGAGATAGATGCCGCTCTCGTTCTGCACACGGCCGCCGTCGCTGAAGCTCTGGGCGAAGAGCGAGTAGTATTTATAGCTGTAGAAGCGTTGCAGGAGCATGATGTCGAGGTTGTCGGCGGCGTGCCATGTGGCGGTGTTGAGCGTGGCGAAGGCGTGGCAGTCGCCTGTTGCCGTCTCGCCGCTCACCTGCAACCGGTGTGAGCGGTAGCCATAGTTGATGCTGGCGTTCCAGAAGCGGTCGCCCTGCGGATAATACTGTCGGTAGCGTTGTCGTGTGTCGGGCTGCAGCAGGCGGTTGAGCGAGGTGAAGAAAACCGTTGCGCCGAGGGTGAACCCGCTATGTGAAAAGGAAAAATTACCCCCCCCATGAGTTTGCGCCGTGTTCTCTTTATAACTCATCTCGGACTGTGTACGGTGGTAGCCGTCGGTGCGGATGGTGCTGACGGCCTCGCTGTTCTTGACGCGTGTGGCGTCGATCTTCCTGTACGACACGAATGCCGAGAGGTCGAGCCCCTTTGCCAGCGCAACGGTCGAGGCGATGCCCTGCAGGTAGTTGGCTGCCGAGCGCGAGGCGTAGGGTCTGATGCTGTTGGCCTGTCGGCCCAGTGTGGAGAGTGTGGCCGTCTTGCCGAAGCCGAAGTCGTTGTTCATGATGAGTCCCATGCCGAACCTCATCCGGTACCGGCCCACGACAAGGGTCTTCAGTGCGCCCAACTTGGATAGGCCGAGGTAGAACGAATAGTGGTCGTAGCCCGCGCTGTTCTTCCCTGCGAAGAACGGCTCACCGGCATCCTGCGACCCGAGCAGTCCTGCCTGCACATGTTGTCCGGCCTTGAACGTGTAGCGCAGCCAGTGCTTGTAGCGATAGCCGAGATAGCCGCCCAGGTCGCCGTGCCGCTCGTAGAGGGGGATATGTCCGGCGGCGGTGAGTTCGCTCTTCCCGTGCCTCAGCAGCTCGCCTATCCGTAGCCGCTCCTTCTGCTGCTCGCCGAGATAGACGCATCGCAGCAACAGCTGCCGCCGCTGGTAGTCGAGCGACTCAATCAGCGCAAGCTCGCCCGTCGATTTCATCGGGCCGTATTTGTAGAGATACTCGCACAGCTCCTCTATCTGCGCGTCGGTGAGGAAAGGCAGCTGCTCCAGGTCTTCGCGTGTGGCGGTGTTCAGGTCGAAGGGATTTGCCGCCAGTTCGCTCACTACGTCGAACAGCCCCTCGGCCAGCCCGCTCTCCTCGTCGTCGGTCACTATCTCTATCATGTCGGTCTGCGCAAGTGCCGGAAGGCCCCACACCAGCAGCCAGACCAACACATGCAGGGATGCAGCGTGCCACGTTGAAGGACGGGGCAAATTCTTGAAAATCATAAACGATTGCAAAAATAATACAAATTCCGCCAAAAAGCAAATCTTTTCCTGCGTTTTTCGGCAAGTTTGCCTTATCTTTGCAGCCGGAACAATGAAGCGCAGACTTTGTTTATTGCTGTTGCTGTCCGTCGGCATCGTGACCTTGCGGGCGCAGGACGACGGCACGCCTCCGCCCGAGGAGCGCGAGGTCGATATGGACACGCCCACGTTTGTGCCGATGGTGAAAACCGGAAAGGCACTCTTCGAGGGTGACAGCATCCTCTATGCCGAGCTGAATACGGTCTATGTCTATCCCACGCCGGTATTTAAGTCGGCGAAGGAGCGGCAGGCCTACAACCGGCTCGTGGCCAACGTGAAGAAGGTGCTGCCCATCGCCAAGGAGGTGAACAGGATTATCATCGAGACCTACGAGGTGTTGCAGACGCTGCCCAACAAACGGGCGAAAGACGAGCACATGAAGCTCGTCGAGCAGAACATTCGCAAGGAATACACGCCGCGCATGAAGAAGCTCACCTATCAGCAGGGCAAGCTGCTCATCAAACTGGTCTATCGCGAGTGCGACTCGTCGTCGTATCAGCTCATCCAGACGTTCATGGGTCCCATCCGCGCCGGCTTCTGGCAGGCCTTCGCTTGGACGTTCGGGGCCTCGCTGACGAAGAAATACGATGCCGAGGGGGTTGACCGCCTGACCGAGCGCGTCGTGCGCATGGTGGAGTCGGGGCAGCTGTAGCCGATGCCGTTCAACATTTTTTCACACTTGGCCGAATCCTTTTAACTTCACCATTCGATTTTTTTGCACCGCGAAAATCTTTTCCGTAAATAACGCAGTTATCAGCCATTTTCCAAAAATCAGCTAACTCGCTGGTTATAACCCCCGTAAGTCTTATAAGGCCTATAAGGCTTATCGCTCGGTTTGCGAAAGATATAGCTCTCACCTCCGGGACATATATGTTTCGGGTGGCGAAAGACCGTCTTTCGGAGTGCAAAAGACCGTTATTTGGGAGGTGAAACATATATGTTTCGGAAAAAAGGGGGAGTGAAGGGGGAGTGAAGGGGAAGTAAAGGGGGAGTGAAAGGGTGTTTTTGCGCTCCAGAATCGAAAAAAATCCTGACAGAATTTGTTAAAATCTCCGGTCGGAATTTAAGATTTTTTAGCTTACACTCCCATCCACATCCTGTCAAGTTATTGGTGACGGGATGTTTCTGTAATTGTTGGCATTTCAGACAGCCAATTTGTAAATAGCTGTGGTACAGGTTTCTATGTCATGAGACCCAATAAATAGCCTCAAAATCCTTTTCGTGCCACGTCCTGCCAGTCTTTGTTCTTGAGGATTTCGGCATCTGAACCTACAAAGCACTTCTTAGCCAGAGTGTCGCCGCAGAGCCAGTAGCGCATCCAGGCTGTCATATAGCCGTCGCCACGCGGAAGCATGTCCCCATGATCCGTGCCTTTGATGCGTCCCATGATGCGGTGTTCCGAGCCGATACCCTCGTAGCTCTTCTGCAATTCATCCAGTTTGCAGAGCACCTTGGCATCGAAACCACCACATCCGGCCATCAGCAACATGGGTGCCTTGATGTCTTTTAGGAATGCTCCGCCAAGGCTGTCAACAAGCATTGTTGCCGTGCCGCTCTGAGCACAGAGAGCCTTGTATAGATGGCTGTTCGCGAAGAGCGAAGCGGCAGTATAGACGCACATTCCTCCTTGTGAATGCCCCGTCAGACCGATGTTTGTGGTATCCACTTTCTGATAAAAAATACTTGACGGGTTCGCATTCTCCTTTAACATAAGATCCAGCGATTTACTGACGGATTTGCCGTCCCATGTCCATTCGTCCTCATTGCCCACGACGATGAACCCCCATGTGGCCAGATGTCGAAAAATGGCCTTGTACTTCGATGCCCGGATGCCCGTGCCGTTAGCCATGAGCACCAGGGGCCATTTCTTCTTTGAGCTTTTCAAGTCGGCAGGGTAATAGACCTGCAGGAGTTTGATACGATCATCACTATTCTCCTGCGTGAAGAACTCCACTTGATATTCACCATTGTAAGCATACTTTTTCTCCAGCATGCTCTGATAGTCAAATCTGCCCTGATAGCCTTCAGGGACATTTTGAAGGTTACTCCAAAACAGTTTGTTGCACGTCCAGAGACCTGCCAGCACAAAGCCCGTAATCAATAGTCCTCTTGTCCACTTTTTCATTGTTCGATGACTTTTTGTCGCAAAGGCACATAAAGTTTCGGGAAAGGCAAAAAACGTTTGCCTTATGCGTCGGCGAAGACGCGGCCGTCGTCGAGAGTAACCTGTAGCTTGGTATATTTGCTGTGGAAATCGTTTCTCAGGCGGTCGAGGTAGCGACGGCACTCCCACTTGCACATGGGCAAATCGTGGAGCAGGTAGTTGCCGCAGGTCTCGGGCTCGGTGGCGGGCACTTTCTCCTGGGTGAGCATCCACTCTAAGCACTCGATGGTCAGACGGCGCATGTCCTCGACGGAATAGGCTCCTGTCATCACGACATACATCCCCGTGAGGCAACCCATCGGGCCGACATAGACCACATCGTCCTTGACCGCGGAGTTGCGAAACCATGTCGCCATCAGATGCTCCATGCTGTGCAGGGCGGCGGGGGCGACGGCCGGCTCCTTGTTGGGTTCGGTGATGCGCAGGTCGAACGTGGTGAAGCCCTTGTCTTGTCGCGACACATAGATGCCGGGCTTCAGGCGGGTATGGTCGATGGTGAAACTTTTAATTACTTCCATTGTCTGTTTTTTAAAAGTTGAAAGTTGAAAAATCACTAAACACTAAACGCTAAACACTAATTAGTTTTCTGTCGGTGAAATGGCAGTAGTTAGTTTTTTCCTGAGCGACAGGATGTTCTTGCCGTCGATGCGCTCGTAGTTGATGGAGTCCATGAGCTGCCGGACGAGGAAAATACCCAGCCCGCCGATGGGTCGCTCCTCGGCAGAGAGGGTGATGTCGGTGTCTTCTTTTGCTGTGGGGTCGAAGGGGGCGCCGCTGTCGGTGATGGTGAACTTGAGTCTGACATCGTTGGCCTCGGCTTCGATGGCAATGTCGCCTGTCGTGCCCGGGGGGTAGGCGTAGCTCATGACATTGACGACGGCTTCCTCGAGGGCGAGGTTGAGCGACATGGCGGTGTCAGCGTCGAAGGAGAGCTCGCTGACTATGCCATCGACAAATTCCTTGAGTTGCGGGATGGTCTGTACGTCGTTGGGTAGGGTGATGCCGCGTTTCAGGCGTACATCCCGCTTCTCTTTGGTGAATTGTATGGCGAGCATGGTGAGGTCGTCGCTTTGCTCGGCTCCATCGACAAAGTCGCTGATGCTCTGCGTCATGTTGCGGATGAGCTGTTCGGGATTGTGTTGCCTTGCTTTCAGTGTGCGGCGGGCTTCGCGAAGCATGCGCTGCTCGCTGTAGAGCTCGTGCCTGGCATTCTCGGCCTCAACGACTCCGTCGGTGTAGAGGAAGATGGTTGTGCCGGGATGTATCAGTTGCTCTTGTGCGACAAACTTCCAGTCGGGGGTAAGGCCTACGGGTATGTTGGCCTCTGTGGGCAGGAGGCCTACACCCTGTCCGATGAGCAACGGAGGACAATGGCCGGCGTTGCTGTAGCGCAGCCGCCCTGTGGGCAGGTCGAGCACGCCCACGAAGAGCGTGACGAACATGTTGCTCTCGTTCATTTCGGTCAGGGTATTGTTCATGGCGTGGAGGATGCGGTCGGGTGCCGACTCATGTGCCGCCACGAGATGGAACATGCTTCGTGTGACGGCCATGACGAGCGATGCGGGAATGCCTTTCCCGCTGACATCGCCGATGCAGAAGAGGAGCTTCTCGTCGCGGATGTAGAAGTCGTAGAGGTCGCCGCCTACCTCTTTTGCCGAGACGAGCGAGCCGAAGATTTCGATGTCGTCGCGCTCGGGATAGGGCGGAAACGTCTTGGGAAGCATTCCCATTTGTATGGCATTGGCAATATGCAGCTCGCCCGCGATGCGCTCTTTCTCGGAGTTGAAAGCTTGCAGCCGCTTGGTGTTGCGTGCGGAGCGGAAGATGATGAGGCTGAGCAGAGCCAGACCGATGAGCGTGAGCACCAGAAGATTGATATTCATCCAGCGCAAGGTGTGGAAGATTTCCTTGTCGCTGCACACGACCGACATAGACCACCCGGTCTCGCCTTCTACGGGTGCGAAGAAGACGTAGTTTTTGTTGCCGTTGTTGTCGTAAACCACGGCTTGTCCCTGCTCACCGTCGAGCATACGGCGGTTGACGACCTGTGCCATGGAGTCCGACATTCCCTTTGTCACTTCCTGCACGGTCTTGCGCATGGTGAGGCTTTCCTCGGGACAGGCGATAAGCTTTCCTGTACGGCTGAGCAACAGGTTATAGGATGAGGGGTACGACCGTGTGCGGTTGATGACTTCGCTGAGCCATCCAAGCGAGAGGTCGGCACCGATGACGGCAACCGTCTTTCCCTGTTTGTCGCGGATGGGATATGAATAGGTGCAGAGCGACATGCCTGCGCCGGCCTCGTCGAAGTAAGGCTCGCTCCAGTGGCCTTTGTCAGACGTGAGAGGACCGGTGAACCACTCGGCCTTCGTATAGTCGTGACTGGCAGAGCCAATCTGCAGCGTCACAAGGGTGCCGTCCTCTCTGCGCTTCACATAGGGCTCATACCATCGGCCCTGTTCGGGGTAATAGCCAGGTATGAAGCCGATGCCGCTACCTACAATCATATCGTTGGCCTCAACCAACCGGCGGCATACCTGCATGATGTCATCTGGTTTCGACAGTTGTTGCTCTGCGTCCCATACCAAGTTGTTCACGGCAACCTCGACGGCGGTCATGATATTCTTGATTTCAAGACCCTTCATGCGCAACTC